>JAEZDV010000325.1 GCA_023417985.1 Actinomycetes bacterium | reverse complement strand
GCGTAGCGTGCCGCCACGCCGAGGTCGTGGGTGATCAGCAGTGCCGTCGAACGGGTCTCCATCACGGTGTGCCGCAGGCGGGCAAGCACGTCGGCCTGGACGATCGGGTCCAGGGCGGTCGTGGGTTCGTCGGCTAGCAGGACACTGGGTCGTTTGCAGATGGCCAGCGCGATCACAACCCGTTGGGCCAGACCACCACTCAGTTCGTGGGGGTAGGCCTGCCACACTGTGTCGAAGTCCCGGACCCCGGCATCGAACAACGCTTCGACAGCCCGTTCCCTGATCTCCTTTTTGCCCATCCGCTCGGAGCGCAGGGTGAGTTCGAACTGGCGGCGGATCGAGATCACCGGGTTCAACGCCCCGGACGTGCTCTGGGGGACGAATCCGACGACGCAGCCGCGAATCCGGCGCAACGTCCGGTCCGGAAGCGCGAGCAGGTCATCGTACCGGCTGCCGTCTCGTGCGACGACACCGATCGTTCCCCTGATGTCGGCCGATGCCGGCAGAAGCCGGATCACGGAGCGGACCAGCGTGGACTTACCGGACCCGGACTCCCCCACCACGGCGACGATCTCGCCACGGTGCAGGTCGATCGACACGTCTTCCACGGCGCCACTGCCGGGCTTCTGTCCTGGATAGGTGACGTTCAGGTGCGAGATGGAGAGCACTGGCTCCGTCTTTGTGCCGAGACCTCCTCGCGGCGTGCCGAGCACTGCGGACTCAGGCATGAGCGATCCCCTTACTGTTCGAGAGTCGACGTGCCAGCGCGTTCAGTGCCAGGACGAGCGCGCAGATCGTTGCCGTCGGGAATACCAGGAGCCACCACACTCCGCTGGCCACCTCCTCCGAGCCCTGCCGGATGAGTTCGCCCCAACTCGGGTCGGGCGGCGCGATGCCGATTCCCAGAAAACCCAGTGCGGCGAGGGCAATGATCGCGTTGCCGACCGACAGTGAGAATTGGCTCGCAATGATGCCGGAAACACCAGGAAGAATGTGCCGCAACGCGATTCGCGTTCGAGAGGCTCCATATCCGCGCGCCGCGACGACGTACGGTTCGTGGACCACCGACAGCGCCTGAGCATAGGTGACCTTCGCGAACAACGGGATGTTGACCAGTGCGAGGGCGGCGATCACCCCGGCTACGTTGGTGCCCCGCCCCCCGATACCGACCACGATGATCATCAGGACGGCGACGGGCAGCGCCTGCATCATGTCGAGCAGGCGAAGGAGCCATTCGCCACGGCCGGATGCACCCGACGCCCCGTTCGACAGGACCGAGGCCGCCAGGGCGCCCAGGACGACGCCGAGCACTCCACCGACCAGCGTCCCAGCCAGCGCAATGGGCAGGATTTCCGCTGTCGCAGCGAGTGTCACGGAGAACACGTCGAGGCCGCTGCGGTCCGTTCCGAACCAGTGGGTGGGGCCGGGACCCATCAGGATCGCCTCGAGGTGTGGTTCCCGCGGGTCGAAGGGCAGGGGGCCGAAGCCTGCCAGCAGGAATCCTGCTACCACGACGAAGGCGGCGACGACACTCCAGTTGGGACGTTTCATCTCTTCACCCGCACTCTCGGATCGAGCCAGTACATGGACATGTCGGCGACGATGTACGCGAGCAGTGCCAAGCCCGCGCCGGCAATGATGTACCCCTCTAGCACCGGAATGTCGGCTTCGAGCGCGCCCTCGGCGCCCCACTGGCCGAGTCCCTGCCAGTTGAAGACGACCTCGACCACCGCACTGCCGCCGATCAGACCACCTACGACGATGCCGCTCGCCGCCACCGCAGGCAGGAGCGAGGCACGCACGGCGAGGCGGACGACGGTCGGTTCACTGAGCCCACGGGCACGGGCGAACGCTGTATGCGACGACGCGAAGACCTCGGATGCCGCCGCATACACCACGCGGGCGAACACGACGCTTCCGGAGACCCCGAGCGCCGCGATCGGCAGGACCATCTGCTGTGCGGCCGCACCTGCCAAGCTCCAGTCGCCGATGAGCACGGCATCCAGAAAGGCTGCGCCGGTAACGGGGGAAGGTGACGCCGCCGTCATCGGGAGCTGCCCCAGCGGGAGCGGCAGCGCACCGAGGAAGTAGAAGAACACGAGACTGCCCAGAATGCCCAGGACGAAGTCCGGAATCGCCTGGATCAACGCGACGCCCGTGCTGATCGACGAACGTCCGACCGGCGACCTCCAATACGCCATGGCCACGCCGAGGGCGGTACCGAGCACGAGGGCGACGATCCAGGCGCCGACGACGAGTTCCAGTGTCGACGCCACGCGGGCCCCGAGTGCGGCCGTGACGGACTCGCCGGTGAAGTAGGACTCTCCCAGGGAGCCACTTGCCAGCGCCTTCAGGAACTCCACGTAGCGGGCCCAGAGACTCTGGTCGAGGCCGAGTTCCGTGTTGACCCGGGCGATCTCCTCGGGCGTCGCGAAGTCGCCGAGCAGGACGCCCGCAGGATTGCTCGGGATCAGATTGACCAGACCGAAGGCCAGAGTGCAGAGCCCAAACAGGGTCGCCGGCACGAGAGCGAGACGTCCGAGGAAGTAGCGCGCCCCCCAGGGCAGCCGCCGCCACGCACGGAGCCCGGAAGGGCCGCTGGGCGTGGACGCCGGGGACGCCTCGGGGACGTCCGGTGCCAGGTATGCGGGTATAGCAGTTCGATCAACTGTTTGCGACATCCACCATCACCCTCCCTCTCACCCGATCCGGGGTCCGATTGATCCATCCGTCGAAGACCACAGGGAGGTCCTCGAGCGTGATCCGTCGCGCAATTGTGGGTTTCAGGTCTACGGAAGCCTGCTCCAGCAGTTGCAGCGACTTCTCCTTGTTCGGGGCCGCGCGGACGCCGACGACCGTCAGTTCCCGCTCGATCATCGCCCACCCGTCGACGGGCACCGTCCCTCCGCCCAGGAGGGCAACGCGACCGCCGTATCCGCACACCTCAAACGACTGGGCGATACCCCAATCGCTGCAAGTGGATTCGTAGACCAGCGACGGGCCGTCCGGCGAGACCTCATGTACCAGGTCGCGGATCGGGAAGTTGTGTTCGGGGACGTCGATGACCTCGTGGCAGCCCAGTTCGCGTGCCATACGCCGGTTCTCCTCTCCCACACCGACTCCGATGACACGGCAACCGATGGCCACAGCGACCGCCACCGCCGCCGATCCCATCGCGCCCAGACCGACCACGACGCAGTCCTCACCGTTCCCGGCTCGGACGAGGTCGAAACCGTTGACCGCCGTCATGACTCCGGACAGCATCGCCGCGTCGTCGAGCTCCACGCCGAGGGGAATCCGGGTGAGATGCGATGCGTCTACAGCGATGTACTCCTGTGCGACTTCCTGGCGGGGAAAGTCACCGGCGATGAATCCGCGGCACAGATTCGTCCGTCCGGCCAGACACATCCGGCACGTCCCGCACGCCGGTAGTCCCGTCGCGGTGACGGGGTCGCCGACCGACCAGCGCTCGACTGCGGCACCAACCTGTTCGACGACCCCTGCGAAGTCCACACCGAATCCGATGGGATAGGAGTTCCGCAGATAGCGGGACTCACGGGCTGCGGCGATCTCGATGTCGGTGCCGTAGGGCGAGAACCGAAGCACACGTACCAGAACCTGGTTCTCGGTGATGGTGGGGATGGGTACGTCCACGATGTCGACGACACCGGGGCGGGTAATCACGGCCTTACGCATCGTCGTCCTCCTTCGGAAGGACGGTCACGTACACGACGGCACCTCCGGCGGCGGCGACGAGAGGCTCCGCCTCAGCGGACCGCCCGGGCGAAAACACAAACGTTCCTTCCTCCAGGTGGTTGCCCCTGTAGGTCACGGCTCCCGTCACCACGAAGAACTCGACGTCCGCGTATTGGTTGCCCCCGGGGTCGTAGCCGGCGCCCGCGGGCAGCTCCACCACCCGGCTGCCCGCGCCGCTGGCCGCGTCGACACTCAGCTGAACCGCCTTGACTCCGTCGCCCCCCTGCTCACTTCCGAGTGGCTGAGGTGCGTAGACGAGCGGTCTCGTCTCCGGATACCGGCCGACCGCGTACGCCTCGCGGGCGAGCGGTTCGTCGATGTAATTGAAATCGAGGGTGCCGCCCACCCGGGACAGGAACCAGGCCTCCTCCTTCAGCGCGCTCATGAAGCCGTGGACCGTGCGCGGCGGGTGGTAGACGTAGTCGACCGGTTCGAGCCACATCACCGAGTCGAAGCTCATGGCTCCCTTCACACACATGATCTCTTCGTAGACGTTGTGGAAGTGGGCACGGGTCGGGGGCATGTAGCCCTCGTTCGTGTCGATCCTCTGGAGGGCGGTGCGCCCGCCTCCGGGACGTGTGCGGAGCACTTTGGTGAACAATCCGGGGGCGTTGGGCACAGGCACCCAAGCCAGGTCTGCGGTACGCACGATGACGGTTCGATCAGTCATTGTCGTTTTCTTTCGTCGCGTTGGTGCCGGTCCTGCATTCAGCAGGGCGACAGGCGGTAGGCGAGCGGCGCGAGATAGGGGTATGTGGCGAGTCCGCAGGTACCCTCGGCCGCGACATACGCGATGCCGGTGTCCACCAGCGGAATCGATCCCATGGTCTCGTTCCACGCCGCGACCGCCTCCACACCCAGGCGGGTGCGCTCTTCACCGAGGGGCTGGGTGACCGCCTGGGCCACCAG
>JAEZDV010000119.1 GCA_023417985.1 Actinomycetes bacterium | reverse complement strand
GTGTCTCGGTGCGGTCGCGGTGGGTCTCAACTCGTGGTGGACGCCGTCCGAACTCGAGCACGGCATCGGCATGGTGCGACCGAAGATCGTCGTCGCCGACGCGAAACGCGCCGAAGTGCTGGCCAAGGCCGAGGTTTCCGGCTTCACGCTTCTCACCGTCGAGGACGACCTGCCCCGTCTCGTCGCCGCCGGGGCAGGCGCGGACCTCCCCACCGCCGACGTCGACGAGGACGACCCCGCCGTCATCCTCTTCACCAGTGGGACGAGCGGCCGCCCCAAGGGGGCGCTCCATTCGCAGCGCAACCTGCTGGCCGTGGCGGACTACCACCGCTACTCGGACGCACTGGTCACACACATGTACGGAGGTAGCTACGACGACTCCGTACCGAGCGACAACCGGTATCTGCTCACGTCACCGCTGTTCCACATCGCGAGCCTCCACAACCTCGCCGTACCGCGCCTGGCGACGGGCAGCGCCGTGGTCATGACCGAGGGCCGCTTCGATATCGATCAGGTCTTCACGCTGATCGAGCGCGAGAAGGTCACCAACTGGGGCGCCGTGCCGACCATGGCGGCGCGCATGCTCGAACACGAGGACACCGACCGCTACGACCTGTCGTCTCTCACCGCGTTCGCGCTGGCGTCCGCACCCTCGTCTCCCGCGTTCAAGAAGCGACTGCGCGAGAAGTTCCCCTTCGCGGATCGGGCGCTGGTGGACAGCTACGGTCTCACCGAATGCAGCACCGCCGTCGCGGTCGCCACGGCAGGCGAACTCGAGGCGTTCCCCGGCACCCTCGGAAGCCCGATCCTCACCGTTGCGATGGAGATCCGCGATCCCCTGGGTGAAAAGGTTCCCGACGGCGTCGAAGGCGAAGTCTGCGTACGCAGCCCGTTCGTGATGCTCGGCTACTGGGAGGACGAGGCCGCCACCGCCGCCGCGATCACCGAGGGCGGCTGGTTGCGCACCGGCGATTTCGGAGTCCTCGAACACGGCCGGCTCCGGCTCACGGGACGCCGGTCGGATCTGATCCTGCGCGGCGGGGAGAACGTGTACCCGACCGAGATCGAGCAGATCCTCGACGAGCATCCCGCCGTTCAGGAGTGCGCGGTGATCGGCGTCGACCACGAAGACCTGGGCCAGGAAGTGGCAGCGGTGGTCGTGCTGCATTCCGGCCAAGACGCGAGCGAACAGGAACTGCGCGACTTCTGCGCGGAGCGCCTGTCCTACTACAAGGTGCCCGCACACTGGCGGATCACCCGCGACGCGCTGCCCCGCAATGCGACCGGCAAGATCCGGCGACGTGACGTGAACGTCTAGGAACAGCAGGAGCCGGGGTCGTCACCCGGCGTCCGACGAGCGGTCGCGCTGATCGAGTCCGAACAGCGCGGCCGCGTTGTCGTGACAGACCTCCCGCAGCCAGTCCGAATCCGGCGCGACCCGCGCGAGCGCATCGAGTTGATGGAGGTAGCTGTAGGGGATATTGGGAAAGTCGGTGCCCAGCAGTATTTTCGAACGCAGTTCGCCGAGTCGCGGCAGGGCATCACGCGGAAAGGGCGAGTCCTCCTCGACGAAATCGGTGAACGCCATCGTCGTGTCGAGGTGCACCCGCTCGTACTTCTCCGCGAGATCGAGGAAATCGACGTACTCGGGCAACCCCATGTGCGCGACGATCACAGTCAGTTGCGGATACCGGCGTAACAGTTCTGCCATCGGACCCGGCCCGGTGTGAGCTCCGGGCGCCGGCCCCGATCCGCAGTGCACCACGATCGGCACCGCGGCATCCTCGAGTAGCCCCCACACCTCGTCGAGCATCGGGTCGAGTGGCGTGTAGTCGCCGACCTGCACGTGCGACTTGAAGACCCTCGCACCCCCGTCGAGCGCGGCGGCGACGTACACCCCCGCCCCGGGCTCGGGGTAGAAGGTCGCGGTGTGGAGGCACCCGGGAGTGCGCGCGGCGAACTCGGCCGCCCACGAGTTGAGCCACGCCGCCATGTCGGGCTTGTGGGGGTACACCATCGACGTGAAGTACCGCACCCCGAACGCCCGGAGTTGTGCGACCCGCTCGTCTTCGCTGCTCCGGTAGGAGATCGGCCAGTGCCGCCCCAGCAGCGGTCCCGCCGAATCGAAATACGCCCACACTTTGTCCATGACGTTGGCGGGCATGAAGTGGGTGTGTACGTCGACGAATGCGTCGATGCCGTGCTCCCGCCGGAAGCGCGCGATCTGGTCGGCCTCGCTCATGCGGTGACCGTACCCGAGCCCGTCCGGGCGGGAGTGCCGCCGCGGACCCGTCAGAACAATGTGAGTTCGGCGTCCTGGACTCGCACGGCGCCGGCCCGCGCCACCGAACGGGGCAGTGGGTCGGGAATCTCGATGGGTCCGGGACGGGCCGCGATCTCGCGTGCGGCCTCACCGGCCAGCGTGTCGGCCACTTCGTTGAAGTGGTTGCCCACGTGCCCGCGTACCCATCGGAACCGCACCGGACCTACGCGTTCGACGAGTTCGCGATCGATCGCCCGCACGAGCTCGATGTTTTTCACCGGCGACCCGGTGGACGTCTTCCAGCCCTTGCGCTTCCAGCCGGGCAGCCACTCGGACGCACACTTGATGGCGTACTGCGAGTCGGATTCGATGATCATGGGCTCGGCCCCCGGATGCGCGCGCAGGGCCTCGAGCACGGCGCGCAGCTCGGCGATCTGATTGGTACCCGAGCGTTCACCCCCCGATGCGCTCGGCCCCTCGTGATTGACCCACGCCCATCCGATGGCGCCGCCCGGATTACGCAGGCAGGATCCGTCGGTGCTCACGATGATCATGTCGCCGACCATAGCCTTTCCGTCCGACACCGGGAAACTGTCGCGGCCGTCACAGAAGACTCACAGGTGCAGAGGTACGGTGAGTCGGTGACCGCGTCCGTCAACGATGCCGCACCTGTCGACACTCTGGTGAGGGTGCCCGGGCCCGTCGACGTCGCTCAAACCCTCCGCCCGCTCCAGCACGGCCCCTCCGACCCCTGTCACCGTCGCGACGGCGGTGCCGTGTGGCGGGTGTCCCGGATGGAGTCCGGGCCGGTGACCTGCCGGATCGTGCAGGCCGGATCCGATTCCGCCCGGTGCCTCGCGTGGGGCCCGGGCTCGGCTGAACTGCTCGGTCGGCTGCCCGCGCTGCTCGGTGCCCACGACGACGCCTCGGGTTTCGCTCCTGCTCATCCCGCGCTCGCCGAGGCCCAGCGCCGGATGCCCGGACTCCGCATCACCCGGACCGGCCGCGTCCTCGAGTCGCTCGTCCCCGCGATCCTCGAACAACGCGTGCACGGGATCGCGGCCTTCGCCTCGTGGCGCCACCTCGTCACGCGGTTCGGTGAACCAGCGCCCGGGCCCGCCCCGCAAGGGATGCGGGTGCCGCCGAGCGCGGAGGTCTGGCGGCGGATTCCGTCGTGGGAATTCCATCGCGCGAACGTCGACCCGGCGAGGGCCAAGACCATCGTGCGGTGCGCACAGTCGGCCGAATCGCTCGAGAGGCTCGTCGACCGCGACGCCGCTCGGGCGCGGCAAGCACTGCGCACCGTGCCCGGTGTCGGGGTGTGGACCGCCGCCGAGGTCGCACAGCGCGCATTCGGCGACGCCGACGCACTGTCGGTCGGCGACTATCACCTCGCCACAGTCGTGGGCTGGGCGCTGCTCGGCGAGCCGCTCGACGACGCCGGCATGGTCGAGTACCTCGAACCCCTTCGCCCGCATCGTTATCGAGCGATCCGGCTGCTCGTCGCATCCGGAGGCTATTCGGCGGTCCCGCGCCGTGGTCCACGTACCGCGGTCACCGATCACCGCCGTCACTGATCACCGCCGTCCGGACAGCGACGAGTCACGCGTCGGCAGCGACACCGACACCGACAACCCAGACCACAGACCTCAGGCAGGTGCACCAATGTCCGAGCCCGACGACTTTCCGGTGCCGACCCGGCTCGACCACCTCCCCAGCTTTCTGCTGACGCAGTCGGCGATGCGGGTGCACCGAGTGGTGTTCGATCGTCTCGACGCCACGGGTGCGCGCGGCCATCACTACCGGATGCTTTCCGCCCTCGACGAATTCGGTCCGTCCAGCCAGGTGGATCTCGGGCGCAGGTGCGGTCTGGATCGCAGCGACGTCGTGGCGTGCATCGATGCGCTGGCCGACCGGATGTACGTCCGGCGCGCTTCCGACCCGCGGGACCGACGGCGCAACATCGTCAGCATCACGCGGAAGGGCCGCGACCGGCTCGCCGAGTTGGAGCACGTGCTCACCGTCGTGCAGGACGAAGCGTTCGCCCCACTCGACGACGGTGAGCGCGAGCAACTCGTCGCCATGCTGACGAAGATCATCGAGCACCACGATCGGGCATCCGAGCGGCGGCCGTAGAAACGATGATCGCGGCGACCGTCGTACGCTGGATGGGTGCGATCGGCAGAGATCCTGCAGGTCCCACCCTCGAAAGGATCCCCGTGGAAGCAAAAACCTGCAGAGAATCACGAGTTGTCAAGACCAGCAGGGTCTTTCCCAACGACGTCAACGATCACAACACGCTGTTCGGCGGGAAGCTGATGAGCGATATCGACATGACGGCCTCGATCTCGGCCACCCGCCACAGCCGCGCATCCGTCGTGACCGCCTCCACCGACTCTGTGGCGTTCCTCGCACCCGTGCATCAGTCCGACTCGGTGTGCCTCGAGTCCTTCGTCACCTGGACCGGCCGCAGCTCGATGGAGGTGTTCGTGAAGGTGACTGCGGAAGACCTCCGCAGCGGCGACCGTCGCATCGCCGCGACCGCCTTCCTGACCTTCGTGGCCATCGACGACGGCGGGCGCCCCACGCAGGTCCCGCCGGTGTTTCCGGAATCCGACGAGGAACGCAAGCTCAACGAATCCGGGGAGGTGCGTGCCGAGCATCGCCGCGCACACCGTCGCCAGAGTCAGGAGATGGCCGCGTACCAAACCCCGAGCCGGCCGGGGGGAGG
>JAEZDV010000074.1 GCA_023417985.1 Actinomycetes bacterium | reverse complement strand
TCCGTCGGCTCACCGGCGGTGGAGCCGACTACGCGGTCGAATCGGTCGGGTCCGAATCGGGTGTTCGGCAGGACATGTCGTCGCTGGGGAGCCCCGGAGTGTGCGCGACACTCGGCTTGCGGGCGGGCCGCAATCCGATCACGGTCGATCAGACGCATCTGCTCAACGGGCGCACGCTGACCGGCGTGATCGAGGGCGACGTCGATCCGCATCGCTTCCTCCCCGAACTCGCGGACCTGTGGCGCGAGGGCCGTTTCCCGGTCGAGAAACTGGTACGCACGTTCGACCTCACGAAACTCGACGACGCTCTCGGCGCCGTGCGCTCCGGCGAGGTCGTCAAGGCTGTTCTGACCTTCGGCAACTGACAGGAGAAGACATGGACGTGGTTCGGCAAGTCGCGGACCTGCGCGCCCGCACCGAACTGATCGACCCGCGTGAACTCGACGCGTTGTGGGCGCATCTCACGCCGGCAAAGGTCGAGGATCTGGTCGGATACCGTTGGAAGGGATTCAGTTTCGACACCGGGCATCGCACCCACGGACTCCTCGCGGCATCGGGCTGGTACGGCAAGTCGTTCGTCTCCGCGAGCGAGGCGCAACCCCTGGTATGCCGAAGAGAGGACGGAGAGCTGTTCTCCGACAAAGAGACCGGTCGCGGGGAAGCAAGCCTTTGGGAGATCGTGTTCCGCGGCGAGGTCACCGCCTCCATGGTGTACGACGGCATGCCTGTCTTCGACCACTTCAAGAAGGTCGACGACGACACAGTCATCGGAGTCATGAACGGGAAGGGCAAGCTCGTGTTCGACGGCGGCGAACACTACTGGTTCGGCCTCGAACGCGACGTAGCGATCTGACTGCTGCTCCACGCCCCGACAGCGACGACGTGACCGAACCTGGTCGCGGTCACGTCGTTCTCGTCTGCGTCAGATGAGGTGCCCGTGCGCTGCCATCCGGCGCCTCATGTCGTGCAGGTAGTACGTTGCGGACAACTGCCGGATCGCTCTCGGGACGGCACGATAGACGGGCGGAAAGACTTTCCAGAAGAGGTCGAATCGCCGCTGGTCGCGCCGGCTCCAGGGAAGCCCGAACTCCTCACGCAACCGTTGCGGGAGAAGCCCGATCGTCATGAACCTCTGCAGGGGCATCACCGCACGGACGGCGACCGGGGCGTCCCCGCCGGTGAGCAGGTTGCGGGTGAACGTTCGCACCTTGGCGTCGACTTCGACCGAGGCGGTCATCTCGGCCCAGTACGCCTCGAACTCGGCGCGGGTGGACGGCCACATGTCTTCCTTGACCTGGAGAGCCGTTCCGTAGACGGACGATTGGTGGTACAGGTGCTCGAGGTCGGCCTCGCTCGGTTCGCCGAATACCCGCGAGTACATCTCCGCACCGTTGCGGTACAGCGTGGCCGCAACCCAGAGTTGGAGTTCCGGATCGAATGCGTTGTACGTCTCCGAATTGACCGGAACGTGGGCCCTGTTGACCATGCGGACGATCTGCCGCTTCTCCTCGGGCGTGCCGAGAGTGACCGCGTAGACGTATGTCATCGTGGTCCGCAAACGGTCGAGCGGCCGCACCAGCGTGGTGCTGTGGTCGGCAACCCCGTGACCGACGCCCCGCAGGGCGAGTTGCAGGAGAACGGTAGCCCCCGCTCCGAGGAGCAGCATGGATTCACCGACGAAATCAGCGAGGTCGACGGAACCCGGCGGGGCGGGACGTGGTTCTGCGGCGACGCGAGATAAACGCTCTTCGGTGCGGGTCACCATGAGGATCTCCTGATGGGGGTTTACGGGTGCAGCACGATGACCCGAATTGTGCACACCCGTGTTCAGATAGGCAAGTGCCCGTCCTGCGAATCCTGACCGCCCACCACCACACGTCGCCGATACTCGACCAATCGTGCTGCCGCATCGTCGAACTGAACCAGGGTTTGCGTGATCGCCTCGTTGTGGTCGCGAACCCGCATCGCCTCGATGAGTTTGGAATGCGCCGCGACCGCCTTCGTGCCCCACCCGGCGTCGCGCGCATACAGGCGATACGGGATGGAACGTGCGGCGTTGTTGAGGAACCAGGCAAGCTTGGGACTGTCGGCGATACGGTTGACCTCACGATGGAAATCGAACTCCGCGTCGGCGATGCGCTCGACGTCGGGCGCGACGCCGCCGGGAAGGGCGACGAGCTGTCGCAACCGCTCGTTGAATTCGGCGAGCCGGACGAGATCCTCCGCAGTCACCCGGTCCACCGCGCGCAGGGCCAACTCCACGGCGATCTGTCCCTG
Source organism: Actinomycetes bacterium (assembly GCA_023417985.1). Lineage (GTDB taxonomy): Bacteria > Actinomycetota > Actinomycetes > Mycobacteriales > Mycobacteriaceae > Rhodococcus. Next base: position 34,691 of record JAEZDV010000074.1, on the reverse strand, counting down.
CAACCAGAAGATGTCGTCGATGTCGGACCGGTTCAGGGGCGACACCCGGTACCCACGATTCGGCGCAGACTCGACCATCCCCTCCCCACGCAATGTGAGCAGCGCTTCACGGACAGGGGTGACACTGACCCCGAGTTCGGCCGCCGTCTCGTCGAGCCGGATGAAGTCGCCGGGCCGGAGTGCACCCGACATGATCGAGCTGCGCAGGTGGCCCGCGACCTCGTCGGACAGCTGCGGTCGCCGACGCATCGACAACCCTGTGCGGGGCCGGATCCCGTTCCGTTCGCTGGCCGTGTCGGGGCTGGGCGTGGGTGCCGACATATCGTCTCCTGGAGTAGTCCGAACAACTGCACACAGGGGTTGTCCAATCACCGCGACAGCGCCTAATGTGATGTCCACTACAGCTATCACATCAAATATATTTGATGCGGTCCACAGGAAGTAGCGACCAATGACTCAGAATCTCAGCACCTCGGAGACGTCGGACGCGGCTGCCGCGAAGACGGTTCCCACTGCGGAAAACGCCGAGACCTTCGCCAGCCTCGACCCCCGCAGCGGCGAGGTGATCGCCGAATATCCGATCGCCGATGCTGCCGAGGTCGCCGCCGCCGTCGACCGGGCACGTATCGCCGCACGTTGGTGGGAGGCACAGGGATTCCGCGGTCGCCGCGAATGGCTGCTCGAATTCAAGAAGGCCATCGCCTCCGACGCCACGTCCCTCGCCTCCGTCGTCTCGAAGGAGACCGGCAAGCCGTACGGCGACGCATTCCTCGAAGTGATGCTCGCGGTCGAACACCTCGACTGGGCAGCGAAGAACGCGAAGAAGGTCCTTCGTCCGCGCAAGGTCCCGTCGGGTATCGCGAGCTTCAACCAGGCCGCCACCCTCGAGTACAAGCCGCTCGGGGTCGTCGGTGCCATCGGACCGTGGAACTATCCCGTCTACACACCGATGGGCTCGATCGCCTACTCGCTGGCTGCGGGCAACGCAGTCGTCTTCAAGCCGAGCGAACTGACTCCGGGCGTCGGAAAGTGGCTCGAGGACAAGTGGAATTCGATCTCCCCCACCCAGCCGGTCTTCCAGGTGATCACCGGTCTCGGTGAAACCGGTTCGGCACTGGTCCGTTCGGGCGTCGACAAGGTCGCGTTCACCGGTTCCGGGCCCACCGCGCGCAAGGTCATGGCCGCATGCGCGGAGACCCTGACCCCGCTCGTCGCCGAGTGCGGTGGCAAGGACGCCATGATCGTCGCGGCCGACGCCGACATCGACAAGGCAGTGGAATTCGCAGCATTCGGCGCATTCGGCAACGCCGGACAGACCTGCGCGGGTGTCGAGCGGATCTACGTCGAAGAACCCGTGTACCGGGATTTCCTCGACAAGCTGACCGCGACGGTCGCGCGCGCGAAGCCCGGTGGCGACTCCGATTCGACGTACGGCCCCATGACTCTGCCGCGTCAGGTGGACGTTGTGCGCGGCCACATCGAGGACGCCCTCGCGAGCGGTGGCAAAGCCGTACTCGGCGGCCTCGATTCGATCCAGGGCCTGGTCATCGAACCGGTCATCCTCACCGACGTTCCCGAAACCTCCACGGCGGTCTGCGAGGAGACGTTCGGACCCACCGTCGTGGTCAACAAGGTCCGCAACCTGGACGAGGCCGTCGACCGCGCCAACGGCACCGAATACGGTCTCGGCGCATCGATTTTCATCGGCAACAAGTCCAAGGGACGCGAACTCGCCGAGCGCCTGCGCAACGGCATGGTCTCGGTGAACTCCGTCCTCGGCTTCGCTGCGATCGCGTCGCTGCCGTTCGGTGGTGTCGGCGAGTCGGGCTTCGGGCGCATCCACGGCGCCGACGGCCTCCGCGAGTTCAGCCGGCCCAAGTCCGTCACGGTGGAGCGGTTCAGCTCGCCGCTCAAGTTGATGAGTCTGGAGCGGCCGGCACGTGATCTCCGGATCTCCGAACTCATGCTCAAGTACATGCACGGAAGGTGATCCCATGACGACCACACCCCCGCGCACCCGGACTCGCAAGGCGGCCGTCACGGCGGGCCCCGAAGCACGGATCGAGAAGGCGACCGCCTTCCCGCCGCCGAATCCCGATCCTCGACCACAACGGGGACGGATGGGCTGGGTCAAGGTCATCGAGAAGCTCGACCCGGTGACGCAGCACCAGGACATCCTCCGGATCAGCGCCGGCTACGAATTCCCCTGGGATTACCAGCGAGCCCTCGAGTTCGCACTTTTCCGTACGTATTGTGTGCCCACAGTGTCCGAACTTCTCGCCCGCACAGGTGAATTCGAGAAGCGGCCGCAGAAGCGGTACGACGACACGGCGCTTCTGATGGCCGAACTCGTCGAGCACGGGTACGACGCCGAACGTGGACGCGAGTCGCTGCGCAACATCAACCGCATGCACGGCAAGTACTCGATCGACAACGACGACATGCTGTACGTGCTGTCGACGTTCGTCTACGACCCGCTCGACTGGATCGACAGGTACGGGTGGCGGCGGCTGCACCCGAACGAGCGCCTCGCGTCGTTCCACTTCTACCGGCAGGTCGGTATCCGCATGGGTATCAAGGACATTCCGGAGACCTTCCAGGAGTACTACCGCTTCAAGGAAGAGTACGAACGCACCAAGTTCGCCTACAGCGACGACAACCATGCGATCGGCACCTATACGCTCCGGCTGTTCCAATCGTGGTATCCGAAACCGCTTCGTGGTGGGGTCGCGAAGGTCGTGTACTCCCTGATCGACGATCGGATGGCCACGGCGTTCGGATTCCCCAAGGGTTCTCCGCGGATGCGCAAGACTGTCGAGGGCGCGCTGCGCGCACGGTCCGCCGTCGTCCGGCGGCTCCCCAAGCGGCGGACGTCGCTGTCTGCGAAAAATCCGTCGAATCGGACGTACCCGGGTTACCCGCTCGGCTACCGTCCGCGCGACCTCGGCCTGGAGAACTGAACAACCCTGCTCTGCACCCGACCCCGATCTGCACGAACCCCGTTCGTACGAACCCTGCAGCGCGAACGCCCCGTCCGTCGAAGGTCACACCATCGCCGGGCGGGGTCGCCGTGCATGTCGTGACGGCAGGGCGAACGCGGAAGCGAACACGACGACCGCACACCCCGCGCAGACCAGATAGGCGATGACGAATCCGGCGGTGCTCACGCCGCCCGCGAACGCGTGCGCTGCGAGGACCGCGGCGACGACCGCGCTGCACACCGTGCTACCCACCGTGCGCAGCAGCACATTGACGCCGTTGGCTGCCGCGTTCTGTTCCAGGGGTACTGCTCCGAGGATCAGGACCGGCAGCGTGCAGTACACGAGCGACGTGCCGATCGCCGCGACGAAGATCGCGCCCACCACCAGCCACAGCGGCTTGTCCGGCACGGCGTGGATGCCGTAGCCGGCAAGCAGGAACAGCGCACCGACCATGATCGTCACCTTGGGGCCGAACCGCTCGGTGATCCGCGACGCCACGATGGCGAAGATCATCATGGCGACGCTTGCCGCGAGCTGGCAGGCGGCGGCCTGGAGGATGGTCAGTCCGTAGCCCGCACCCTCGCCCCGAGGTGCCTGCAGCAGTTGAGTGGTGATGAGGGTGTTCCCGTAGAACGCGAATCCGACGAGAAGCGCGGACAGGTGCGGTGTGAGAACCGACCGGCGAGCGGCGACACGAAGGTCGACGAGCGGATTGCGGTTGCGCAGTTGCTGCACGCCCCAGATCCCGAACAGGATCACTGCCGACACCGACATCGACAGCACCGCCGGGCTAGTCCATCCCCACGAGCTTCCCTGAGTGATGGGCACCAGCAGGCAGATCAGCGCCGCAGACAATCCAGCGGCCCCCACCACGTCGAAACGTCCGCCCGTTCGGCTGTCGGATTCCGGGATGACGAACCACGCTGCGACGGCGACCCCTGCCCCGATCGCCGCAGTCACCCAGAAGAGCAGGTGCCAGTCGGCGAACTGGACGATCGCGGCGGCGAAGGGGATTCCGACGGCGGTACCGATGCCGAGAGTCGAACTGAGAATCGCGACGGAACGGTCGACGCGTTCCCGGGGCAGCACCTCGCGCAGGATGGCCATGCCGATGGGCAGCACCGCCGCTCCGGCTCCCTGGAGACCGCGCGCGAAGATGAGGAGGCCGATGTTCGAGGTCGAGGCGCAGATCAACGATCCGATCGTCATCAGCCCGAAGGCGACCAGCAGCATCCGCTTCTTGCCGATCATGTCGGCGAGACGGCCGAAGATGGGGGTCATCACCGCCCCGACCAGCAACGTTGCCGTCACCAGCCACGACACGGCGGTCGGTCCGGCGCCGGTGAACCCGGGCATGCTGGGCAGCAGCGGCACCATCACGGTCTGCATGATCGCCTGGAACACCGCTCCGACCGCGAGCACCGCGAAGACGAATCGGCGCAAGTCCGGACGGCGGGCGGCGTGAGCGCCCCGCCGAGCGCGAATCGGGTGACGGAACCGGCGAGGAACGGACAGACGCAGAGGGACCGAAACTGTCAAGTAGCCTCCTCAGCGCGAGTAAACGAGTGTTCACCACATTAGGTGAACACTCGTTTACCTCACAACACGAGTGAGGGGATTCACTCCCGTGTGCCGTCGAGCAGCTCCTGAACGACCGGCGCGTAGAGAGCCACGACCTCCTCCAACGTGCCCGTGGCGTGTTCCCTGATCATCCGCCGGCGCATGATCGCGAGACCCATCACCGCCGACATCGCGAGTTCGGCGCGCAACCTCGCATCGGCTCCGGATAGCCTGGCGGCAAGGGCATCGATCATCTGCGTCGAGTAGTTCTCGCGCAGCAACCGGTTGCTCTCCTCGCTCGCCCCGCTCATGAACAGAATGCTCATCGACAACGGCTTGTACGGCTCGAGCGGTCGAGCGAACATCGCGACCATCCGCTCCCCGAGCGTCTCGACAGGACCGTCGAACAGCACCTGCGCGCCGGCCTGGAAGTCGACCAGCGCCTCGTACAACTGCTCCTTCGAGCCGAAGTACTTGATGATGAGCGGCGCACTGATACCCGCATCCACCGCGATGTCCTTGAGCGTGATGTCGCGGTACGGCCTGGTCGCGAATGCCTTGCCCGCGGCATCGAGGATCAGCTTCCGCGTCTCCTCCGAACTCCGGCGGCGCTTCTCCGGCTCCTCCGGCGAGATCTCGTCCGCGGCTCCGCCGGTCACATCGCTCGCCGGCCCGAGAGCGCGCGTCCGAGGGTGAGTTCGTCCGCGAACTCGAGGTCGCCGCCCATGGGCAGGCCGGACGCGAGCCGCGTCACTGTCAGCCCGGGGAAGTCGCGCAGCATCCGCACCAGGTACGTCGCGGTCGCCTCCCCCTCGGTGTTGGGGTCGGTCGCGATGATCACCTCGGAGACGTCGACGCCGTCCTCCTGGTTGCCGATCCGGGTGAGCAGTTCCCTGATGTGCAACTGGTCCGGCCCGATGCCGTTGAGCGGGTCGAGCGCACCGCCGAGCACGTGGTAGCGACCACGGAACTCTCGGGTGCGTTCGATCGCCTGCACATCCTTGGGCTCCTCGACCACACAGATCTGCGTGCGGTCGCGGCGGAGATCGGCACAGATCCTGCAACGCTCCCGATCCGATACGGTGCCGCACACCTCACAGAACTGCACCCCGTCGCGCACCTTCTGCAACGCCGCCTGAAGACGATCGATCTCCGGAGGCTCCACCGACAGAAGATGGAACGCGATGCGCTGGGCGCTCTTCGGGCCGACGCCCGGAAGCTTGCCCAGCTCGTCGATGAGGTCCTGTACCGGTCCTTCGTACAACGTGAGCCTCTAGAAACCGGGCAGGCCGGGAATGCCGCCACCGAGACCGCCGGCGAGCGGGCCGAGCTTCTCGGCGGCGCTCTCCTGAGCCTTCGCAGAGGCGTCGGCGATCGCGCCGACCACCAGGTCCTGCAGGGTTTCGACGTCCTCGGGATCGACGACCTTCGGGTCGATGTGCACAGCGACGACTTCGCCCGTGCCCTTCACGGTCGCGGTCACCAGGCCTCCACCGGCCTGACCGGTGACCTCCTCCTGGGACATTTCGTTCTGCGCGGCCATCAGCTGCTGCTGCATCTGCTGAGCCTGGGCGAGGAGTTGCTGCATATCGGGCATTCCACCGGGTTGCACGGACACGTCCTTTCTGCACGTTTGTCTGTCAAGGGTAGTCGTCCACCGGCACCGGCGAGACGACGGAGAACTCAGTCCAGCTCGTTCTTCAGGTTCTGAAGCACCTGGTGCTGGATCTTGCGGAGCCCGATCGGCGCGAAGGTCTTCTCGAAGAACCCGCCGATGCCTCCCGCCCCGTTCCAGCCCGTGAGGACGACGACCGTCGAGCCCGTGCCGTGCGGCACCACACTCCACGTCGTCACGAGCGAGGAGTTCGCATCCGTCTCGGTGACGGTGCTGCCCGACACCGACACCGTGGCTTTCACGTCACGCTGCCGCTTCTCGGTGGCCTGAAGGATCCAGTGCACCACGGTGCCTTGTCCACGACCGCCCGAGATCACGCGGTAGTCGCGGTAGTGATCCGTGAGAATGCGCGGACGGACCGTCTCGTAATCGGCGAGCGCTGCGAGCACCTTGTCGGGCGCCGCCTCCAGCTGTATCGAGCTGCTCGCACTGACCTGGGCCATGTCGGTTCCTCCGTTGTTCGTCGGATGATGCTTCGTGGAGTCGTTCCTCGTCCATCGTGCCTTCCGAGTACCGGGACGAGCACGCGCCACGGGTCTATTGTGGGTGTGCCATCATGCGCAACCGCAGGGGAGTCGATGCTCATGCCGGGATCGTCACGTGTCAGGGGCCCGTACGGGCTGCCGGTTCACCGCGAAGGTGTCGACCGATTGTTGCGCTCGTATCGCAATATTCCTGCGCGGGCGCCCGTACGGCTGGCGAAGAAGACCTCGAACCTCTTCCGCGCCCGTGCGAAAGTGGATGCGCCCGGACTGGACGTCTCGGGGCTCGGCGGTGTCATTTCCGTCGACCCGGATTCGCGCACCGCAGACGTGGCCGGAATGTGCACCTACGAGGATCTGGTCGACGCCACACTGCCGTACGGCCTGGCTCCCCTTGTGGTTCCACAGTTGAAGACCATCACGCTGGGCGGCGCAGTCACCGGTCTCGGAATCGAGTCGACGTCCTTCCGTAACGGTCTCCCGCACGAGTCGGTGCTCGAGATGGACATCCTCACCGGCGCCGGTGAGATCGTCACGGCACGACCCGACGGCGAGCACTCCGACCTTTTCCGCGGTTTCCCCAATTCGTACGGAACTCTCGGGTACGCGACCCGCCTGAGGATCGAACTCGAACCGGTGAAACCGTTCGTGGCGCTACGTCATCTGCGGTTCGATTCACTGGGCGAGATGCAGGCCGCGCTCGACCGGATCACCTCCGACCGGGTCTACGCCGGTGTCGCGGTGGACTACATCGACGGCGTCGTCTTCTCGGCCGGCGAGAGCTATCTGACGCTCGGTGCGCAGACGGATGAACCCGGCCCGGTCTCGGACTACACCGGACGCGAGATCTACTACCGGTCCATCCAGCACGCATCGGTCAACCACCCGAAGACCGACAGGCTCACCATCCGCGATTACTTGTGGCGGTGGGACACCGACTGGTTCTGGTGTTCGAGGGCGTTCGGTGCGCAGGACCCCAGAATTCGTCGGTTCTGGCCGAAACCACTGCTGCGCAGCAGTTTCTATTGGAAGCTCATCGCTCTCGACCACAAGTACGCGGTGGCCGATCGCATCGAAGCGCGCAAGGGCAACCCTCCTCGTGAGCGCGTCGTGCAGGACATCGAGGTACCCGTCGAACGCACCGAGGAATTCGTCCGGTGGTTCCTCGAGGAAATACCCATCGAGCCGATCTGGCTGTGCCCGTTGCGATTGCGGGATCGAAACAGCTCCGGCGCCGCACCCTTCGACGCGCAACGTCCGTGGCCGCTGTACCCGCTCGAACCGAAACGCACGTACGTCAACGTCGGATTCTGGTCGTCCGTCGCCGCCGATCCCGGCGGAATCGAAGGCGCCGCCAACCGGCGCATCGAAGACAAGGTCGCCGAACTCGACGGCCACAAATCCCTGTACTCCGACTCGTACTACAGCCGCGACGAGTTCGAGAAGTTGTACTACAGCGGTGGGGACTACACCGCTCTCAAAGAGAAGTACGATCCGCGGTCCCGTCTGCTGGACCTTTTCTCGAAGGCGGTGCAAAGAAAATGACCACGTTCAAGTCCGAACCGTCTACCGGCGTGCGCCCGGCCGATGACAAACTCCCGCTCGCGAAGATCGTCGAAACCGTCACCGGCGGCGATATGCCGGTGCGTTTCACGGCATACGACAATTCTGCCGCGGGTCCGAAGGATTCCCCTTACGCGCTGCACCTGACATCGCCGAAGGGCGCGACGTACATCGCCACCGCGCCGGGCGACCTCGGGATGGCCCGGGCATACATTTCCGGCGAACTGGAGATAGAGGGCGCCCATCCGGGCAACCCCTATGCTGTGCTCGCCGCCCTCGGGAACCTGCATTTCGAGAGGCCGCCCGCCCGGGTTCTCGCGCAGATCGCGCGGTCGCTCGGCACCGAACTTCTCCGGCCGATCGCGCCGCCGCCGCAGGAACATCTCCCCCGCTGGCGACGGATCGCGGAAGGTCTCCGGCATTCGAAGAATCGCGACGCCGAGGTCATCCATCACCACTACGACGTCTCCAATGCGTTCTACGAGCACGTGCTCGGCCCGTCGATGACCTACACGTGCGCTCTCTTCGACTCGGAGGGTCAGAGTCTCGAAGACGCACAGGAGAACAAGTACCGCCTCATCTTCGAAAAGCTTCGCCTGCAACCCGGTGACCGTCTTCTCGACATCGGTTGCGGCTGGGGTGGAATGGTCCGCTTCGCCGCACGCCGCGGGGTCAAGGCACTCGGTGTGACCCTGTCGCGCGAGCAGGCCGAATGGGCGCAGCAGGCCATCGAGCAGGAGGGGCTCGCCGATCTCGCCGAGGTGCGGCACTCCGACTATCGCGACGTCACAGAAACCGGATTCGACGCGATCTCGTCGATCGGGCTCACCGAGCACATCGGCGTCGGGAACTACCCCGCCTACTTCCAGTTGCTGCACGACAAACTGCGGGTCGGGGGCCTGCTCCTCAACCACTGCATCACCCGTCCGCTGAACCGTGGCCGTGTGAAGGCCGGCGGATTCATCGACCGGTACGTCTTCCCCGACGGGGAACTCACCGGTTCCGGACGCATCATCACCGAAGCGCAGAACGTCGGCTTCGAAGTGGTGCACGAGGAGAACCTGCGCCAGCACTACGCGTACACCCTCGCCGGATGGTGCGAGAACCTCGAAAAGAACTGGGACGCATGCGTCGCGGAGGTCGGCGAAGGCACCGCGCGGCTGTGGGGCCTGTACATGGCCGGGTCCCGGCTCGGATTCGAACGCAACATCGTGCAACTGCACCATGTGCTCGGCGTGAAACTCGGTCCGGACCAGCGCCCCCAGGTGCCGCTGCGCCCGTGGTGGGTCGCGTGAGGCATACCGCCCACCACGCGGCGACGCCGTAACCGAACAGACGGAAGGGCCCCGGAGCGATCCGGGGCCCTTCCTGTCTATCCGTGTGCGCGAACGTCAGGCGCGAAGCGACGCCGGCGGGGTGAAGCGCTCACCGTACTTGGCGGCGAGTTCCTCCGCCCGCTTCACGAAACCTTCCTTACCGCCCGGGTAGCCCACGATGTACTGCGAGACACCACCGGTCCACGCCGGGAAACCGATACCGAGGATCGAACCGATGTTGGCGTCGGCGGTGGTCTCGAGGACACCCTCGTCGAAGCACTTCTGCGTTTCGATCGCCTCGGCGAACAGCATCCGGTCGATCAGGTCCTGGAGCGGAACGTCGAGAGTGGCGACGGTCTTGAACTGATCACGCACGCCCTGCCAGATGCCGAGGCGCTTGCCGTTCTCGTCGTACTCGTAGAAGCCGGCCTTCTCCAGGCGACCCGGACGACCCTGCCCGACCATCCAGTCGATGACGTCGAGCGCCGGGTGGCGCGTGGCGCCCATCTTGGTGTCGCCCTGCTTGGCCGCTTCCGCGGTCTCCTTGGCGATCTTCTGCATGAGCTTCATGTTCAGCTCGTCGGTCAGCTGCAGCGGCGGAGCCGGGTAGCCCGCCTGTGAACCGGCCTGCTCGATGGTCGCCGGCTCGATGCCCTCGCCGAGCATCGCGATGGCCTCGTTGACGAACGTGCCGATGACGCGCGAGGTGAAGAACCCACGGCTGTCGTTGACGACGATCGGGGTCTTGCGGATCGCGAGGGTGTAGTCGAAGACGCGGGCCAGCGCCTCGTCGGAGGTCTTCTCACCCTTGATGATCTCGACGAGCGGCATCTTGTCGACCGGCGAGAAGAAGTGGATACCGATGAAGTCCTCGGGACGCTTCACGCCGGTGGCGAGACCGGTGATCGGCAGCGTCGAGGTGTTGGAGCCGAGCAACGCATCGGGCTCGACGATGTCCTCGATCTCCTGGAACACCTTGTGCTTGAGCTCGGTGCTCTCGAAGACGGCCTCGATGACGAAATCGACGCCCTTGAAATCGGCCGAATCGGCGGTCGGATGGATGCGGTCGAGCAGAGCTTTCGACTTCTCCTCGGTGGTCTTGCCACGCGAGAGTGCCTTGGCCTCGATCTTCTCCGAGTAGTTCTTGCCGCGCTCGGCTGCTTCGATGCTGACGTCCTTGAGGACGACCTCGTAGCCTGCCTTCGCCGAGACGTACGCGATGCCCGCGCCCATCATGCCGGCGCCGAGCACACCGATCTTCTTGATCTCACGCTTGGGAACATCCTTCGGCCGCGAGGCGCCGGAGTTGATCGCCTGCATATCGAAGAAGAACGCCTGGATCATGTTCTTCGCGACCTGGCCGGTCGCGAGTTCCGTGAAGTAACGGGACTCGATGGTCGACGCGTTGTCGAAGTCGACCTGCGACCCCTCGACTGCAGCGGACATGATCGCCCGCGGAGCAGGCATCGGCGCGCCCTTGATCTGCTTGCGCAGGTTCGCGGGGAAGGCCGGAAGGTTCGCGGCGAACGCGGGGCTGGACGGGGTGCCGCCGGGGATCTTGTATCCCTTGACATCCCACGGCTGGACGCCGCCCTCGGGGTTGGCCTCGATCCATGCCTTCGCGGCGGGAACGAGTTCCTCGACGCTGCCCACGACCTCGTGGACGAGCCCGATCTCCTTGGCCTTCACAGCGTTGTACTTGTTGCCCTGCAACAGAACCGAGAGCAGCGCGGTCTGGATGCCGAGCAGTCGTACGGTGCGGGTGATGCCGCCGCCACCGGGGAGCAGTCCCAGGCTGGCCTCGGGCAGACCGATCTGAACGCCCTTGACGTCAGCAGCGATCCGATGATGGGTCGCGAGAGCGATCTCGAGGCCGCCGCCGAGAGCCGCACCGTTGATGGCGGCGACGACCGGCTTGCCGAGGGTCTCGAGACGTCGGAGGTCGGACTTGATGTCCTGCACCTCGTCGAACGCGGCCTGCGCGTCGTCCGGCCCGATAGCGATGATGTTGCGGAGGTCTCCACCGGCGAAGAACGTCTTCTTCGCGGACGTGATCACCACACCGGTGATCGAATCCTTCTCCTCGACCAGGCGGTCGACCGTGGCCTTCATGGAGGACTTGTAGAGCGCGTTCATGGTGTTCGCGCCCTGGTTGGGGTCGTCCAGGGTGAGCACAACGATGCCGTCGGCGTCCTGATCCCAAGAAATCATGTTGTCGGTCACTGTGTTTCGAATCCTTCCGGGTATCAGACGCGCTCGATGATGGTGGCCACGCCCATACCGCCACCGATGCACAAGGTGACGAGGGCGCGCTTGGCTCCGCGGCGCTCGAGCTCGTCGATCATGGTGCCGGTGATCATGGCGCCGGTAGCGCCGAGCGGGTGGCCCATCGCGATGGCGCCGCCGTTGACGTTGAGCTTCTCGTCCGGGATCTTCAGATCCTTCTGGAACTTCAGGACGACGGACGCGAATGCCTCGTTGATCTCGAAGAGGTCGATGTCGTCGACGGTCAGACCGGCTGCGGCGAGCACCTTCTGGGCTGCCGGAGTCGGGCCGGTGAGCATGATGGTCGAGTCGGCACCCGAGGTGGCCGTCGCGACCACGCGGGCACGCGGGGTGAGACCGAGATCCTGGCCGGCCTGCTCGGAGCCGACGAGCACGAGTGCCGCGCCGTCGACGATGCCGGAGCTGTTACCGCCGTGGTGGACGTGGTTGATCTTCTCCACGAAGTGGTACTTCTGCAGCGCGACGGCGTCGAAGCCGCCCATCTCACCGACCGACGCGAACGACGGCTGGAGCTTCGCGAGACCCTCGAGGGTCGTGTCGGGACGCATGTGCTCGTCCTGATCGAGGATGGTCAGACCGTTCTGGTCCTTGACCGGCACGACCGACTTGGAGAAGTAGCCACCCGACCACGCCGCTGCGGCGAGCTGCTGCGAACGAAGCGCGTAGGCGTCGACGTCTTCACGCGAGAAACCCTCGATGGTCGCGATCAGGTCGGCGGAGATGCCCTGCGGCACCAGGTAGCTGTCATAGTTCGTCGCGGGATCGAGCATCCACGCGCCGCCGTCCGAACCCATGGGTACGCGCGACATGGACTCGACTCCACCGGCGAGGACCAGTTCGTCCCAGCCGGAGCGAACCTTCTGCGCTGCCATGTTGACGGCCTCGAGGCCGGACGCGCAGAAGCGGTTGATCTGGACGCCGCCGGTGGTGACGGGCAGATTGGCGACGGTGACAGCCGTACGGGCGATATCGGCACCCTGGTCGCCGACCGGGCCCACGACACCGAGGATGAGATCCGAGATACGGTTCTCGTCGAGGTCGGGGAAACGGACACGCAGTTCGTCGATCAGGCCGGTCACCAGCGAGATCGGCTTGACGGAGTGCAGCGACCCCGTCTTCTTGCCTCGGCCGCGTGGTGTTCGGATGGCTTCATAGATGAATGCCTCGGTGGTCACAGTGCGCAGGTTCCTTCCCGTGCTTGCGGAGTAACAGCACCCGCGGCCCCGTTCGGAGCCGGCGTGCCCAACTTCACACCACCGTAGAAGCTGCACCCCACAGCAGTAAGGACCGAAGCGATCGGGGTCCGTGACCGAACCGAGCGACCGTTAGAAGACGAGCACCGCGAAGACGGTCGACAGGACGAGGCCGGCCATCACCGGCAGGAAGCATTTCCGTGCGAGATCGAGGACGGGAACCCGCGCGAATCCCGCTACCGCGATGAGCGACGACCAGGCGATGATGACTCCTCCACCCGACCAGATGTTCCCCATCTGCCCGATTGCTGCCAGCGTCGCGGGATCGACGTCGACCGCGGGCCCGAGGGCACCGGACAACGCTCCGGTGAGGGGCAGACCGCTGAACCCGGATCCGTCCAACCCTGCGACGAGACCGATGAGCAGGATGCCGAAGGACGTGACGAACGCGTTCTGGGGCAGATGCGCCTGTACTGCGGTGACGAGGTCGAACAGGATCGCCGGTCCGGTTGCATCGGACGAGAGGCCGAGGATGGGCGCGGCGAAGTCGGGGTTACCGATGAAGAAGAACCCGGCGATGGGAAGCACGCATCCCATGGCTTTGAAGGCGAACACCAGTCCGTCGACCAGATGGTCGGAGGTGGTTTCGAGGAAGCCACCCTTGTCGGTCGACGCTGCGGCCGCGAACAGCACGAGCGACGCGATTCCGCCGACGATCGCGGCCGCTTCGCCACCCTGCAGAGGCGGCACGACCTCTGTGAACTTACCCAGCATCAAGTAGACGATGAAGGCGAGGTAGGCAAGCGGAACAAGCATGGCGAATGCTTTCGCGGTACCGTGCCGCTCCTTCTCCGACTGCGAGACGTCCGCCGACTGCAGGACATCGCGTGTGGCCACGTCGGTCTTCGGCGGCACCAGCACCACCGTCGCCGTGCCTGCCTCCTCGCGCGCGGCGGGCAGTGGCCCCATCGGTGCGGGTTCCAGCGAACCCGCCGAGCCGGTGCCCTTCTGGTCGCTCTGAACGCCTGTCGACGGAGGGTCACCGACACCGCTGTCGGCTTCGGCTTCCCACTCCGTCAGCAGATCGGGGGAAGGTGTCCGCCACGTCCGCTTCTGCGTGAAGTAGGTGATGAGGAGTGCGGTACCGCCGACAATGAGCGACAGCACGAGGGCTTTGTCGGCCACCGCATCGGTATCCACGCCGGCGGCCGACGCCGAGATACCCGGCGCGACCTTGATGATGTAGTCGGACGACAGCGCCATGCCCTGACCGCAGATGGCGATGACCATGCCGACCGACAGCGGTGACAGTCCGGCGCGGATGGCGACAGGAATCAGCACCGCACCGACGAGCGGAACAGCAGGAGTCGGCCAGAAGAACAGCGAGATCACGTAGGTCACGGCGGCGAGTACCAGGAAACTGCTCGTCCCCGCCCTCATGACACGTCGGAACGGCGCGACCATCATCCGGTCGGCGCCGAGGTGCCGCAACGCTCCGAGCATCGCAGTGACCATCGCGATGATGAGGAAGATATTGAACAGTTCCTTCGCGGCAACCAGGCTCGCGTTGAAGATCGACGACAGCCCGGTGACGATACTGCCCGAGAACACCAGCGCGGTGAGAAAGGTGGCGACGACAGCGGGAACGACGATGTTCTTCCGCAGGGCCATCGTGACGAGAATGACGAGGATGCCGGCCAGATAGACCCAGTGGGCGGCGGTGAGTTGTACGTCCATGCATGTCCTTCACCAGGAGAGCGGAATGGATCGGGTTTGTATTCGGCGAGCTTTCCCCGATGCTTCCGGTCCGGTCAACGAAGACCCTGCACACCGGCCGTGACGCTATTTGTGCAATGTGTTCCATATTTGCGATTTCGTGTCATCGGATCGCGTGGATGTGAATAATTGCTACAGACATGTGTCGCGATGCAGTTTTGCAATTTTCGGGCGTGCATGGTGTGCACAATGCCCTTCGTCTTCCCTCCGATATGTGCGTGTTGCCCGGGCGACACTCGTGCACCGGCACGGGCAGCGGTGCGAGAGTAGGACGACGGCCCCCACGCCGTCCTGTTCGTTCGCTTCCAGGAGTTCGATGATTGCGCGCACCGACGTGCCCACCACGTCACTCGATACCGGCGACGCCGGCACCCCACTCGCCCTGTCCGCGCTTCTCGCCGGCACGCTTGTCGGGACGCTGAGCAACAACGCCATCAATGTTCCTCTCACCCAGATACTCTCGGACTTCGACGCATCCTTGACCGACGGCGCACTGCTCGCCGTCGCTTTCCTCCTGACATTCGCCGCATCCATGCCACTCGCGGGATACATCGGGGACCGATTCGGACGAAGACGCGTCTACTGTGCTGCACTGCTCGGTACCGCAATATGCGCCGCGGGAGCAGCGACCGCGCCGAGTCTCGACATTCTGGTCGTATGGCGCGCGCTCGGCGGCATTGCGGCTGCTGCATTCGCACCTGCTGTAATGGGACTCATCGCTTGGCTTTTCGCTCCCAGTCGCCGAGCTCGGGCAGTCGGCGCATGGGCCACCGTCAACGGAATCGGACAGGCCATCGGCCCATCCTTCGGCGGCCTGGTCGCCGGCCACTTCGGATGGCGCTGGGTGTTCGTTCCCCTGATCCCGATCGCGCTCATCGGTTTCGCCGGCACGCTACGTTGGATTCCCGCCTTTCCGGGACGCCGAATGCGGTTGGACATCCTGGGTGCTGCCGCACTGACGATCGGTTCAGCAGGGATCGTCCTGGGCCTGAGCATGTTCGGGCAGTCCGGCATCGATATCGCGGTGGCGGGGACCACCCTCTTTGCCTCCTCGATGGTGCTCCTTTGGTTCGTTGCACACTGTCTGCGTGCACAGGTGCCTTTCGTGGACGTGCGACTCGTGGCCGAGAGCCGCTTTGCCAGAAGTGCTGTCGCCTCGTTCGCCCAGATGTTCTGCCTGGGAACCGCGCTGCTGGCAGTACCGTTGCGCCTCACGGCAACAGGGGAATCCACCGCCACTGCGGGCGTGGTCCTGTTCGCCCTGCCGGCCGTCATGGCCGTCCTCGCGCCGATCATCGGCCGTACGACGGATCGGATCGGAGCCCGGAGAGTGCTGCGCTCCGGATTGGTGATCCTCGTCCTCACACAGTGCGCCCTGGCAGGCGTTCTCGCCGTCGATCACCCGGATCCCTGGGTCGTCGCGGGTGTACTGGCGATGTCGGGTGCGGGAATCGCCGCAGTACAGACGCCCGCTGCCGCCGGATCGACGCGTTCACCCGCGGGTGCGCAGGGAACAGGTCTCGGAGTGTTCAACCTGATCCGCTTCGGCGGTTCCGCCGTCGGAGCGGCATGGGTGACCGTGGGCCTTGCGTCCTGGTCGGTTGCCGTCGTCTTCGGCGTCTGTTCGGTGCTGGTGTGCGCCGCGTTCGCCGCGACCTTCCTCGGACGCGATCCCGAACGGCCGGTCGATACCGTTTCTGCTGAAGTGCTCAGCGATAGTTGATTTCGCGCTCCACTACCGTGTGGAGGTGGTCCAGAAGCTCGAGCCGGACGGCCAGCCACGCCGTGAACTGGTTCTCGGGATTTCGCACGTCCATCGACATCGCCCGCGAGATCCGGTCCAGTTTCGACAACATCGTGTTTCGGTGCACGTTGAGCTCACGCGCGGCCGCATTGACGTTGCCTCCGGCGCCGAGATACGCCACGAGCGTGTCGTAGAGATCGCTGCCCGGCCGGAGCGATCCGAGCACGTCGCCCACGAATCTCCTGCTGCGGTCGGTCTCTGCGACGAGTTCGAGAACGCCGTATCCCCGAAGGTCGTTGTAGGACACAGAACCCGACATTTCCATACGCTGCCCGATTCCGAGTGCCACCCGAGCCTGCCGGTAGCTCTCACGGATCTGGTCGGCGCCGACCGCGGGACTTCCGTGCGCGACGGGAACAGCCCTGCCACGACGCCGCGACAGATCCTCCGCCACGGCTTCGGCGAATTCGGCGACCTCGGCCTCCGTGTCACGAGCGTCGCGATATCGGAGTGACCGCACCACCACAAGCACGTCCCCGATGACGGTGACGTACGACCGGACGGACGGATGGGGCAGGACACTGGCCGCGTATCGAGCGAGACGGAGCAACCCGCCGGCCGCATCCAGACCGACAGTCACCGGATTGTCTGAGTAACCGGGGGCTACGAAGACCGCGAATGTCGAAGTGAGGTCGATGTCGTGATACTCGGCGCGCGCCTGCATGTCGTGTCTGCTGGCGAAGCTCCCGTGGACGAGCGCCTGGACGAAATCGCCGCGCGCACGTTCTTCTGCCTCGTCGACACTGCGCTGACGGAGCATCTCGGAACCGATGATCGCTGTAGCCTGCTCGGTGACTACTGCATGCTGAGCGAGTGCGTGCGGCCCCGGTGCAGGATCGGGTGCGAGGACGATCACCCACCCTTCGAAACGCTTACCGAGGCGGATAGCTCCGACGGTGCAAGTCCAGTGTGTTCCTCCTGCGTCCTCCTCGACGACCCGCGCATCCTGGTGGGTGTGACCGGTGCCGGGTGCCGGCACAGTGAGCCTCGCGTGGAGCTTCTCCGAGACTTCCTCCGCGACAGACGGGTCGATACCGTGATGAGCGACAGCGTGTCCCCGCGCGTCGATCGCCACTGCCGGATGCTGCGCCAGCGAAGCCACCTCCCTGATCAGCAGAGTGAGCCCGGCGCCACGGTGGAGCAGACCCGCGAGCATCGAGTGAACGTGCGCGGAATAGCGCATGACGTGCACTTCCTGCGTGAGCGATCGCTCCGCGAGCAATCGGTTGAGTGCTGCGAATCCGACTGGGAAGCTGAGTTCCACCACGACCAGCCCCGGTGGCCATGCCACGTCGGCGGGTGCGGCCCCGTCGACCACGAGCGCGACTGCACCGCGTGCCGCGATCGCCGAGACAGATTGCATGCTGCCCGGAAGCGTCTCCGGTCTCACGTACACGGCAACTGAAGACACGTCGTCGTATCGGCCGATGACTTCGCCGAGCGGCAGCACCCACGTCAACGCGCGGTCGAGGTCTGCATGGTCCGGCACGACGCGTGCGCCCGCCATGAGTGATTCATCCAAGAGACCTCGGATGGTCAAGCGCGGGCTCGGTTCCACGGGGACCTACTTCCGTCGATGATCGCGGGTCGTGAACTCATTACATGAAGTACCAGAGTCATAGACACCCTGCACCTGTGCAATTTGTACACAATTTCTGCCGATTCGGATCTATTTTGACTCTCTCCATCGGGGTGACCGACTGTTAGAACTGAGTCACGACGGAAACCGGTCGCTGCGGACCGGTGGATTCCGCCGACCCGGGCAGCACGCACCGGATCGGGCCACTCGATCCGATTTCGAAAGTGGAGACCAATGCATCGAATTCATCGCATCACCCTCGACGACGCACTTCCGCTCCTCGCGGCAGGTCGCGCCAAGGCTGAGGAGATCGGCGTCAAGCAGACCCTGTGCGTTTGTGACGAAAGTGCGAATGTCATTGCACTGCACCGGCTCCCCGGAGCTCGTTTGACCGGGGTCGATATCGCCATGGCGAAGGCGTTCACAGCTGCCGGCCACGAGCGCGCCACCCACCTGTTCAACGAAGCACCCGACGGCCCCGCGCTACCCGGCAACGAAGCGTTCGGTATCAGCCACATGCTTCCGGGCAAGTTCGCCGTATTCGTCGGCGGCTTTCCACTCGTCTACGACGGCCAGATCGTCGGTGCCGTCGGGATCAGCGGAGGAAACGGAGAACAGGACAAGGCCGTCGGTGCCGCGATGATCGCCGAGTTCGAGGCACTCACCTCGGCTGTCACACATTGAGGGTGCACTTCATCCAACGCGCGGGACAGCGCACGGCCATTCTGGCCGTAGCAGTGCTTCACTTGCACATATAGATTCGGTGCACCGAAATAGCTGCATATCAACAGCTTTCGGGACCGCAATGTCGCGGATTGTTTTCCAGCCGATATCGACTGCACGACCACTCCTGAGAGGGAACCATCATGACCGAACTGCTCGGACGCGACGAATTCCGCGCCGCACTCGAAAATGCCATCAAGGGACGGGAAGCCAAGAACGCGTCCTTCAGCAAGGCGTGGGCCGAGGGCAAGCTCGAGAAGCACCACTTCGCTCGCTGGGCGGAGAACCACTACCACTACGTGGGGCCTTTCGCCGACTACCTCGCCAACATCTACTCGAACACGCCGGACCACTACACCGACGCGAAAGACTTCACCCTGCAGAACATGTACGAAGAGGAACTCGCAGACATCCGGCACACGGACCTTCTCATCAAGTTCGCCGAGGCGTGCGGGACCACGAAGGAACGTGTCGAAGACCCGAACAACATGAACGCAGTGACGCGCGGTCTGCAGGCGTGGTGCTACGCGGTCTCGCAGCGCGAGCACTTCGTGGTCGCCACCGCAGCACTGGTAGTCGGACTCGAGTCCCAGGTCCCGAGCATCTACAAGAAGCAGATCGTCCCGCTTCGCGAGGTCTACGGCTTCACCGAGGACGAGATCGAATTCTTCGAGCTGCACATCACGTCCGATGTCGTCCACGGTGAGCGCGGCTACCAGATCGTTCTGGATTGCGCCGACACACCGCAGCTGCAGCAGCGTTGTCTGCAACTGGTGCGCTGGGGTGCGGAGATGCGCTTCTCGTACACCAAGGGTCTGTACGACTCCTACGTCGCTCCCGACCTGGAACTGGCGTCCGCCTGACCCATCGCCGGCGGCCCGGCCGGTGACGCACGACCGCGCACGGAGAGCGGGAGCCTGCATCGGACTCCCGCTCTCCCCTGCCCGAGCGACAGGAGAACCATGTCCACCGACGCCACGAGCGCCGGCGCGGGCCCACAGACGTGGGTTGCCGTCGCCACCATGAAAGAACTGATTCGCCGCCGCAAACTGCGCGTGGACGTGGAAGGTGTCGCGATCGCGCTGTTCCACGCGGGCGGCCGTGTCTACGCCTTCGCCGACCTGTGCGTACACCAGGACCGTTCCCTTGCGAAAGGCACTCTCCTCCACGGCCGGGTGATCTGTCCCGGTCACCAATGGCGGTTCGACCTCGAGACCGGATACGAAGAAGACCAGGACATCTGCCAGCCGACATACCCGGTTCTCGTCGACGGGGACACAGTTCAAATCGCCCTCGTACCGCGACGTGGCGTCGGCACCTCCGAGAAGGAAGTCACCACATGACCGTTCGCACCGTGGTAGCCGTCGGCGCCGGCCAGGTCGCCGCAGGCGTCGCCCGCACCCTCCGGCGTCGAGGCTTCGACGGCCGCATCGTCCTGCTCGGCGACGAACCGCACGCGCCGTACCAGCGACCCCCGCTGTCCAAGGAATTCCTCGCGGGCCGCGAACCGGCCGAGTCACTCTCGCTGTTCACACCCCGGTGGCTCGATTCCAACGATATCGACATCCGGACGGGTGTCACGGTGCACCGCATCGCCCCCACCACCGGGTCCGTCGAATACGACGGCGGTTCTGTTGCGGCGGACGCCGTCGTCCTTGCGACCGGCGGCCGGCCGCGGACCATCGAGTCGACGGGTACCCGGCCCGACCTCGTCCATTACCTGCGCACTCTCGACGACGCCCTCGCTCTCGCCCCGCACCTCGTCTCCGGATCACGACTGGTCGTCGTCGGCGGAGGTTTCATCGGACTCGAGATCGCCGCAACCGCGCGTTCGCTCGGACTCGAAGTGATCGTCCTCGAGCAGAGCACGACCCTTCTCGGCAGCATCCTGGGCGGACAGGTCGGCGGGTACATCGCAGATATGCACCGCCGCAACGGTATCGACCTGCGCACCGACACAGGCGTTACCGCCCTGACCACGTCCGACCGGGGCGTGCGGGTCACTACGACGAACGGCGACGCGATCGAGGCCGACGCCGCGGTGATCGGAATCGGCATCGTTCCCAACACCGAGGTTGCGGCCGCAAGTGGCCTGTCGGTAGCCAACGGCATCGTCGTCGACGCGCACGGTCGCACCGCGATCCCGAACGTCTACGCAGCGGGTGATGTCGCGAATCGCTTCTCACCCCGACTGGGACGGCACGTCCGCGTCGAACATTTCGACAACGCCAGCCGGCAATCGGGTGTTGTCGCCGACACGATCGTCGGACGTACCTCGCTCTCCGACGATCCGCACTGGTTCTGGTCCGACCAGTACGACACCAACATCCAGTTCGCTGGAACATACCTCGGTACAACCGATCTCGTGACGAGGGGAGACATCGAGACGGGTGAGTTCTCCGTTTTCTACCTCGCGGGAGACACCCTCACCGCCGCCTTCGGTATGGACCGCGGAGAAGACATCATGGCTGCCCGCGAACTCCTGGGGCGCCAGGTCGATC
This sequence comes from Actinomycetes bacterium, assembly GCA_023417985.1. Lineage (GTDB taxonomy): Bacteria > Actinomycetota > Actinomycetes > Mycobacteriales > Mycobacteriaceae > Rhodococcus. The sequence goes on along the minus strand of JAEZDV010000074.1, from coordinate 13,252 downwards.
CGACCCGCCTCTCGGACGAAGACGCCGACCTGTGGGAGATGTACGAAGAAGTGGAGCCCGCATGACGATCACAGGACTGAATCACATCGACGGACGCTGGGTGCCGGCAGCATCGGGCGCAGTGTTCGAGCGGCGCAACCCGGCCGACGAATCCGACCTCGTCGGAGTGTTCCCCGACTCGGATGCGACGGACGTACACAACGCCGTCGACGCGCTGGACAAAGCCTCGGCCGAATGGGCGGCGACCAGTCCCGAGCGGCGCGCCGCAATTCTGGAGGCCGCAGCAGACCACCTGGCCGCGCAGTCGAGTTCCCTCGTGGAAGAACTGATCCGCGAGGAGGGCAAGACGCGCGCAGAGGCCACCATGGAGGTGAGCCGCACACCGATGAACCTGCGCTTCTACGCCGGTGAAGCCGCCCGTTCGACAGGCACGACCTACCCTTCGGCAGCACCGACGACCGTGTACACGGTGCGTGAACCGATCGGGATCGTCGGGGCGATCACCCCGTGGAACTTCCCACTCAACATTCCGTCCCGCAAGCTCGGTCCGGCCCTTGCGGCGGGAAACACCGTGCTCTTCAAGCCATCGGAGATCACGCCGCTGATGGGGCAGCGTCTGGTCGAGGCACTGCTCGCAGGAGGGCTTCCCACCGGCGCGATCGCACTCGTCCAGGGCGGCGGGAAAGCAGGTGCGGCCGTGGTGGAGGACGAACGAGTCGCCGCAGTCACCTTCACCGGTTCCACCGCTGTCGGCCGGTCGATACACCGCAGCGTCGGCCCGGAACGCCGGGTGCAGTTGGAGATGGGAGGCAAGAACCCGGTGGTGGTCCTCGCGGACGCCGATCTCGACGCTGCCGCGGCACTCATCGTCAAGGGCGCCTTCGGCCTGTCGGGCCAGGCCTGCACCGGTACCAGCAGGGTCGTCGCCGTCGACGAGATCCACGACGCACTGCTCGGCAAGGTCGTGGAGCGCACCGAGGCTCTGACCGTCGGCTCCGATGCCGCGATGGGGCCGCTCGCCAGTTCCGATCAGCTGGCCAAGTTCCTCGAATACGTGAAGATCGGTGCCGACGAGGGCGCTCGCCTCGTATGCGGTGGGACGCGTTGCGAAGCCGGCACTCTGCGTAACGGATTCTTCGTGCGTCCCACCGTGTTCGCCGACACCGCGCCCGGGATGCGACTGCTGACCGACGAGATCTTCGGCCCGGTACTGGCGTTCCAGCGTGCAACATCGTTCGACGACGCGCTCGTCCTGGCGAACGACGTTGCGTTCGGGCTGAGCGCCTCGATCGTCACGAAGAGTCTCTCCGACGCGCACCGGTTCATTGCAGGCTCCCGTACGGGGCTCGTAAAGGTCAACCAGCCGACCACCGGAATGGCGATGAACGCCCCGTTCGGCGGATACAAACAGTCGAGCACCCAGACCTTCAAGGAACAGGCGGGCCCGACCCTCATGCAGTTCTACCAATCCGAGAAGACCGTTTATCTCGCACCCGACGCCTGACCGCGATACACGGCGCACACCACATGCCTGGAGGAAAGACCATGGAGTTCAAACGAGTGGCCCGTTCCGGGCAGGTAACCGAAGGCATCGTTCGCCGGTTCTACGCCGACGACTACGAGTTCGCCATCTCCCGGCTCGATGGCAAGGCGTACGCGACGTCCAACTACTGCTCCCACCTCGACTGCCTGTTGTCGTCCGGGAAGCTCGTTCAGGATGGGATCGGATGCTCCTGCCACGGTAGTGCTTTCGACCTCGAAACCGGCGAACCCATCTGCCCGCCGGCGACAGAGCCGATCAAGACGTACCCCTGCGAGGAACGTGACGGTGAGATCTTCGTCGGCATCGATCCCACCGAGCCCCCGGAAGGTCCTCGCCGGCGCCGGATGCGGTCGGCCTGATGTTCCGGAGCATCCGCCCGGCGGCCCTCGCGACGGGCGGCATGGTCGCCTCCAGTCATCCGCTCGCGAGCCAGGCGGGGGCGCGCGTCCTCGCCGAAGGTGGCAACGCGGTCGATGCGGCGCTCGCAATGGCCGCAGTCACGTGGTTGACCCTGCCCGGCCAGTGTGGAATCGGCGGCGACGCTTTCGCCGTGGTGCGGGAACCCGACGGGTCCGTCTGGACCGTCAACGGCAGCGGGTACGGACCGGACGGGGGCACGCCGGACTTCTACCGGGACAGGAACCTCGCGACGATTCCGTTGGACGGCGCCCTCGCCGTCGCTGTTCCCGGTGCACCTGCGGCTCTTGCCACATTGCACGAGCGTGGGGCGACTCTGCCGTTGGCCGACCTCTGGGAACCGGCCGCACGCATCGCCGAACGCGGTCTTCCGTGCTCCGCGAAGACCCGCGCAGACGTACGGGCCGCACTGCAGCCCATCCGCGCCGACGCCGGACTCGCATCCGTCTACACACCGGGCGGTGCCGTCCCACGTGTCGGCGATCGTCTCCCTCAACACGACCTGGCGCACACGATCCGCATCCTTGCCCGCGACGCCGGATCGTTCTACACGGGAACCCTGGCCGAAAAGTGCGTGGCCGCAGTGACGGATTCCGGCGCACCATTCACGGGTGACGAATGGCAAGCGAGCGCCGTCGTGCCCGTCGAATCGGCGTCGACCGGGACATATGCGGGCGTGACGGTGCATCAGACCCCCCTGCCGACGCCCGGATGGATGGTGCTGCAGCAAGCTGAGCTGTGTGATGGCGCTCTTGGCACGGAGCGTTGGATGAGCGCCTCGGCCATCGACCGAATGGCACGGGCCGCAGCGATCACCTTCGAGGACCGCTTGCGCTGGTGTAGTTCCGAGAACGACGGTGTCGCGACCGCGCTGTCTCCCGCGAACATCGGAGCGGGCAGAGCCCGGCTCGCAGCGCGCGAACCCGTCGGCGCCTTCACTGTCGCGGACGGAGATACGACCTCGCTCGTCGCCGTCGATGCCGAAGGACGAGCCGTGTCCTTCATCCATTCACTCGCGTTCACGTTCGGGGCGAAGTTCACGGTGCCGGGTACCGGGCTCGTTCTCAACAACCGGCTCGGACGGGGTGCGTATCTGATCGACGGCCATCCGAACGAGGTGTCGCCGAGGCGCAAGCCGCTACACACGCTCAATGCATGGATCGTTACCGGCAGCGACGGCCGGTTGATGCACACCGGCAACACGCCTGGTGGCGACGGTCAGGTGCAGTGGAACATGCAACTGCTTTCCCATCTGCTCGATCACGGACTCGATCCGCAGCAGGCAGTGGAGGCGCCCCGGTTCACGGTGTTCCCCGGCTCCGATGCGGACACCCTCGGGCAGACTCCGGAACTGCGTCTCGAAGCACGGGTCCCCGACGACGTCCGGCGATCCCTCGAGGAGATGGGCCACAGACTGAGAGTCCTCGACCCGTACGGCGCCGACGGCAGCGCACAGATCATCTCCCTCGACGAGCGGGGAGTTCTGCAGGGCGGCAGCGACCCTCGTCAGGAAGGAGTTGCTCTCGGTGTCGAATGAATCCCTATCGGAGCCGACTCCGGCAGCTCCGCTACCGCAGGGCAATTACGTCGCGGCGGTACTCGCCGGTGACACCGTCCGGACAGCAGGGATGACACCGAGACGCGACGGGACACTCACCGTCACCGGGAGGGTCGGCGCCGAGGTGACGCTGCCGGCGGCGCGAACCGCGGCCGCCGTGGCTGTGCGCAACGCACTCGCCGCCGTGCGCTCGGCACTGCCCTCCGGCACGCGCTTTCGCCCGATCGAAATGGTGGTGTATGTCGCCACGGCGGAAGGTTTCACCGCGCTGTCCGCCGTAGCCGACGGTGCGTCGGATGTCATCGCCGAGACGTTGGGCGAGGAGAATCTGCCCGCGCGGAGCGCCATCGGTGTGTACACACTGCCGGGGGGCGCACCGGTCGAGATATCGCTCACGGCCGTCATTCTCTGACGCAGAGGACACACGACAGTCACATTCAGCACACTGTGCACATCAAAAAGGCTCCATCCTAGTCGATTTCGATGTTGACGAGTAACTCGCAGGGCATGAGTATCGTGCGACGACCCGGGGGCGACCCGTGAATCGACGGGAACGTCGCTTCACGGCCCGGCCTCCATTTCCGCACTCGCTGCTCTAGTTCGACAGAAGGAGCCGTACGTGACCGCTGCGCACCTCGTGTTTCTCCTAGGCCTCGCCTCCTTGATCACGGCGATGGCGCTACGTAAGAACGTCATGATCCCCGCGATTGTCGCGACGTTCGCCACGGCCTTCGCATTCAGCGGTAGCGTCCCGAATGCGATCATGTCGGTCTTCCGGGCAACCATCACATCCGGCACTGCATTGTTCGAGATCTTCATCGTCATCGCTGCGGTGACGTCGATGCTCGCGGCCATGCGCGCGATCGGTTCGGACGACTTGATGGTGCGGCCGGTCAGCCGGTGGATGGTCAACGGACGCGTCGCATACATCGTCCTGTTCGTCTTCACCTATCTCCTTTCGCTGTTCTTCTGGCCGACCCCCGCGCTGGCCCTGATCGGCGCGGTCCTCCTTCCGGCGGCACTCAAGGTGGGCCTTCCTCCACTCGGCGCGGCCGTCGCCCTCGCAATTTCCGGACAGGGAATGTCCATCGCATCCGATTACGTGATCGGACTGGCGCCGTCCATCTCCGCGAGCGGGGCCGGTGTTCCCGCCGACGACATCGCCGACCGCGCTCTGGCGATTTCCCTTATCGTGGGCGTCACGGCCGCGGTACTCGCCTACCTCCTGAGCGTCCGGCCCTACATGCGTCGGCAGGCAGCTTCCGAACTCGACCTCGATGGCGAATCCGATTACTCCACAGGTGGTTCCGAAATTGCGCTCACCGATACTCATTCCGGCAGCGCGCCGGATAGAAGCACCGCGGAACCAACGGGTTCGGGACCATCGGTCGCGTCCACAGAAGTACTCGAGGCGGAGTTGCCTGGGGTGGAGGACCACGACACCAGGATCACCGATCGCCCATATCTCACCCGTGCCTGGGCAATCGGTGTGCCGGCGGCCTTCGCCGCTGTCCTGGTCTACATGCTGGTCGGGAGATTCACAGATCTCGTGCCCTGGGAGGACGGTGCGGGCGCGTCTCTGGTGGGAGGCGCAGCACTGGTCCTGATGGCGCTCGTGACACTTACCTCGCGCCGGTCCGAGGCTCTCGAATTCTGCGCCACACACTTCATCGACGGCTTGTCGTACGCCTTCAAGGCGATGGGCATCATTCTTCCGATCGCAGGCTTCGTCTACATCGGCATTCCCGATTACTCCGGTGCGATACTCGGCCTCGGTGAAGACGTGACTCCCCCCGCCTTCCTCTTCGACACCGTCGAAGCGGTGCAGCCGTACATCCCGGACAACGGCGCATTCGTGGCGTTCAGCATGCTCTTCATCGGGATGGCAATCGGACTCGACGGGTCCGGATGGGCCGGCCTGCCGCTCACCGGCGGATTGGCCGCCGCCCTCGGCCCGGAATCCGGGATGGACGTCGCGACCCTGGCGGCGATCGCACAGAACGGCGCCACCTGGACCGGCGGCGGAACCCTGGTGATCTGGTCGTCGCTGGTCGTGGTCGCCGGATTCTGCCGGATCCCGGTCACAGAACTGGTGCGCCATCTCGTCGTGCCGGTGATGGCCGGTCTACTCCTCGCGACGGGAGTCGCGGTCCTCGCGATGTGATCACCCACTTCATGCCCCGATTTCCGAGACGAAGGGAACAATCATGGACTCGGTCCCGTTTCGCTACGATCCGGCGCGGTGCGCGCTGATCGTCATCGATATGCAGAACGACTTCTGCTCCCCCCGTGGTTCTTTGGCGCGGGCGGGATTCGACGTCACCGCTGCGGTCGCGATGGCGCCCCGACTGGACGGCCTCATAGAGTCGGCTCGAACGGCAGGGGTACGAGTGATCTTCGTCCGTACCGAACACGACGAGACAACCGATACACGTCAGTGGCTCGGACGGGTGGGCGAGGGCCCCGATGCGCTCCGAACCGGAATCACCTGCCGCACCGGAACTCCCGGAGCGGACTACTTCGGCGTCACTCCCCGCGACGGGGACGTGGTGATCACGAAGAACAGATTCAGCGCGTTCGTGGGCACCAATCTCGACCTCACCTTACGATCGCTCAGTATCGATTCGCTGCTGTTCACCGGCGTCGCCACGGAGATCTGCGTCGAGTCGAGCCTGCGCAGTGCGTTGTTCCACGAGTACTGGGTCTCGCTCGTCGAAGACTGCGCAGCCACCTACAGCCGGGCCGCCCACGATGCGTCCATATCGGTGGTCGCGCAGAACTTCGGCACGGTGGTCACCGCAGAGAAGCTGGAGTCGTTCTGGGGCACAGTCCCGTCACCGTGAGATGACCGGGGGGACCACTGCCACCAGGCAACCCGGTCCGTCTACTTCTCGTCGAGCCTTTTCGCCCCGAGGATGTCCTCGAGCAATTCGATAGCGACGTCCTCGGGGTCGCGCCGGGCGGACGGATCGCCGGGCGTGGCCGCCTCGGCGAACATCTGCTCGACGTCCTCGGGTGTCACCGCCGACGGGTCGGGGGGTGCGAGCGGTACGTAGCCGGGTTCGGGTCCCGGGTCGTCGGGCAGGTCGGGTGCCTCGGGTGGCGGGATGTCGTCGTCGGCTCGGCTTGCCGGAGGACTCGACGGACCGGTTGCCGCCGGCGCAGGCGCAGGCGGGGGTGTCTGCTTGGCCTGGCTCGGACGGGAGAAACGCGGCTGGCCGGACTGCCTCGACGGCGCTTGCGCGGGCGCGGCTTTCACGGGAACCGCAGGAGCGGACCCGTGCACGCACGTGACGTCGAACGTCCCGCCGAACACGTCACCGAGGGCGGCGGCGATCACGGTCGCGTTGCGGGGTTCGGCCAACCGTTTGACCAGCGGGGCGGAGTCGTGGACGAGAACGACGTGGTTGCCGTCGACTTCGCGCACGGTGGCGCCGGACAACATCACCTCGACGGTGCGGCTGCGTTCGCGCACTTTCGCCCGGACCTCCGACCACACCGCGCGAATCGCCGCGGCGTCGGGACCCGCTGCCGCGGGGGCGGGGACTTCGGCGGGCTGCGGCGCTACTTCCTGTGCAGCAACCGGTTCCGGCTCGGGGGTGCGCTGCGGTGCCGGAACCGGTTCGGGACCGGGGTCGGCGACCTGCGGGGCGGACGGCTCTTCGCGGTTCTCGGGGCGCGTCGCGTCGTCGCTCGGGGTGGGTGTCGCCAGCGGGGGAGTGCGGTCCGGCGCGGGAGTCGCGGCCGGGACGGGCTCGGGCGACGCGGCAGTGCCGGGCTGCGGAGCCGGGGCCGCCTGGCGCTGGGACGGCCGCTGGAACCGGGTCGCGGCTTCATTCGATGGCCCCGCCGGCGATGGCGTGCCGGAAGCTACCGGTGCATCAGCGGCCGTTGCGCGATCGGGTGATGCGGCGGGACGTGCCGCCACGATTCCCTGCTCGAGTCTTTCGAGTCGTTGCAGGACAGCGGAATCGGTGTCGGAGGCTGCGGGAAGCAGCATGCGGGCGCACATCACCTCGAGCAGCAGGCGCGGCGCGGTGGCACCGCGCATCTCCCCCAGCCCGGCGTGGACGATCTCGGCGTAGCGGGTGAGGGTGGCCGGGCCGATCCGCGACGCCTCGTCGCGCATCCGCTCGAGAACGTCACCGGGCACGTCGATCAGACCGCGTTCGGGAGCATCGGGGACGGTGCGCATGAGGATGAGGTCGCGGAATCGTTCGAGAAGATCCGCCGCGAACCGCCGCGGATCGTGGCCGGCGTCCATGATCTTCTCCACGGTGCCGAACAACGCGGCACCGTCCGCAGCTGAGAGCGCGTCGACCGCCTCGTCGATGAGGGCGACGTCGGTGACCCCGAGAAGCGCCAGCGCTCGCTCGTAGGTGACGCCCTCGGGCCCGGCGCCGGCCAGCAACTGGTCCATCACCGACAGCGAGTCGCGGGGCGAGCCACCTCCGGCGCGGATCACCAGCGGATAGACCGCATCGGCGACCGGGACGTTCTCGCGAGTGCAGATCTCTTCGAGCAGACCGCGCATGGCGGTCGGAGCGAGCAACCGGAACGGGTAGTGGTGGGTACGCGACCGGATGGTCGGCAGCACCTTCTCGGGCTCGGTGGTCGCGAACACGAAGATCAGGTGTTCGGGCGGCTCTTCGACGATCTTGAGCAGGGCGTTGAAACCCTGCGTGGTGACCATGTGGGCCTCGTCGATGATGAAGATCCGGTACCGAGACTCCGCCGGGGCGTAGAACGCGCGGTCTCGGAGTTCGCGGGTGTCGTCCACACCACCGTGACTCGCCGCGTCGAGTTCGGTGACGTCGAGGTTCCCGCCGCCGCCCGGGCCGAGCGCAATGCACGACGAGCACTTTCCACAGGGCGTGGAGGTGGGACCTTCGACGCAGTTGAGCGATCGGGCGAGGATGCGCGCGGACGACGTCTTGCCGCAACCGCGAGGACCCGAGAACAGGTAGGCGTGATTGATGCGCCCGGTATCGAGGGCCGTGCTCAGCGGGACGGTGACGTGCTCCTGCCCCACCACCTCGGCGAAGGTCGCGGGTCGATATTTCCGGTACAGGGCCACGCGCCGAGAGTACCGGCGAGGGCCGACACTCGGGCAGGTCGGGCCGGGCGGGGGTGACTCGTCTCCCAGGTCCGGGCAACGTGATGAGACGGCGGGTGCTCGACCTCATACGAATACGTTGACTAACGATATATCGCGTTCTATCTTGACAGTGTCACAACAACGAAGGAGAACGCCATGCGTACTCACGGAAACCCACGCGGCGAACGCCGCAACCCCATCGATTCCCGCACCTTTCCGGGCGGCCCTTTCGGACCCGACGGCCCCGGCCGCGGGGGACCCCACCACTTCCCAGGCGGACCGCACGGCCGGCCCCATCGCGGCGGACACCCGCATCGCGGTGGACGGCGAGGCCGCGCGCAGCGCGGCGACGTTCGGGCGGCCGTTCTGATGCTGCTCGCCGACGAGCCGATGCACGGTTACCAGCTCATGCAGGCGATCGCCGACCGCACCGGTGGCACGTGGCGGCCCAGCCCGGGCGCGATCTACCCGACCATCTCGCAACTCGAGGACGAAGGTCTCGTCACGGTCTACAAGGACGGCGGACGCAAGCTCGTCACCCTGACCGACGAGGGCCGCGCCTACGTCGAGAACCCGGAGAACGCACCGGCGGATCCGTTCCAGGGGCACACCCGCGACACGGAGACGCCCGATCTGCGGGCAGCACTCCACGCGTTGCAGGATGCGGCGCGGTCGGTCGCCATGAGCGGAACCGACGCCGACGTCACCGCGGCACACAAGGTGCTCACCGACGCGAAGAAGGCGCTGTACCGGATTCTCGCCGACGGCGATGCGAGCACATCAGCCGAAGATGAGTGAACAGGCTGCGGCCCGCGACTAACTTCCCGCGAACAACCTGATGCGCTGCTCACGGCTGCGCTCGAGGTGTGCGCGCATGTGCTCGCGGGCCGCGGTCTCGTCGCGCGCCCGGAGAGCGTCGAGGATCTGCGAGTGCTCCTCGTTGAGTGCATCGGGCTCGCCGTAGTTCGACGGCGGGCCGGAATCGTAGATTCGCAACTGGGTGGTCAAACGCACCAGCAGCGACGTGATCGTCGAGTTGTGCGCCGCTTGCCACAGAGCTTCGTGGAACCGGAAATTGCCGGTCCGCACCGCGGCCTCGCCCGTCGCATTGCAACAGGAATCGTGAAGTCGCTCCAGCCTCGCCAGATCGAGGTCGGTGTGCCGGATCGCCGCGGCACCCGCCGCCTCCGATTCCAGCGCTACACGCGCGGCATAGATCTCGATCACGTCCTCGGGGGTCCCCGAGCGCACGCGGAAACCGCGATTCGCACGCTCGAGCAGCCCGTCGTGGGCAAGCCAGTTCAGCGCCTCGCGGATCGGCGTCCGGGACGCTCCGTAGGTCTCGCTGAGCTGGGTCTCGTGGAGCGCGGCTCCGCGGGGGAACTTGCCGGCGAGGATGTCCGAGCGCAGACGGAGGTACTGCTTGGAGGTCTGGTCGTCGCGCCCGGTCGGCGGCTCGACGAGGAGAGAGCTCCCCAGGTCTGCCGCAGTGTCCTGCTCGGTCATGTAGGCCCCCGTGTCCTGATCCGGTGTGTCCGCCGATTATGCCACCGCCGACACGCGAATACTTGCGTATACGATATCGTCGTCCCGAAAGAAGCGGAGATCGACGAGAGGATGCACGGTGCCCGACCAAGCGCCACGAGCCGAACAGGTGCTCATCAGCGCCGAGACGCTGGCACGTGCCCCCCGCGCGTACACGATCCTCGACGCGACCGTGTCCTTCCCCAAACCGCGGTTCGACGGGGACTACCGCCCCGAGTCCGGCTACGCGGCCTGGCGTGAAGCCCATCTTCCGGGTTCGCTGCACGCCGATCTGCTCGGGGAACTGAGCGCCCGCCACCCCACCCTGCACTTCTCCCGTCCGGCCGCCGACAGACTCGCGCACGTTCTGGCCGACCTCGGAGTCGCTCCCGACGCGGAGATCGTCGTCTACGACGAAGGTGGGATGACCTGGGCATCGCGCCTGTGGTGGATGCTGCGCAATGTCGGGATCGCGGCGCGGGTGCTCGACGGCGGTCTCGCACGCTGGACATCGCTCGCACTGCCCGTGGACACCGGCGACGCCACCGATCGGCCCACTGCTTCGCCGCGGACCGGCCTGATCGATCTCGGCCTGTGGCGAGACCGGGACGACGTCCTCGCAGTCGTGGCAGGCGCCATCCCCGGCACCCTGGTGTGCGCACTCGACCACGAGCAGTTCACCGGCGCAGCCACCACCAGATACTCGCGCCGGGGGCACATCCCCGGGAGCCTGAACCTCCCCGCCAAGAGCCTGATCGACGGTGGCGTCGTGCGATCGGCACCGGACGTCGCCGAACTGGCCGACGCGACCCTCTCCGACGCCTCCCGCCCCCTGGTCCTCTACTGCGGCGGCGGTGTCTCCGCATGCCTTGCCGCCCTCGCACTCGTCCGCGCGGGGCACGACGGTCTCGCGGTCTACGACGGGTCGCTCGAGGAGTGGTCGGCGGATCCCACTCTGCCGATGGTCAGTGCAACAGCCGGCGCGGAATCGGTCGGCACCGAAGGGGAGGGCGACGCATGATGCGATGTCCCCGGCCCTGATCCCGGCCCCGAATCCCCTCTCCGACAGGATCTTCTGTGTCTACTACGACGAACGCTCCCACCGTCGACGATCTGGCCTCGGCCCTCGACGCGCTCCGCGCCCGGGTTCCGCTGGTGCAGTCGCTCACCAACATCGTCTCCGCGAACTTCCTCACCAACGTGCTCCTCGCTGCCGGAGCCAGTAACGCGCACATCGACAATGCACACGAGGCAGGTGAATTCGCGCGGATCGCCGGCGCTGTTCTGATCAACCTCGGCACCCCCGACGACGGAACTGCCGTGGCATTCACCCGCGCTGCCGAAGCAGCACACGAAGCGGGAACCCCGTGGGTTCTCGACCCGGTCGGAGTCGGTGGTCTGTCCTGGCGCACCGGGCTCGCCGCCGATCTCCTGAAGTTCCGGCCCACCGCCGTCCGCGGCAACGCGTCGGAGATCATCGCGCTGGCCGGACTCGGCGGGGACACCCGCGGGGTCGACAGCGCCGACGAAGCCGCTGCCGCGGTGCCCGCGGCACTCGCGCTGCTCGAGCACGCGGACGTCGTATCGGCATCGGGCCCGGTCGACTATCTGGTCGGGCGGGACCGCGACGGACACCTCACCGGACTTCGCATCGCCGGTGGCAGCGCGATGCTCCCCCGCGTCACTTCCACCGGATGCTCGCTCGGAGGACTTGTCGCGGCATACCTCGCGGTTGCTCCGACGCCGCTGATCGGCCTCGCTGCCGCTCACGCCCACGTGGCGGTCGCCGCCGAGATCGCCGAGGAGAACTCCTCCGGCCCGGGCTCGTTCGCCGTCGCCTACCTCGACGCCCTGTTCACCGTCGATACTGCGACGCTGCGCACGCGCGCCCGCATCGACACTCTCGATCTCCCGACGAAGGACGCACACTGATGGGCATCAAAACCTTCTGGTACCTCACCCAGGCGGACGGCGACTACCCGTGGAGCCCCGACGGGCTGTACCCGGTCGACGGGCAGCGCCAGATCGAACTGGCCAAGACGATCGACGACGGCGGCTTCGACGGTGCACTCGTCGCGACCTGGCCGAACGACCCGTTCATCTCGGCGACGTGGGCTGCCGCGCACACCAAGAAGATGAAGTTCCTCGTGGCGATCTACGCCAACATGACGCCTGCGCGTCTGCTCGCCGAGAAGGCACTCACCTTCGACGCGTTCAGCGGCGGCCGGTTGATGATCAATTCCGTCAACGGCCGGGAGAACATCCTCACCAAGTACGACATGAACGTCGAGCACGACCGGCGGTACGAACTCGGAGAACAGTACTGGGACGAGTTCCGCCGCATCTATGCCGAAGGCACGGAGTCGAACTTCCCCAACACCCCGCTGCGCATCGATCCCCCCGGCGGCGACCACGCGGTCCCGCTGTGGGGCACAGGCGATTCCCCCGCCGGGCTGCAGAACTCCGGCAAGGTGCTCGACGCGTACCTGGTCATGCTGCGCGAGAACGCTTTCGTGAAGGACAAATTCGCGGCAGCACGCGAGTCCGCGGCCGCAGCGGGGCGCGAGTTCACCGACTTCGGCGGACTGTCCGGAGTGATCGTGCGCCCGAATCGCGCCGAGGCGCTCGACCGGTTCCGCTCGCTGTTCGAGAAGACCGGGCTCGACCGGATCCGCGAGGTTCTCGACAACGCGGTGCGCCGCCGGACCGGTGGTCAGCAGACCCTGGAAACCTTCACGGCCCGCGACGCACAGCGGCAGGGATGGGTCGACTCCATCAACGCCGGCAAGCTGCCCGAGCCCGAGGACCTCTACCTCGGCGACGGCCTGTACGCGGGTATCACGGCGTGGTCGCCGCTGGACATCTTCGCCACCGGATCGTCGGCTGTGTACTACGTCGGGGCACCGGACGAGATCACCGGTCACGTGCGCACGCTGCGCGACACCACCGGCTTGACCACGCTCATCCTCGCCGGATGGCCGCTGATCGACGAGGCGAAGAACGTCGCGGAACTTCTGATCCCACGGTTCCGCGAACTGTGATCCCGGCGACGGCGGCCGAGGTTTCCTTGGCCGCCTTCGCGGCCGCCGTGGGGGCCTGCTTGAACTCGCGC
>JAEZDV010000072.1 GCA_023417985.1 Actinomycetes bacterium | reverse complement strand
GGGAGCGACCGGCCTGATGCTCGTGGTGAGCGGCCCAATCGCCCGCACCAACGCTGACGTGGTGGGCTTGGGAGAGACGGCGGTGACTGTCTGGAACATCGCGAAGTGGCCCGTGATGCTGGTGCTGGTCATCGTGATCGTCGCTGTTCTGTACTACGCCACGCCCAACGTCAAGCAGCCCAGATTCCGGTGGGTCAGTGTCGGTTCGGTGATCGCAATAGTGGTCTGGATCCTCGCCTCGGTGCTGTTCGCCGTGTACGTCAGCAACTTCGGTAGCTACAACAAGACTTACGGCTCGCTCGCGGGCGCGATCATCTTCCTGCTGTGGCTGTGGATCACCAACCTGGCACTGCTGTTCGGGGCCGAATTCGATGCGGAACTCGAACGTGGCCGTGAGCTGCAGGGTGGGATAGAGGCTGAGAAGACCCTCCAACTGCCCCCGCGTGACACCCGGGCGAGTGAGAAGAACGAGGCCAAGCGCCGAGAACTCATCGAACGCGGGCGTCGCCTGCGCCGAGCGCCCGGCGGCGAAGAGGAAGGGAAACGAACATGACGGAACCGACCGGAGGCGATGCCCGTCACGTGGCGGCCCAGCCCTCATCACTGTCCACCGTCGAACTCACCGAACGGCTTGCCGCACAGGTCTCGACACTTGTGCGGACCGAAGTCACGAGCGCCCTCCACGAAGTGAAGTCCAAGGGAACGCGGATCGGGATCGGTGCCGGGATCTCGGGAGCCGGTGCACTGTTGCTCTACCTCGGGCTCGCCACCCTGATCGCGGCCGGCGTGCTCGGGCTCGCCACGGCCCTGGACCCATGGCTTGCAGCGCTGATCGTCGCCGTCGTGGTGCTCGTGATCGGCGGCATCCTTGCGGCCGTGGGTGCCTCCAAGGCCAAGAACGCCGCGCCGCCGATGCCGGCACACACGGTCGAGAGCGTTCGGGCCGACGTGGCCGCCGCGAAGGGAGCACTGCGATGAGCCGACCGGATTCCCACGAGCCTTCGTCCACCGCGTCGAGCCCGAACGGGTCGGGCAGAGGCACCGAAGCCGATATCGCGCAGCAGCGCGCGGAACTCGCCGCCACTGTCGGTGAATTGACCGACCGTCTCGATGTCCCGACCCGTGTCAAGCACGCAGCCGGCGAGCGGGTCGAGGCAGTGAAGAACCGCCCCGACCTCGTCGCCGTGGCCGGGGCAGTTCTCGTCGCTGTCGTGGTGGTGGTCGTCTGGCGTCGCCGCCGCTAGCCCCTCGCGGGGTCAGCCGCCCAGTTGTGCCCGAAGCGCCTCGAGGACAGCCGGATCCTCGATGGTCGACGGCACGGAGTACTGCTCGTTGTCGGCGATCTGACGCATCGTCTTGCGAAGGATCTTGCCGGAGCGCGTCTTCGGGAGCGCCTGCACGACCGTGACGTCGCGGAAGGTGGCCACCGCACCGATCTGGTCGCGCACCATCGCCACGAGTTCCTGACGCAAGGTCTCAGGGTCGATCTCCGCACCGGCCTTGAGGACCACGTATCCCGACGGGCGCTGCCCCTTGATCTCGTCGCGGATCCCCACCACCGCGCATTCGGCCACAGCCGGGTGCGATGCCACGACCGCTTCCATCGTTCCCGTCGAAAGCCGGTGTCCGGCAACGTTGATCACGTCATCGGAGCGTCCGAGCACGAACACGTAGCCGTCTTCGTCCACGTAACCGGAATCACCGGTGAGGTAGTAGCCGGGGAACGTGTCGAGATACGACCTGCGGAAGCGGTCCTCGTCCTGCCACAGACCGGTCAAGGTACCCGGCGGAAGCGGCACCCGGACGACGATGTTGCCTTCGGTGTTCGCCTTCACGAGATCGCCGTGCGCGTCGACGATTTCGACGCGGTAACCCGGAACGGGAACCGTGGGAGAACCGGCCTTGAGTGGCATCGGATCCAGGCCTCGCAGGTTCGCGGCGATCGCCCAGCCCGTCTCGGTCTGCCACCAGTGGTCGACGACCGGGCGCTCGAGAACCCGGCTCGCCCATTCGTAGGTGTCGGGGTCGAGACGCTCGCCGGCGGCGAACAACGTCTCCAACGTGTCGATCGAATACTTCGTGAGTTCTTCGGCGTCGGGGTCGGCCTTGCGGATCGCACGGATCGCGGTCGGCGCCGTGAACAGCGCTTTGACATCGTTCTCCGAAATGATGCGCCAGAACGCCCCGGCGTCGGGCGTGCCCACCGGCTTGCCCTCGTAGAGAACGGTGGTGGCGCCCGCCATCAACGGCCCGTAGACGATGTACGAGTGGCCGACGACCCAGCCGACGTCCGACGCGGTCCACCACACGTCGCCCGCGTCGATGTCGTAGATGTTGCGCATGGACCACGTCAGCGCGACCGCGTGGCCGCCGTTGTCGCGGACGACACCCTTCGGCTTACCGGTGGTGCCGGACGTGTAGAGGATGTAGAGCGGATCGGTCGCGGCGACCGAGACCGGTTCTGCCGGCGACGAGTCGGCGACGAGTTCGTCCCAGTCGAACCACGCGGCGGACGAAGCCTTGTAGTCGGCTGCGGAGCCGGGGATCTGCTCCCGATCCTTCACGATCACGGTGTGCGGCGGAGTCTTCGTCAAACCGAGGGCCGCCTCGACCATCGGCAGGTACTCGACGGTGCGGCCGGGCTCGAGCCCACCCGACGCAGTGACGAGCACGACGGGACGGGCGTCGTCGATGCGGGTCGCGAGTTCCTTCGCCGCGAAGCCGCCGAACACCACCGAGTGCACGGCACCGATGCGGGCGCACGCGAGCATCGCGATCGCGGCCTCCGGGATCATCGGCATGTAGATGATGACCCGGTCCCCGGCCACGACGCCCTGATCGCGCAGCACTCCGGCGAACGTGGCGACCTCGTCGAGCAGTTCGGCGTACGTGTAGGTCTTCTTCGCCGGCACCATCGCCGAATCCCAGATCAGCGCGGTCCGGTCACCCGCGCCCGCGGCGACATGCCGGTCGAGCGCGTTGACGCTCGTGTTGAGCGAGCCGTCGGGGAACCAGCGGTACGAGGGCGCCTGGGTGTCGTCGAGTGCGCGGGTCGGGGCAACATCCCAATCGACGCCGCGCGCGGCCTCGAGCCAGAACGACTCCGGATCCTCGACGCTCCGGCGGAACGCGTCCTCGTACGAGCTCATCGCTTCATGTCCTTCCCTCGCACTGACAATGGTGATCGGGTAACCCTATGCGACGGTCATCTGTGCGGAGGGCGATGTGCGGCGGGCGGCAGTGGTTGGGCGACGAGCGGGGACACGAACACCGCATCCACCGTCGCGCCGCACGATTCAGCACACGTCGGCCGGTGCCGTCGCCGGCCGCAGCCTCAGCCACCCCTCGATCTCGGAGGTTGCTCCGGCGGTTGGCCCTTCGCCGTTGTGCCCGCTGCTATCTGCGATCCAGGTCGGTTGCCGAGTCCGTCTCGGGGGCGAGGGTGAAATAGTTCTCCTCCTCCTGCACGAAGTGCAGACGTAGTAGCGCCGATAAACCGTAGAGGTCGGCGAGGAGTTCCTCGCACTGGTCGGGGTGTAGACCCCCGGCCGCATCGGCCTGGGTGAGTTGCGCCCGCAATCGATGGCTGAGCCGATCGATCTCGGCGTGCATCCTGCTCATCGTCGCGGTCGCTTCCCCGCTGCCCAACGGTTCCGCGAGCGCGGGATACAGCTCGGAGTCCTCGGCGCGCTCGTGCGGCAACAGGGTGCCGAACAAGAAGGTGTCCACCCGCCGTAACGCCGCGTGCGCGGCGTCGAGATCGCCTTCGGCGAGCAACTGGGCGGTGTCGCGCAACACCGACAGGCGGTCGCGCAGTACCTCGTGTTCGGCCGAGAATCGGTGCAGCATCGCCTCGGTGTCCTCTCGCAGCCCCGGGGCACGGGCGTGATCGCTGCGCAGTGCCCGCAGGGCATTGAGGATCACCGCGACGTCGATGCATTCCTGCAACAGTGCCCCCACCGCCGGGGGAAGATAGCCGAACGCGGCGAAACCCATCGCGATCAGCGACAGGCTCATCCCGATGACGGCGCTCTGCACGGCGATGCGCCGCGAGCGTCGGGCGATGACCATGGCGTCGGCGAGCCGGTCGAGGCGGTCGGCGGTGAGCACGATGTCCGCGGCCTCGGAACTGGCCGTCGAACCGCGTGCGCCCATCGCGACTCCGACGGTCGCCGCGGCGAGGGCCGGCGCGTCGTTGACGCCGTCACCGACCATGACAGTCACGGCTGACCGGCGTTCAGCGCGGACGCCGGCGACCTTGTCGGCCGGAGTCTGCTCGGCACATACTGCGTCCAGTCCGAGCGCCGCCCCGACAGCTTCGGCAGGTTCACGCCGGTCTCCGGTGAGCATCACGAGCCGGTTCAACCCGGCGCCGCGCAGCCGCCGCAGTGTGCGGGCAGCGTCGCGCCGCAGCGGATCCACGAGCAGCAGCGCGCCCGCGAGATCCCCGTCGACCATGACCCAGGCGATCACGGCGCCGTCGAGCGCGGCCCGGTTCGCCACCGTCCGCGCCCAGCCCGGGGCGTCGGCGGGCAGTGGCAGGGCACCGACGCTCACCCGGTGACCGTCCACGGTAGCGGTCACCCCGGTGCCGGCCTGCTCGATGACGTCGGTGGGCATCGACAACGTCAGCCTGCGTTTTTTCGCCTCCTGCACGATCGCCTCCGCAAGGACATGCGGGGACAGTTGATCGGCGGAGGCGGCCAGGCGCAGCAGTTCCACCGCGTCGTTTCCGGGGGCGGTGACGATATCGGTTCCGGTGGGGCGACCGCTGGTGAGTGTGCCGGTCTTGTCCATCACCAGGGTTTCGGCCTGTCCGAGATTCTCGAGCGCACCGCCGCTTCGGATGACCACACCCAACCGGGACGCACGGGACAGTCCGGAGACGATCGCGACCGGTGCTGCGAGCAGCAGAGGACATGGGGTCGCCACCACCAGCACCGCGACGGCCCGCGTCGCCGAGCCGCCTGCGAGCCAGGCGAACGCTGCGACGATCAACGTCAACGGCAGGAACCAGGCGGCGACCCGGTCCGCGATGCGCACCACCGGGGCACTCTCGGCGGCAGCGTCACGAGCGAGTCGCACGATGCCGGCATAGGTGCTGTCCTCGGCGGTGGAGCGGGCGGTCATCTCGAACACCCCGCCCGCATTGACGACTCCGCTGCGTACCGACTCGCCGGCCCGGCGCTGCACGTGCATCGGCTCGCCGGTGAGCACCGACTCGTCGAGCACCGCGAGGTCGGAAGCCACCCACCCATCGATGGGCACCACCTCACCCGGCCCCACGACAACCCTGTTTCCGGGAACGATCGCCTCGAGAGGTACCACCTCGAGGTCATCGCCCACCCGACGACGGGCGGTGCGAGGAGCATGCTCGAGCAACGCCCTGAGATCGGTGGTGGCACGGCGTTCGGCAGCAGCATCGAGTGCCTGCCCCGATGCGAGCATCACCGCGATCAGCGCCCCGGCCACGTACTCACCGATCGCCATCGTGCCGACCAGCGACAACACCGCGATCAGATCCACCCCTACCCGGCCCCGTCGCAGTGCGCCGATCACCCACCAGGTCGCGGGCACAATCGCGATGACGGTGCCGACGATCCAGCAGACGTCGGCAGCCGTACTACTGCCGAGTATCCATGCCAGGCCACCTGCAACCAGGGCGGCAACGGTCACGACGAGAAATATGAACTCCGCCCGTGCACGCAACCGCGCTGTCCACGAAGGTGTCGGTGACGCTTCAGTCATTGCGCCGATCCTGCTTGTCTGGGGCTTCGAACTCCGGATATCACCGACGCTAGCGAAATACGCGGCGCCTCGACGGGTATCCGGCGGTCGTGATGAACCCGATCGGCATCGGTAAGAACGTCTCGGCGCCTCTCCGGATTCTCAGGACCTTCTGCTCGATTCATCAGAAACCGCGAATACTGTGAAACATGGCGAAGCATCGACATGAAGTCGTCGGTCACCGCTTTCGTGGTGTCGTCTCGGCCGATTGTCGCTGTGTGCGCATATGTCGACAGCGGGCGGTCCGTAAACCTGCGAATGACATCTGCGACCGCCACGAAACGAGAGGTGAGAGCCATGCACGGTTGGTATGGCGCCGGAGGGGGCGGTGTGCTGCTGATGGCGGTGATGATGGTCCTGTTCTGGTCGGCAATAGTCCTCCTCGGCGTCTACGGCGTCTATCTGACCCGCAGAGTTTCCACTACAGGCCGTCCCGAACGGGACCGTCCGGATCATCACGACGCCGAAGGGATCCTCGCCGAACGGTTCGCGCGCGGTGAGATCGACGAGGACGAGTTCCTTGCCCGGCGGGCGGCACTGCGGCGTAGCTGACGATCCTCCGCGGGTTCGGTGACACCGGTCAGCTGCGGTCGAGACGCGGGAAGAACACTTCCTGTGCGAGCAGGTGCACTGCTGCGGCGAACGGAATCGCCACCAGTGCTCCCACCAGACCCAGCAGCGACCCGCCGATCAGGACGGCGATCAAGGTGCTCAGAGCCGGTACCTCGACCGACCGTCCGATGATCTTGGGAACGAGCAGATAGTCCTCACCGAGCCGGAAGGCGACAAAGAACACGATCGTGGCCACGCAGACCGGCACCGAAACCGTCAACGCTACGGCCGCCACCGCGATGCCGGCGATCGTAGAGCCGATCAGCGGTACCAGGTCGAGGACGGCGACGAAAACTCCCAGCAGAAGCGCGTAGGGCACGGAGAATGCGACGAGCCACACGAAGGTGGCTACGCCTGCGATCACCGAGATGATGACGTTGCCGAGCACGTACGAGCCGACCTTCGCGAAGATCTCGTCGCCCAGCAGGATCGCCCGGGGGCGCCGGGAGTGCGGGACGAACCGATACAAGGTGGCACGTAAGCGGGGCAGATCGACAAGGAAATAAATGGTCAGCACTGTGACGATGAGGGTGTCGGTCAATGCGGTGAACACGGCCTCTCCTGCCGTGACGATTTCTCCCAGCACCGAGGTGCCCGCGCCGCCCGAGAACTGCGTCAACCGGTGCTGCAAGTCGAAGCGGGCATTCAGGCGCCCGACCCACGACGACGGCTCGGTGAGTTGTTCGAAGTAGTGCGGGGCGGCAGCGATCAACGCCGACGCCTGCTCGGTCAGCGGCGGAACCGCCGCAGCAACGAGTGCTGTGATCGCGGCGCCCCCGAGAACGAACACGCCGGTGACCGCCGCCCATCGCGGGACCCGGCGGGCAGTCACCCACCGCACGAGCGGATCGATTCCGAGAGCGAGGAAGAACGCAACACCGATCAGGATCAGGATCGACTCCACCGCCCGTGCCGCAAGCACGACCGCGACGGTGGTGAGTGCGCCGGCCGCGGCGGTCATCCCGGTGAAGAAGGGGGAGTGGCGATCGAATCGGGGACCGAGCGTGCCGCGAGGAGAACCGTCGCGGCTCAGCGCGGCCGCAGTCCGTTCGGCTGCGGCGATCGGGTCGGTATCCGGAGCTCGCTCGGGATCGGAGTCGGTCGGTGGATCACCGTCTGAACCGGTCATGACCGGACCCAGCGGATCGCCAGGTCGTATCCGCCGGCGATAGGCCGATAATTGTTGTCGACGTGGGGTTCCCGCGTCTGAACGGTCGCGTCCGAGTATGCCGCGACATCACCCCACACCGCCCGTGAACCCGATTCACCGACACGGTAGATCTGCACGACCACGGCGCCGGCGGCGACCAGTGCCAGAGCAGCCGCGACCACCCTGAGCACCCGAGACGGTCGTGCCGTTCGCTCTCTGAGATGGAGCGCGGTGAGAGCCAGGGCGGCGATGAACAGGACCGCGGCGAAGTACACCATCGTGTCGCCCAGTTCGGTGTGGACCTCCACTGCCGCAGACCGATCGACATGCTCTTCGAGCCACTCACCGGCCTCGATCGTCACCGGAGTCAGAGCCAGTACGACGGTCGCGAGAACGATGGTCGGCCAGACGAGCCGACGCCGGGCTGCCGGCCACACTCCGCACACTGCGACCAGGATCGCGGTCACAGGCGCAAGAACCACCATGAAGTGGACGAGCAGTGCATGTGCAGGAAGACCGTTGATAGTCGACATGAACTCAGTATTCGAGCAACTACGCCGATGTGGAGACGAGTTCGGACGTATCCACGAAAATGGCACCTCCTCACCTCTCGACCGCTGGCATTCTCAGCCGGTTCGGCAGGCATCTATGACGCCGCGCAGGTGAGCACCGGATCACGGCACAACCGGGGTGTGAACGGCTGCGCCCGAGGAGGACGATGGGAAGTGGCCTCGGGACGAATCCCCCGGTCCGCGACTCCAGAAGGGCAGGTCACGGCGGTGAACATGATGATGATGATGGACCAGGCGCACATGTTGCTACACCACTTGATGATGTGGCTGCACCAGATGGGCGGGATGCCCATGATGCACATGCCCATGTAATACGAGACCTTCGTTCCGGCCCATGACGGCCGTGAGCTGTCGGGTCGGCACACGCCCCCGCCCATCGATGGTGTGGGTGTGCTCGATCTGCAGATTCAGCGCACCATCCGTCGACGGAACTGTTCCTTGCGCTCCTGTCCCGACCTGGTCGACATACCAACCAGGCGAAGGACACGTTTCATGCCCGCCTCGAAAGCCGGAGCTTCCGGCATATAGGTGGTCGTCACCGGCGCGACGGGCAACGTCGGCACCGCTGTGGTTCGAGCCTTCGGGGCAGAGGCCTCCGTGGCCACGGTTCTGGGTGTGGCTCGTCGCCCGACCGAGTGGGATGTTCCGATGGGGCAGTTCGCGGCGGTCGACGTGGCAGAGGACGACCTGGTCGCGACGCTGCGCGGCGCCGACGCACTACTCAGACTGTCGGGACGCCCAATCGGCGATACCGGTCGATTCGCCGGCTGTACCTCTCACCCGCGGGTTGGTCGGCGAGTTCTGCGAGTTCGCGCGCGACGGCCGCCCCGACTCGCTTCACGAACTCCTTGGGTTCCTCGGTGGCGTCGGGTCGCTCGGGAATCACCCCGTCCACGATTCCGTCCCGCAGCAGGTCTCGCGCTCTGATTCCTTGCGCTTCCGCCATCCGCGGGGCGTGGGTGGTGTCGCGGTGCACGATGGCACTCGCCCCCTCCGGAGGTAGTGGGGCGAGCCAGCCGTGCTGCGCGCACAGCACACGGTCGGCGGGCAACAGTGCCAACGCGCCGCCGCCGGTGCCCTGTCCCAGCAGCACCGACACCGTCGGCGTCGACAGGGTCACGAGATCGGATATGCACCGGGCGATTTCCGGTGCGAGTCCGCGCTCCTCGGCTTCCTTCGACAACGAGGCGCCGAGGGTGTCGATGACGAGAACCAGCGGAAGTCGAAGCTCTTCGGCGAGCCGCATCGCGCGTCGCGCTTCCCGTAGCGCGCCTGGTCCCATCGTGCTGGCCGCGGACTGCCCGGTGCGGTCCTGCCCGAACATCACGCACGACACCCCGCGAAAACGCGCCAGCGACAACAACACCGTCTTGTCGGACTCGCCTTCGCCGGTGCCGGACAGCCTCACCTGAGCCGACGCGGCGTGCCGGAGCAGTTCACGGATCCCGGGCCGTTCGGGCCTGCGGCTGAGCATCACCGACTGCCAGGCCGGAATATCGGGCACGTCGTCGACGGTGGTGACGGCGCGAGAGGTGTTGATGTCGGGCCGATCCGGTTCCACGAGCACACGCAGGAGCCGGTGGACGAGTCGCCGGACGCCCTCGAGCGGAACGACTCCGTCGATTACGCCCTTGCGGTAGAGGTTTTCCGCGGTCTGTACGCCTTCCGGGAACGGTTCGTTGTAGAGCGCTTGGTAGACGCGGGGTCCGAGAAATCCGACGAGTGCACCCGGTTCCGCGGCGGTGACGTGCCCGAGCGATCCCCACGACGCGAACACCCCGCCCGTGGTCGGATTACGCAGGTACACAAGGTAACCCAGATGTGCAGCCTTATGCTCGGCGACGGCGGCGGCGATCTTCACCATCTGCACGAACGCGAGCGTGCCTTCCTGCATGCGGGTGCCACCGGAGGTGGGGGAGGCGAGTAGGGGGAGACGCTCGGCGGTGGCGCGTTCGATCGCGGTGACGATGCGTTCGGCCGCCGCGACGCCGATCGACCCTGCGAGGAAGGAGAACTCGCAGGCGATCAGCGCTACGCGGCGGCCGTGCACGGTTCCTGCACCGGTCAGGACCGACTCGTCGGTTCCGGATTTCTCGGCGGCCCGTCGGAGTTCCGCGCGATACTTCTCGTCGGCGGGGACCTCCACCGGAGTGGTGTCCCACGAGATGAAGCTGCCCGGGTCGATCACGCCGTCGATGAACTCCTGCGCGGAGATCTTGTTGCCCGCCACGTCGCCTCCACCTGTCGATCATGCTGTGGAACAAACCTATACGAGGCGGTACTCGACGTGCCGAACCGCACGCCTACCGGCCGATCGCTTCCTTCCAGGTCACCGTGCGGCCGATGCGCAGGATCGAGCGCTGGTAGATCTTCGCTGCCAGGAGGCTGAGCAGCCCCGTCGCGGCGAGCATCAGCAGTACGGTGCCGACGATCTGCACCGGTGTCGCGACACCGGCGGCGATGCGCAGCGGCATGAGGATCGCCGAGAACGGCGGGATCCAGCTCAGAGTCGTGCTCCACGACGCTTCCGGATCGTCGATCGACGAGAACGCCGCGAAGAACATCGCGATGATGACGATCATCAATGGCCCGGACGTGGAGTTCACGTCCTCCTGCCGCGACACCATCGACCCTGCCGCGGCATAGAGCACGGCGAAGAACGCGAAGCCGAGGATGAACCAGCCGAGGGTGCCGGCCAGCACGCCGATCGCGGTCCCCGTGATGGTGAGCGCTCCCGTGGCGAGCGACGCGCCGACACCCACCACTCCGTACGCGGTGAGCTGGAGCAGGCCGACGGCGCCGATGCCGAGGATCTTGCCCCACAGCAGCTGGAGCGGCCGCAGGGTGGAGAGCAGAAGTTCGACGACACGCGAGGACTTCTCCTCGACCACGCCCATCGCGACATACGTACCGAACAGCAGGATCTGCAAGTAGAGCAGGAGCACAGAGACGGTCGCGAGGATGATCCGCTGGCCTTGTTCGGGGTCGGGAGGCTCGATTGCTTCGACGACAACTGTCGCGCGCGCCGTGTCCGCCGCGATCTCCGCGGGGTCGACGCCGCGTGTGGACAACGCGGTGGACTGGGCGTCCTGCACGACGGCGGTATCGATGAGTGCTTTGAGATCGGCGTCGATCTCCGACTCGGTGATCGCGGTGACGGTACCGTCACCGCCCGGAACGAGGGCGACGTCGAGGCTGCCCGCGCCGACCTGCTCGCGACCTGCGTCGGCATCGGGCACGGTGGAGACTTCGACCGGCATTCCCGCAGCGTCGCCGATGGAACCGATCGTGGTGCCGAGGGCGGAGCCGGCGACGACTCCCACGGTGGGGCGCTCGTCCTCGTCCCCCGAGAAAATCGACATCGCGACGATGCCGATGACGATCGCGGCGAGCACGATCGCGTTGCTGATGACGAAGCTCTTCTTCTGTACTTGTGTAACGAATTCGCGGCGGGCCACGAGGCCGATCGCGCGCGCGTTGCTCAGTGGGACGCTCACGCGGCTACCACCTCTCGGAACAGGTCGGTCAGGGACGGCCGGCTCAATGAGAACTCGTGGACCGGACCGGTGGACAACGCGGTCTTGAGGATCTGCTGGTCGTCGGCACCCGGCTCGATGGTGAGGACGGTGCGCCCGTCGCGGTATTCCGACCCGGACACGCCCGGCAGGCCGTCGGCCCAGCCGGTGGGGGCGTCGGGAGCGTCCACGACCAGACGGGACGCGCCGCCGGCACGCAAGTCGTCGACCGCACCGACGACCCGCATGCGTCCCCGGGAGATGATGCCTACTCGCTTGCACAGCCGCTGGACGAGGTCGAGCTGGTGACTCGAGAAGATCACCGGGACACCGGTGTTCGCTTTCTCGACGAGCACGTCGCTCATCACGTCGACGGCAACCGGATCGAGCCCCGAGAAGGGTTCGTCGAGAACGAGGACCGCGGGATCGTGGATGAGTGCCGCGGCGAGCTGAACGCGCTGTTGGTTTCCGAGAGACAGTGAATCGACCGTGTCGCCGATCCGCTCGGCGATACCCAGCCGTTCGGTCCAGTGATGCATCGCCACCGTTGCGTCGGAAGCCGAAAGACCATGCAGCTGTGCGAGATACGTCAACTGCTTGCCGACTTTCATCTTCGGGTACAGTCCCCGCTCCTCGGGCATGTACCCGATGGTGCGGCGGACGTCGAGATCGACTGGTCTGCCGTCGAGCCGGACCTCGCCGCTGTCGGCGGCGAGCACGCCCAGAGCGATACGCATGGTCGTGGTCTTGCCGGCGCCGTTGCTGCCGACGAACCCGAACAGTTCGCCCGGCTGCACCTCGAAGCTCACGCCGTCGAGTGCGACGGTGCTGCCGTAACGTTTGGAAAGGTTGTCGATCGTGAGAGTCACAGCTGGTCCTCCGGGTCGTCGTCGGGCCGGGTCCACGCCAGCAGCACTGCCGGCAGACATCCGCTGAAAAGAATTGCAGCGAGCGCGAATCCACCCGCTGAATAGCAGAGAGCGCGGTGGTCGATGAAGTCGAACGGCGGGCTCCACAGTAGTGCAAAGATCGGGATCAGGAGCAGGCTTTGAGCCACCGAGAGTCCGATCGAGCGAGCGCTGTTGCGTTCGGCGATCTCTCGTTCGTCGAGCGCATGCCGAGGCGCGTCGGACTGCCGACCCGACACGATCTGCAGGCAGGTCCATGCCGGGAGGAATACCAGCACGACCGCGAGCCACGCGACCGCCACCACCGGGAAGAAGTAGGTGGCAACGGAAATGACGAACATCGCCGAGATCAGTGCGACGACTGTTGCGGCGAGAACGCGGCGACGGTGTTGTGTGCGCCATCCCGGTAGCCATCGTGCGAATGTGGCTTCGTGTGTCAGGAACCGGCGCGTGCGGTAGTCCTCGTACCGGTCGATGAGCGAGGCGGCGGGCATGTCAGGCCTCCTTGGAGTGGCGTCGGTAGAGCTCGGTCGAGAGTGGGGTGAACTCGCTGCGCGAGAAGACGGCCTCGACGGGGAGGCCGAAGACGTCGCAGATGCGGAAGGCCAGATCCAGGCTCGGGTAATGGTCTCCACGCTCGAGCGCACCCACTGTTTGTGGGTTCACGTCGATGAGCTCGGCTAGTTGCGCGCGGCTCATCCCACGCTCCGCCCGAAGAACGC
This sequence comes from Actinomycetes bacterium, assembly GCA_023417985.1. Classification (GTDB taxonomy): domain Bacteria; phylum Actinomycetota; class Actinomycetes; order Mycobacteriales; family Mycobacteriaceae; genus Rhodococcus. The sequence continues at coordinate 5,002 of JAEZDV010000072.1, read as the reverse complement.
GAATGCGATTGAAGATGGGGAGTGTTTCCCCACGGCGTACCGGACTCATGGAACGAAGTGTTGTAAAAACACAACGTTTTGTCAACCGTTCTCGCTGTCCGTGTCTCCGAACAAACCGGGACGGTGTCCTCAGATCGGGTCGAGTCGAGCCTTGAGCAGGCAGAACTCGTTGCCCTCGGGATCTGCCAGCACGTGCCACTGCTCGTCGCCCGTCTGTCCGATGTCGGCCGGGCGTGCACCGATGCTCAACAGACGTTCGAGTTCCGCGTCCTGGTCACGATCGGTCGCGTTGACATCGATGTGCAAGCGCGATTTCCCCGGCTCGGGCTCATCTCTGCGACTCAGAATGATGGTGGGCTGTGCGCCGCCGAATCCTTCGCGTGGGCCGATCTCCAGCGATCCGTCGTCTTCACGATCGAGCACGACGAAATCCAGTACCTCACACCAGAACTGGGCCAACGCCTCGGGTTCTCTGCAGCCGAGCACCAGCTCGCTGATACGACATGCCATGGATGAACCCGCCTCCCGTCGGGGACTGTCGGGGAGGCCACCCGATGTCCGCCGGCTCCCGGCAGCCGAATTGACCGTGATCTTAGCGAGGCGGGGCATGACGAGGCCAGGTTTTTCCGGGGCCCGACTACCTGCACCCGACCGGCGCGAGGCCCACGGCCGCCGCATGCGCAGAGGACTCGTCAGTCGTCCAGGAAACCCCGGATCCGGTCGAGTTCGCGGCGATCCTTCTTCGTCGGCCTGCCCGCGCCGCGATCGCGGATCGGGATTGCCGCGAGAATTTCCTTGGGTGGCGGCGGTGGGCTGTGATCGATGTAGGCGGTCGCGGCGACGGGCGCACCGACCCGCTTGTTGACCAGTTGTGTTACCTCGACGATCTTTTCGACCCCGTGCGCCCGGACGCGCACCTCGGTGCCGATGGTCACCGGGGTCGACGGCTTGGCCGTGACCCCGTCCACCTTCACGTGTCCGGCGCGGCACGCCGAGGCGGCCGCCGAACGCGTCTTGAACAGCCGCACCGACCACGTCCAGCTGTCCACCCGAACGCTTCCGCTCATCTACAGCAACTCCTCGCTCAGCCGTCCGTCCTCGAGTCGCCACCGCCGTGTGCTTCGCGTCGTCTCGAGCATTCGGCGGTCGTGCGTCACCAGCAGCAAGGTGCCGTCGAAGCTCTCGACTGCCTGTTCGAGCTGCTCGATCGCCGGGAGATCGAGGTGGTTGGTGGGCTCGTCGAGCACGAGCAGGTTCACACCGCGCGCCTGCAGGAGCGCCAATCCGGCACGGGTCCGCTCGCCCGGCGACAACGACGCGGCGGGCCGGAGAACATGGTGGCCCTTGAGCCCGAACTTGGCGAGCAATGTGCGGACGTCCGCATCCGGCCACTCCGGAACATGGTGTCCGAACGCTTCGACCAGCGGCTCGTCGCCCTCGAACAGGCCGCGAGCCTGATCGATCTCGCCGACCTGCACTCCCGAGCCGAGCGTTGCCCGTCCCGAATCCGGGGTGAGGGTGCCGAGGAGCAGCCGGAGCAGGGTGGTCTTTCCGGCGCCGTTCGGGCCGGTCACGATGATCCGGTCGCCCCATTGCACCTGCGTGGTCACGGGGCCGAAGGTGAAATCGCCGCGGCGGACGACTGCGTCGTCGAGCGTCGCCACCACCGTGCCGCTGCGCGGAGCTGCGGCGATCTCCATGCGCAGTTCCCACTCCTTGCGGGGTTCTTCGACCACCTCGAGGCGTTCGATGCGCCGCTGTGTCTGGCGTGCCTTCGCGGCCTGCTTCTCGGTGGCCTCCGCGCGGAACTTCTTGCCGAGCTTGTCGTTGTCCTTCGACTTGCGACGGGCATTGCGGGTGCCGTGCTCGAGCCAGTTGCGCTGCATCTGCGCGCGGTCTTCGAGCTGCGACTTCGTGTCGGCGAACTCCTCGTACTGCTCGCGGGCGTGCCGGCGCGCGACCTCCCGCTCGACGAGGTACGCGTCGTACCCGCCGTCGTACACCGAGATCTGCTGCTGGACGGGATCGAGTTCGACGATGCCGGTGACGGTGCGCGCGAGGAACTCGCGGTCGTGGCTCACCACCACCAACGCTGTGCGGGTCTCCGCGACGAACCGTTCGAGTTGTTCGAGGCCGGCGAGGTCGAGATCGTTCGTGGGTTCGTCGAGAAGAAGCACGTCGTAACGTGACAGCAGCAGGGCCGCGAGCCCGGCGCGCGCTGCCTGCCCGCCGGACAGGCCGGTCATCGGCGCGTCGAGGCCGACTCCGAGACCGAGTTCCGCCACCACCTTCTCGGCCCGCTCGGCGAGATCGGCACCGCCCAGTGCCAGCCATCGCTCGAGGGCCGGCGTGTATTCGTCGACCGTGGAGTCGCCGAGTGCCTCCGCGGCCGCGTTCATCGTCTCCTCCGCCGCGGTGACGCCGGTGCGGCGGCCGAGGAAGCCGAGGACGGTCTCACCCGGTACGCGCTCGGGTTCCTGGGCGAGGTAGCCCACCGTCGCGTCGGGTGGACTGAGCACGATGGATCCAGTGACGTCCGCGTTCCCCACACCGGCGAGGGTCGTGAGCAACGTCGACTTGCCTGCACCGTTGGCACCCACCAGTCCGATCACATCACCCGGCGCGACCGTGAGGTCGAGGCCTTCGAACAGGGTGCGTTCGCCTCTCGAGGTGGACAGGCCGCTGATGCGTAGTGTTGCGCTCACATGTCGAGTATCCCCGCCGTGATGAGTCCGGCCTTCGGCCCGGGTCGGTACCGGGCAGGAGGAACCATGACCGAACCCACTCGCACCACTGTCGATCAGCGCTTCGGCCGAGCCGATGCGGCAGCCATGCCGTGGCCGGATGTCGAAGCCCTGCTCACCGGCGCCGACGTCTATCGAGTGAGCACAGTTCACACGTCGGGGCACCCGCATGTGACGCCCGTCGTGGGGATCTGGCACGACGACGCGTTCCATTTCGCGGTCGGTCCGGCGGAGCAGAAGGCGCGCAACATCGACCGCGACCCGCGCGTGGCCGTGTCCACGGGCAGTGCCCGGTGGGATGCCGGCACCGACGTGGTCGTGGAAGGCGAGGCCACCCGCGTCGTGGAACCGGCGGCGGTGCGCGCAGCGGCGGACGCGTTCTACTCCAAGTACGGAGAGGCGTGGCGGTTCGAACCCGGGGACGGCGGGTTCGGCGCGGGTGACGACTTCGCGTGGCTCGTGCGGGTGGCGCCGCGCAAGGTGATCGTGTTCGCGAAGGATCCGCACGCTCAGACCACACACCGATTCCGGTAGCGGCCGCATCACACGACGTTCCCGTATCTCAGGGACCAGCGTCGTATCAGGAACTCAGGGTCGTCGCGAGATCCCGAACAGCCACCCGGGCAGCGGCGAGGCTCTCCGCCGCCTGTGCGGCGAAGGGTGCCAGCGGCGGCAGACGGTTCGCCAGCGTCAGATCCACGTTCACCACCGACACCGACATTCCGAGTGAATCGCCCAGCACCTGCCGTAGCGGCGGAACGACGAAATCTGCGTGTTCCCCGGGTGTTCCGGGCGCGTAGTTGTTGCCTCTGGTCGACACGATCACCACGGGCTTGCCGGCGAGAGGCCTGTCGCTCGAGTCGATCGGCACGGTGGTCCCGACCACGTGGATGTAATCGATCCAGGCCTTGAGCGTGGAGGGCATCGACCAGTTGTACATCGGCGCACCGATCACCACCGCGTCCGCCGCCGTCAGCTCACCGATCAATTCGGCTTGCAGACCCTCGGCCGCCGGATCGGGCCGCTCCGTGGCGGTGCGCAACTGCGGCGCGTAGTGCAAGCCGGCGTCGGAGAGGTGTGGCAACGGCGACCGGTGCAGGTCCCTCTCCACGACCGTGTGGCCGGGACCGAGTTCGCGCCAGGTGTCGACGAACAACCGCGTCAGCTCGCGCGAGACCGAGGTCTCGACGTCGGCGGACGAATCGAGGTGCAGTAGTCGAGGCATGTGCTCTCCCGGTTCGGTGATGATCTCGTCCCAACGTACGGTTTTCCGCCGATCAGCGCGCGGGTCCTTCCTCGAGGACGACTTCGGCGTTCCGCGAGCGCCCGTCCGCGTCCTGCCATTCGATCTGCACCGACTCCCCGGGCCGTCGCAGCCGGAGTTGTGCCTCGAGTTCCGTCGTCGACGACACCCGTTCACCGCCGAAGGACACCACCACGTCTCCGATTTCGATTCCGGCGTCGTATGCGGGCGTGCCGAACGACACCCACAACACCTCGGCGCCGCCGTCGGTGCCGTCGGCGCGAGCGGTGGTGACGCCGACACCCAGGCGCGGTGTGGGACCCACATGGACGGTGTCGCTGCCGCCGCCGGTCCGCACCTGCTCGACGACGGCGAGGGCCTCGGCGATCGGCACGGCATACGCTTCCGGTGGCGTGTCCGTCGCTTCCTGTGGTCCGTCTTCGATCGCTCCGGCGGTGTTGACACCCACGACGGCGCCGTAATGGTCGACGAGGGGACCGCCCGAATCGCCCGGTCGGATCGGGGTGTCGGTCTGGAGCATCCCGGTGAGCCGCTTGCGGGAGCCTTCGGTGGAATCGCGAACCATCACGCTGCGGTCGACGGCGACGATCGCACCCGGCGATGCGACGACGACACCGCCACCGTCCGCGTTGCCGAACGCGGCAACGGGTGTACCGGCCGAGGGGAGACCGTTCGCGACCGGAGCTACGGGAAGACCGCTCGCGGAACCGAGTTGGAGCACGGCGATGTCGCGCGCACTGTCGTAACCGGCGACTTCCACGTCGTAGATCAGTCCCGTCGCGGCGCTCACCGCCGTGATGTCGGTGGCGCCACTGACCACGTGGTGGTTCGTCAGCACGGTGCCGTCGGGGGTGAGGACGATCCCGCTCCCGGACATCCCCGTCCAGCCCCGGCTCGCTTCGATCGTCACGACGATGGGGGCGGTGCGGGCGGCGAGTTCGTCGGCGGTCAGTGGTGCCGGCGGTGCTGCCGGCGGGGGAGAGGGAGGGGGAGG
>JAEZDV010000046.1 GCA_023417985.1 Actinomycetes bacterium | reverse complement strand
CGACATCCCTTCTCGAAAGCCTGTGACTACCGTTTCGAGTATTCCCGCATTCCGGTGAGGCCGGGGGTCGCAGTCCTACTCACAGATCACGACCGGGATGACGCGGTCGGTCCACGACTGGTAGTTGTCGAAATCCGGGTACATCGCGACGAGTCGCGGCCAGTATTCCGCTCGTTCGGTGTCCGTGGCGACACGCGCGCGCATCTTCCGCACTCGCGACTTGATCTGGACGGTCACCTCCGGATTCGCCTGGATGTTGCGGAACCACATGGGGTGCTTGGGCAGTCCGCCCTGAGAGGCGACGAGCAATACCTTGTCGCCGTCCTCCAGGAAGAGCAGAGGAGTTGTACGGGGCTGCCCGGTCTTCCGTCCGATCGTGGTGACCAGGCATACCGGGATCCCCCGCGGGAAGGCACTGCCGACCCGCCACTTGCCACCGATACGGCCACCCGTGGCGCGGTACGCGGCGACGTTGACTCGCGACATCCACTTGATGATCGGGATGGTCGCCTTCGAGTTCAGTCCCTTGGGTGCGCGTTCGGCGGCCACGTCAGATCCGCTCGATGACGGTGCCGGTCGCCAGCGCGCCACCCGCACACATCGTGATCAGCGCGGTTGAGCCGTCACGGCGCTCGAGTTCGTGCAGAGCGGTGGTGAGCAGGCGTGAACCCGTCGATCCGACGGGGTGCCCGAGCGCGATGGCTCCACCGTTGACATTGACCTTGTCCATGTCGGGGCCGTGCACGTTCGCCCAGGACAGTAACACCGAGGCGAAGGCCTCGTTGACCTCGAACAGGTCGAGATCGCCGATCCTCATGCCCGCCTTCTCGAGCACCTTCGCGGTGGCCTGCACCGGGCCGTCGAGGTGGAATTCGGGTTCGGCGCCGACCAGGGCCTGCGCGACGATGCGGGCGCGCGGCTTCAGACCGAGTGCCTTCGCTCGGTCCTCGTCCATCAGCAGGACGGCAGCTGCACCGTCGGAGATCTGCGACGAGGTGCCGGCGGTATGGATCCCGCCCTCGAGCACCGGCTTCAGCTTCGCCAGCGACTCGGGTGAAGTGTCGCGGAGTCCCTGGTCCCGGGTGACGGTCTGCTTCTCGCCGGTGGGGGTGCCCTGTTTGTCGACGACCGGAGCCACGACGTGCAGCACCTCGCGGTCGAAGCGGCCCTCGTCCCATGCCTGCTTGGCGAGGGTCTGCGACCGGACACCGAGCGTGTCGACGTCCTCACGGGTGATGCCGCGCCTGCGGGCGATACGCTCGGCAGCCTCGAACTGGTTGGGCATGTCGATGTTCCACGAGTCGGGGCGTCGCGGACCGGCTTGGTCGCCCACATTGGCACCGAGCGGAACCTGACTCATGGCCTCGATTCCACATGCGATTCCGGCGTCGATCGCGCCGGTGGCAATGAGACCTGCGATGAGGTGGTTGGCCTGCTGCGCCGAACCGCACTGGCAGTCGATGGTCGTGGCGCCCACCTGCCAGGGGAGGCCGGCGTTCAGCCAGGCGGTGCGCGTGATGTTGTTCGACTGCGCGCCGGCCTGGGTGACACAGCCGCCGATGACCTGCTCGACGAGAGCCGGATCGATCCCGGCACGCTCCACGAGCCCACTCTGGGCGGCACCGAGGATTTCCGCAGCATGCAGACCCGCGAGCCATCCGCCTCGCTTGCCGATCGGGGTACGTACGGCCTCGACGATGACTGGAGTGCCCACGGCGGGCTCCTTTCCTTTGGTTCTCTTCAATCTGATGTTCTCTGCAAAGTAGAACAGGTTGTCACGACCGGCAGCAAGCGTCCGAATCGGGCGGGACGTGCTGATCTCTTGGTCACGAGCCGAGCCTGTGTTTGAATGGTTTTAGAACGTGTTACACATCACGCGAGCGGTACTCGCCAGGCAGGAGAGATAAGTGGCGCAGCCGAACATCCCCGAGGGAATCGACTTCACCGATCCCGACTTGTATGCAGACCGCATGCCGTTCGAGGAGTTCGCCGAACTCCGGAAGACGGCACCGGTGTGGTGGAACAAGAAGTCGCCCGACAAGGGTGGATTCCACGACGACGGGTTCTGGGTGGTTTCCCGGCACGAGGAGGTCCGCGAGGTCTCCCGTCGGAGCGATGTGTTCTCCAACTGGGAGAACACCGCGATTCCGCGGTTCAACGACGATATTCCGCGCGAAGCCATCGAACTGCAGCGTCACGTTCTGCTCAACAAGGACGCTCCCGAGCACACCAAACTGCGCAAGCTGGTCGCCCGCGGCTTCACTCCCCGCGCGATCAACGGTCTGCGCGACGAACTCGACCGCCGCGCGAAGTCGATCGTCCAGGATGCATGCACCGCCGGGCGGGGCGACTTCGTCACCCAGATCGCCGCGGAACTGCCCCTCCAGGCGATCGCGGACCTCATCGGTGTCCCCCAGGAAGACCGCTCGAAGATCTTCGAATGGTCGAACCAGATGACCTCCTACGACGATCCCGAAAGCACCGCCGACCCGGCGGCGGCATCGATGGAGGTTCTCGGCTACGCCTACCAGATGGCTGCCGAGCGCAAGGAGAACCCGCGGGACGACATCGTCACCGCCCTGATCGAGGCCGATATCGACGGCGACGAACTCGCTCCCGAGGAGTTCGGCTTCTTCTTCATCGTGCTCGCGGTGGCCGGCAACGAGACGACACGCAACGCCATCACCCACGGTATGGCGGCCTTCCTCGACCATCCCGAGCAGTGGGAAATCTTCAAGCGCGACCGCCCGAAGACCGCCGCCGACGAGATCATCCGCTGGGCCACCCCGGTGACGTCGTTCCAGCGCACCGCACTCGAGGACACCGAACTCGGCGGGCAGACGATCCGCAAGGGTGATCGCGTCGTCATGCTGTACGCGTCGGCGAACAACGACGAAGAGGTCTTCGAGAACCCGCGCGAGTTCGACATTCTCCGCGACCCGAACCCGCACCTCGCTTTCGGCGGCACGGGTGCCCACTACTGCCTCGGAGCGAATCTGGCCCGTATGGAGATCGACCTGATCTTCAATGCGATTGCCGATCACATTCCCGACATCACCAAGATCGGCGATCCGATGCGCCTGCGGTCCGGCTGGCTCAACGGAATCAAGGAGTTCGACGTCGACTACAAGACGTCGGGTGGTGGTTGCCCCGTGCAGCACTGACACACGGCAGCACCGCGGACCCCTGCACCTCCGGGTGCGGGGGTCCCGTCGGTTCACGCGCCGATATTCCTGCCGGTCGTCGATGTCGCGGACGGAGGACCCGTGCTTGCCGTACAGCGAGGACTCCTCAGGGCTCGAGCCGGCGCAGATCGCCGACGGTGTCGATGTCTCCCGCATCCGCCAGGGCGGTGCAGTCGAGGCGCCGCACCCGGTCGCGTTGGCGCGCAAGGTAAGTGCGGGCACCTTCATCCGCTGTCGCCTGCTGTGCCGCCGCGACGGCGTCGGCGCGGTCGAACACCACCGGATGACCGGGCCGATCACCGAACACCGGAACCGTCACCGTCCCGAGGCGGTGCTCGGTCAGAACGTGCCGGACGAGTTCGGCGGTGATACCGGGGAAATCCACGACTGTGAGCGCGACCGTGCCGTGACCTCCGGCAGCACCGACGCCACTGCGGAACGACGTCGACATCCCAGCGCGCCACTCCGGATTGACCACCACGGTGACGTCCGGCGGACACGCTGCGGCGACCTCGTCTGCGTAGGCGCCGAGCACCACGATCACCTCGTCGCACCCGCCGTCGGCGAGTGCGGTGGTCACGGTGTGCAGCAGGGGACGGCCGCGGTGGGGGAGGAGCGCGTTCGCGCGCCCACCCAATCGCGAGCCGTCCCCTGCGGCGAGAACGATGCCGGCAGTGCTCATCCCCCGACTCTACGAGGGATCGGCGCTACGCAGCGGGCCGTACCGTCTTCATCGCCCGGTCCATCTCCCAGAACGCCCGCAGCGACACGATCTTGCCCTCGCCGTCGACTCGGTACACGAAGACGCCCTCGGCATCGATGATGTTTCCGGCCATCGTGGTGCGAATGGTGCCGACGTTGACGCACTCGTCGCCACACACCAGCACATCGTCGATGAGGAACTCGAGCTTGTCGGTGTTGGCGATCGTCATGTCGTAGAAGGCGGCGATGGCGTCGCGGCCGGTGTGACCCTTGCCTTCCGGGTCGAATCCCGATGGTCCCACGGGGTCTTCGACGCAGGCGTTCTCCGCGAACACTGCAAGCCACTCGTCCTTGCGCTTGCCGCTGGCAGCCGTTTGCGACGCGCGCGCCGCCACCCGTGCGGGGTGTTCCTCGCTCATGCCGCATCCTTTCCGTGGATGTATTTGTCCGCGAACTTCCGCATCGATTCCTGTTTAGCCTCGAGCGGTGAATCGAATCCGTGACCGTCGAAGATCCACGGCACCACGATGATGTCGGTGACGCCCGCGTCGGCGAGTTCGGCGTAACCGGACGAGCCGAACCGGTCGATGCAGACAGCCTGGATCTCGAACGGCACGTCGGCCCTCCCGTATTCCTCACGCAGGACCCTCAGCCTGTCGATCACGCCCACCAGGTCGTCGAACCCGATCATGGCGGAGGTCCAGCCGTCACCGACCCGGGCGGCGCGGCGCAGCGCGACATCGGTGTGCCCGCCGACGTAGAGCGGAACCGGGGCGCTGGGGGCCGGGCTCATCTGGAGCCGGTCGAAATCGTAGAACTCGCCGTGATGCTCGACCATGCCACCGCCGAGGATCAGCTTCAGCACATCGATCATCTCGTCGACGCGTTTGCCGCGCCGGGCGTACGGGACGCCGCACCACTCGAATTCCTCGGGTGCCCAGCCGATGCCGACACCGAGACCGAACCGGTCTCCCGTCAGGTTGGCGACCGATCCGACTTGGCGGGCGAGCAGGACAGGGTTGCGCGACCCCAGCTTCAGTACCTGCGTGTAGAACCGGATGGTCGAGGTCGTTGCACCCATCGCGGCGGCGGCGATCAGTGGATCCACCCACGGCGTGTCCGCGGTCCACATCCGCGACCCGTCGGGAGTGTACGGATAGTCGACGGTCTGCTTCTCCATGTAGAACAGCGAGTCGGGAAGGGCGATCGACGAGAACCCGCACTCCTCCGCGGTGCGCGCGATACCGCTCAGCTGATCGAGCGGCGTCATCGCGACCCCGACGGTGAAATCCACCATGTGATGCTCCTAGTTCGTGGGGCGGTCGGAAGAGACCACCCACATCGAGAAGTACTGGGAGCCGCCACCGTACGCGTGCCCGAGGGCCTTGCGGGCACCGTCGACCTGGTGGTCCCCGGCCTTGCCCATCACCTGGATCGCGGCCTCGGCGAAACGGATCATCCCGGACGCACCGATAGGGTTGGAGCAGAGGACGCCGCCGGACATGTTGATCGGCAGTTGCCCCCCGATGGCGGTTTCGCCGGACTCGGTCAGCTTCCATCCCGACCCCTGCGGCGTGAAGCCGAGGTTCTCGAGCCACATCGGTTCGAACCACGAGAAGGGGACGTAGATTTCGGCGCAGTCGATCTCCGTGAGCGGATCGGTGATGCCCGCCTGCTTCCACAGTGCTGCTGCCGCGACCCGGCCCGCCTGGGGGTCGACCTGGTCGCGACCCGCGTACGTCGTGGGTTCGGTACGCATGGCGGTCGCGTGGATCCAGGCGACACTCCGGCCGGCCTGCTCCGCGGCGACGGCACTGTCGGCGTCCCCGATCACGACGGCGCACGCACCGTCCGAGGACGGGCAGGTCTCGTCGTACCGGATCGGATCCCACAGCATCTGTGACGCCTGGACCTTCTCCAATGTGATGTCCGGTTGCTTGAGATGTGCGTACGGGTTCTTGGCACCGTTCAGCCGGTCCTTCACGGCCACCATCGCACCGACGTGCTCTGGTGCTCCGGATCGCCTGATGTACGAGCGGACGTGCGGAGCGAAGTAGCCGCCCGCGCCGGCGCCGACCGGCATGGTGAACGGAACCGGCGTCGACAGCGCCCACATCGCGTTGGATTCGGACTGCTTCTCCCACGCCACCGCAAGGACCCGGCGGTGGACGCCGGACTGCACCATGCTCGCCGCGACGTTCGCGGTGGACCCTCCCACCGATCCCGCCGTGTGTACGCGCAGCATCGGTTTGCCGGTTGCGCCGATCGCGTCGACCATCGACAACTCGGGCATCATGACGCCCTCGAACAGGTCTGGCGCCTTGCCGATGATGACGGCGTCGATGTCGTCCCAGCCCACCTGGGCATCGAGCATGGCGCGGTCGATGGCTTCGCGGACCAGGCCGGACATCGATACGTCGTGACGCTTGGCGACGTAGTGGGTCTGGCCGGTGCCCAGGACAGCTGCGGGTTGCTTCGCCATCAGTTACGTCCCTCCAGAACGGCTACCAGATTCTGTTGCAGCAGTGCACCACTCGTTGCGTGTGCGAGCGCGCGGCCCGCTGATCCGTTCATGATCGACTGGGCGGCGTACCCGATTCGCTCGAGGCCTCCGGAGAACATCGCGTTACCGGTGAGCGGACCACCCGACGGATTGACGACGGTGCCGTCGCCGAGCCCGATCTCCTCACGCAGGATCAACTCCTGATGGGTGAACGGAGCGTGCAGTTCCGCGACGTCGAACGCCGTGTCGCCGCCCGTCACCGAGCGGGCCGCGGCGCGCGCCGACGGTGCGGTGGTGAGGTCGGCGGCACCGAAGTTCGGTGAGCCGATCCGATGCTCGATTCCGGTGATCCACGCCGGGTTCTCGCACAGTTCGCGTGCCCGGTCTCCCGTGGCAAGGACGATCGCGGCGGCACCATCGGTGACCGGAGCGCAGTCGTGCTTCCGGAGCGGATCAGCGATGTACGGGCGCGAGAGCAGTTCGTCGACGTCGAGGTCGCCGGAGAACTGCGCTTTCGGGTTGTTCTTCGCCGCAGCGAGAGAGCGGACGGCAACTTCGGCCATCTCCCGGTCGGTCCATTTCCCGGATTCGAGACCCATCCGGGCCTGGAGTCCGGCGAGGGAGACGGAGTCGACACCGAGCGGCGCGACGAGATAAGGATCGAGCTGCAGCGAGAGCGTCCGCCGCAGTGTTCCGGCCGACGACTTGCCGAAGCCGTAGACCAGGGCGGTGTCCACCTCGCCGGTGAGAAGTTTGACCCACGCCTCGTAGAGCGCCCATGCGGCGTCCATCTCGACGTGGGACTCGTTGATGGGCGGTACGGCACCGATGGCGTCGATGGCCGAAATGAAGGAGAAGGCGCGGCCGGCCAGGTAGTCCGACGATCCGGAGCACCAGAAACCGATGTCCGACTTCGTGATTCCGAGCTTGTCGTAGAGCTCTTGGAAACAGGGGACGAGCATTTCCACACCGTTGGTGGTGCCGAACGTCTCGCGCACGTACGGGGCGTGCGCGAAGCCGACGACTGCAATGTCTGTCATTGTGCTCGACGCTCCTAGAGGTGGTGTTTGAAGGTGTCGAACTCGGCGTCGGGCTCGCCGGTCGGGCGGAAGTATTCGATGTTGCGCAGGGTGTAGTCCCACTCCTCGCGTGGCCGCCACTTGGCTTCGACCCGCATTCCCATCCGCACCTCGGAGGCCTCGCATTCGAGGATGAGGTGGAGGAACGGAATGTCGGCACCGTCGAGCAGTACATACGCGGCAACGTAGGGCGGCTTGATCTGCTGGCCCATGAAGGGCACGTTGACGATGCAGAACGTCGTGACGGTTCCCTTGTCGGGCAACTCCACCGGTTCCTTGGTGGGCACACCGTCGGTGGGGCTCGCACCGCGCGGCGGTACGTACACCTTCTCGCCGGGACCTGTGCGACCGCCGATGATCTTGCCTTCCTTCAGGCCTCGGAGGTACCACGACTCTTCGGGCGAGGCGCTGTGCCGGTAGTGCAGGTCGACGGGAGTGATGATCATCGAAACCGGCTCGCCGGTCTCGGACGACGGAGTGTCCGGCGTTGCTGCGCCGGGCTCGAACGCCGCGATGTCGTGGATTCCGCCGGCGCGCTCGGCGGCCCAGCGGACCCGCACGCGCAGGCCGGTTTCGATGTCCTCGGGAGAGGCGACGTCCACGGCGTGGAGGATCGAGGTGTCGGCGCCGTCGAGTCGGATCAGGGCCCACGCGAACGGCCGGTCGAACGGCTGCCCCGGCAGCGGTTCCGCGTTCCACGTCCAGCTGACGACGGTTCCCGTCTGTCCCACCTCGACGAAGTCGGTGAGTGGTTCGTGGGTGACGGGGTCGTACTCGGGGGGAGGGACGAGGATCCTGCCGTCGGATCCACGGGCACCGACGATGCGTCCGTCGCGCAGTCCGGTGACGAACGCGCCGACGGTCGGCCCGGTGGATCGTGTGTAGTCGAACTTCAGATTCAGCGGCGCATTGAGCGGTGGCTCGGCGACCGCACTCTTTCCCAGGCTCACAAAGTCGAGTAGAACAGGTTCTAGTGTTGCTGGCAAGGGTAGCGTGTGATCTGCACCTCGCCGCACTTGGTCCGACCTGAAAGGCGTGCAATGAAACTGGGACTGCAGCTGGGATACTGGGGCGCTCGGCCACCGGGCAATGCACCGGAACTCGTTGCAGCCGCCGAAGCCGAAGGGTTCGATGCGGTGTTCGCAGCCGAGTCGTGGGGGTCGGATGCGTTCACCCCGCTCGCGTGGTGGGGGTCGTCGACCGGCCGGGTACGGCTGGGCACGTCCGTCGTCCAGATCTCGGCGCGCACGCCCACCAGTTGCGCGATGCACGCGCTGACACTCGATCACCTGTCCGGCGGCCGGCACATTCTCGGCCTCGGGGTATCCGGTCCGCAGGTGGTGGAGGGCTGGTACGGGGCGCCGTTCGAGAAGCCGCTTGCGAGGACCAGAGAGTACGTCTCGATCATCCGTCAGGTCCTGGCCCGGGAAGCGCCCGTCACGAACCCGGGTCCGCACTACCCCCTGCCGTACACCGGCGCGGGTGCCACCGGACTGGGGAAACCGCTCAAGCCGATCACCCACCCGCTCCGCTCGGACATACCGATCTGGCTGGGCGCCGAGGGTCCCAGGAACGTCGCGCTCACCGCGGAGATCGCCGACGGCTGGCTCGCCATCTACTACACCCCGCGTCTCGCACCCATGTACAACGAGTGGCTCGACGAGGGCTTCGCCCGTGCGGGGGCGCGCCGCACCCGCGAGGACTTCGAGATCGCCGCGACGTGCCAGGTGGTCGTGACCGACGACCGTGCAGGCACGATCGCGGCGATGAAACCGGTGACGGCGCTGTACGTCGGCGGGATGGGCGCGCCGGAACTGAACTTCCACGCGCAGGTCTACCGGCGCATGGGGTACGGCGACGTGGTGGACGAGGTCACCGAACTCTTCCGTTCCGGCCGCAAAGACGAAGCAGCCGCGGCGATCCCGGACGACATGGTGACCGAGACGATGATCGTCGGAGATCTCGACGAGGTGCGCGAAGGGGTGCGCAGGTGGGAGGACGCCGGCGTCACTATGCTGCTCGTCTCGTGCCGTGACGCCGCCCAGATCAAGGAGCTTGCCTCGGCTGTGTCGCAGTGATCCGGGCGTTGCGGTGACCTGGGCGGCATCTTCGCTGTCGGCTCAGGAGGTGTAGGCCGCCTTCAGCTTTCCCTTGACCAGCTTGCCGGTGGGCGTACGGGGAAGCCGGTCGACGAAGTCCACCGACCTCGGCACCTTGAAGTGCGCGACGCGGTCCCGGACGTACGAGAGCAGTTGCTCGGCGAGTTCCGGGGATTCGGTGGCGCCCGGCGACAGTTCCACCACGGCCTTGACCTCCTCGCCCATCTCCGAGTGCGGCACGCCGATGACCGCGACGTCGTCGACGGCCGGGTGGAGCGCGAGGACGTTCTCGATCTCCTGCGGGTAGATGTTCACGCCGCCGGAGATGATGGTGAAGGACTTGCGGTCGGTCAGATACAGGAAGCCATCGTCGTCGAGGTAGCCGAGATCGCCGACCGTGGTCCACGTCGGATGCTCGGGATGTTGTGCGGTGGCGGTCTTCTCGGGATCGTTGTGGTACGTGAAGGGGATGTGGTCGGCCTCGAAATAGATCGTGCCGATCTCGCCGGGCGCGAGCACCCTTCCTTCGTCGTCGCAGATGTGGGCGGGACCGATGACGCTCTTGCCCACCGAGCCGGGATGGTCGAGCCACTCCTGACTGTTGATGAACGTGATGCCGTTGGCCTCGGTGGAGCTGTAGTACTCGTAGATCACCGGGCCGAGCCAGTCGATCATGGCGCGCTTGACCTCGGGCGGACACGGCGCAGCCGCATGGATGAGCACCCGGAGGCTCGACAGGTCGTGCCGGGTCCGGATCTCGGGGTCGAGTTTGAGCATGCGCACGAACATCGTCGGGACCATCTGGCCCGCGGTCACGGAGTACTGTTCGATGTGGCGCAGTGCGGTTTCCGGTTCGAACTTCGAAGCCAGCACCACCGTGCCGCCGAGTGCGTGGATCGCAGCACCCCAGCGCAGCGGCGCGGCGTGGTAGATCGGGGCGGGGGAGTAGTAGACATCGGCATCGCCGATGCCGAACATGAACTGCGCCACCATCACCAGCGACTCACCCGGTTCGTCCACGCGGCGCTCGGGCAGCGGCGGCTGGATTCCCTTGGGGAATCCGGTGGTGCCCGAGGAGTAGAGCATGATTCCGCCGCACGGTTCCTCGTCGAGTCGCGGCCCGGCGCCGGCGAGCGCCTCCTCGTACGACTCGAATCCGGAGACTGCGCCACCGAATGCGAGTCGGGCGGAGCGGGCCTCGACCGTCTCGCCGACCCGTTCCGGGAGTTCGCCGAGAGCTGCCGAGACGACCAATGCCTTTGCGCCGCTGTCCTCGACGATGTACGCGATCTCCCCGGCGGTGAGATGACTGTTGACCGCGGTGATGTAGAGACCGGAGCGCAGCGCTGCCCAGAACACCTCGAACGCTTCGACCCGGTTGTCCGTGAGCAACGCGACGACGTCTCCCTGCCGGAGCCCCGCGTCGTGCAGTACCCGGGCAAGCGCTGCCGAGTGATCGTCGAGTTCGCGGTACGTCAGGCTGCGGTCGCTGTCGGCGAGGACGACGGCGACCTTGTCGGGAGTGGTGCGCGCGTGGACTCCGGGATACATGGGGCTCCTTACCGCCTGGAAGAACAGCACGACAGTGTGTCGTGAGTCACAGCGGAATGTAACAGGCCCCCCGACCCGTGTGTGGTCCAGGTCTCACCCGCGGCCGGAACGCGGCCGCGCGGCCGCGTTCGGTGCCGGTGGCGGAGGTCAGGCTCCGTTGAACTTCGGGCGGCGCTTCTCCGCGAAGGCGCGTGGGCCTTCCTTCGCGTCGGCGCTCTTGAACACGGCTGCACCGAGTTCGGCGTCGATCCGGAAGGCCTCTTCCTCGTGCAAGCCCTCGGAGTCGCGGATCGTGCGGAGGATCGCCTGGACTGCGACGGGCCCGTTGTTCGCGATGGTCTCGGCGATCTCGAGTGCCTTGTCGAGTGCGGTGCCGTCGGGCACGACATAGCCGATGAGCCCGATTTCCTTGGCCTCTGCGGCTTTGATGTGCCGGCCGGTGAGCAGGATGTCCGCTGCGATCGTGTACGGAATCTGGCGAACGAGGCGCACCGCAGAGCCGCCGAGAGGGAACAGTCCCCACTTGGCCTCGGACACGCCGAATTTGGCACTCTCTCCGGCGACCCGGATGTCGGTGCCCTGAAGGATTTCCGTGCCACCCGCGATGGCGGCGCCCTCGACGGCCGCGATGAGAGGCTTGGTGAGCCGGCGGCCTTTGAGTAGGGCGGGCAACCGGGACAGGTCCCATCCGCCGCCTTCGAACTTGTCGCCCGGCGCCGACCGGTTCATCGCCTTGAGGTCGGCGCCGGCGCAGAATGCACCGCCGGCACCGGTGAGGATTGCGACGCGGATTTCGGGATCGTTGTCGACGCGGTCCCAGGCGTCGGACATGATCGCCATCATTTCGCCAGACAACGCGTTACGTGCCTCCGGCCGATTGAGCGTCACGATGAGGACGTGGCCGCGTTGCTCCACGAGGCAGTGGGGAGCGTGCGACGAAATGTCCGGATCGGCTGCGCCGGGGGCTGCGGGAGAGGACACTGGGGACTCCTGGCGGTGTTGTGAAATAGGTCTCAGTAAAGTCTTGTCAATAACGGTAACACGTTCTACTTTTGTGTCGTGCCCCTAAACATCGCAGACCTCGTCGAGCACGCAATCGACCTCGTTCCCGACCGTGTTGCACTGGCCTCGGACGTCAGGGAGGTCACCTACGGACGACTGGAGGAACGAGCCAACCGACTCGCCAACTACCTGGCCGAACAGGGCGTGAAGCCGGGAGACAAGGTTGGCATCTACTCCCGGAACACCATCGAAGCCGTCGAGGCGATGGTTGCGGTGTTCAAGATCCGGGCCGTCATGGTGAACATCAATTACCGGTATGTCGAGAACGAGTTGCAATACCTGTTCGACAATTCCGATACGGTCGCGCTCATCCACGAGCGCCGGTACTCGGACAAGGTTGCGAATGTTCTGCCCTCCACTCCCTTGATCGAAACCGTTGTGGTGATAGAGGACGGCACCGACGTCGACTACACGTCGTACGGAGGGGTCGAATACGAGAGCGCACTTTCCGGGAGTTCCCCCGAGCGCAACTTCGGTGAGCGCAGTCCCGACGACCTGTACATGCTGTACACCGGTGGCACCACCGGACATCCGAAGGGCGTCATGTGGCGTCACGAGGACGTCTGGCGCGTGCTCGGTGGTGGCATCAATTTCATGACCGGTGAATGGGTGAAGGACGAGTGGGAACTCGCGAAGCAGGGTGCCGAGAACCCCGGCCTCGTGCGGTATCCGATCCCGCCGATGATCCACGGTGGAGCACAGTGGGCACTGTTCCAATCGCTGTTCAGCGGCGGCAAGGTGATCATGCACCCCGAGTTCTCGGGTCACGAAGTGTGGCGGATCATCGACGAACACAAGGTCAACGTCATCTTCATCACCGGTGACGCGATGGGGCGCCCGATGCTCGACGCGCTCGAAGAGGGAAACCCGAAGACCGGTAAGCCGTACGACCTTTCGACCCTATACGCCATGGCGTCGAGTGCCGCGCTGTTCTCGCCTTCCCTCAAGGACCGCTTCCTGGAACTGCTCCCCGGCAAGGTGATCACAGACTCGATCGGTTCGTCCGAGAGCGGGTTCGGCGGTCTCGGGATCGTGGAGAAGGGCAAGACCCGCGGCGGTGGCCCCACGGTGAAGATCGACGAGTCGACCACCGTTCTCGACGAAAACGGCAATCCCATCGCCCCGGGTTCGGGACAGGTCGGGTTGATCGCGCGCAAGGGCAACATCCCGCTGGGCTACTACAAGGACGAAGCGAAGACGAAGGCGACGTTCCGCGAGTACAACGGCGTCCGTTACTCGATACCGGGCGACTACGCGCGGGTGGAGGAGGACGGCACGGTGACCATGCTCGGTCGCGGATCGGTCTCCATCAACAGCGGTGGCGAGAAGATCTACCCGGAAGAGGTCGAGGGCGCCCTCAAGCAGCACCCCGCGGTGTTCGACGTTCTCGTCGTCGGCGTGCCCGACGAGCGCTTCGGCGAGCGAGTCGCCGCGGTGATCGCACTCCGGGAGGGCATGTCCGCGACCCTCGATGAACTAGTCGCGAGCGCCCGCACCAAGATTGCGGGGTACAAGGTGCCGCGTAGTGCCTGGTTCGTCGACGAGATCCGGCGTTCGCCGGCGGGGAAGCCGGATTACCGGTGGGCCCACGAGCAGACCGAGGCGCGCCCGGCCGACGAGCACTGCACCACGAGCAGCACCGGCGCAGCGGGCTGAGGAAGAATATGCAGACCGCACTGAGCCGGAAGTTCGGAATCGACTATCCGATCTTCGGATTCACTCCGTCGGAGCACGTCGCCGCGGCGATCAGCCGCGCAGGTGGACTCGGTGTCCTCGGATGCGTGCGCTTCAACGACCCGGACGAGCTCGACGCCGTGCTCACCTGGATGGACGAGAACACCGACGGCAAGCCGTACGGCGTGGACATCGTGATGCCGGCCAAGGTGCCGACCGAAGGCACCGCGGTGGACCTCGACAAGCTGATTCCCGAGGAGCACCGCGCGTTCGTCGACCGAACCCTCACCGAATTGGGTGTGCCCCCGCTCTCCGACGATGTCGAAGAGGCGAGCGGTGTGCTCGGCTGGTTGCACTCGGTGGCCCGCTCGCATGTCGACATTGCGCTCGGGCACCGGATCTCGCTGATCGCGAATGCTCTGGGTTCGCCGCCGAAGGACGTCATCGATCAGGCACACGAGAAGGGAGTGCCGGTCGCGGCGCTCGCGGGTGCCGTCGAACACGCACGCCGGCACGTCGAGAACGGCGTCGACATCGTGATCGCGCAGGGCTACGAGGCGGGTGGTCACACCGGCGAGGTGGCCTCGATGGTGTTGTGGCCCGAAATCGTCGACGCCATCGGTGATTCGGCGTCGGTGCTCGCAGCGGGCGGGGTGGGTTCCGGCCGGCAGATCGCGGCGGCGCTGGCTCTCGGCACGTCGGGGGTATGGATGGGTTCGTACTGGCTCACCGCAGCCGAGTACAAACTGGGTTCCGCGGCCAACGGTCCGTCGTCGATACAGCGTGCCCTACTCGGTGCGACGTCGTCGGACACCGTGCGGTCGCGGATCTACTCCGGTAAGCCTGCTCGCCTGCTCAAGACCAGGTGGACGGAGGCGTGGTCCAGGCCGGACGCGCCCGCGCCGCTGCCCATGCCGTTGCAGAACATTCTGGTCAGTGAAGCGCACCAGCGTATTTCGGTGGCCGACGATCCCGAGGTCGTCGCGATGCCGGTAGGGCAGGTGGTGGGCCGGATGAACGACATCCGTCCCGTCGCCGACATCATGGACGAACTCGTCACCGGCTACGATCGGGCGGTCGACCGTCTGAACGAAGCCCGATAGGCCGGGGGGATGCGGGGCTGCGCCCGGGAGGTGAACCCTCCTGGGCGCAGTGCTCTCGTGGTGCTGGTGCTGGTGCACGTCCAGCGTCGGGGACTCCGGGGCCGCTGTCTACTGTTTCCGGATCAAGATCGACAGCAGCGACTGAATCTGCTCGACCGTGGGGGAGGGCAGATTGTCGCGCCCGTACACGAATCCGATTCCGGCGTAGACGAGGCTGCCGGCGCGCACGCGCGCCTCGTCCTCGTCGAAACCCAGTTCGAGGAAGGCGTTCTCGACCACGGTCATGATGCGCTGGTCCAGGGCGCGCACCGATTCGGCGACTTGAGGGTCGGACCGTGCCCACTCGCGTACCGCAACTTCGGCTTCCCATGCCCGATCGTCGACGAGCATCGTGGCCATGCGGGCGAGACGTTCCCGGACGGGGAGTTCTTCGAGACTCGTCAGGCCGCGGGCGGCATCGTTGTCCTGTGAGGTGTACCGGGTGGCGATGGCCTTCATCAGGTCGTCTATATCGGAGAAATGCCAGTAGAAGCTTCCCTTGGTGACGCCCAGATCGTCGCACAGGCGGGAGATCTTCACCGCGTTGCGGCCCTCGGTCACGAGCAGTTGCAGTCCGGCCGCTGTCCAGTCCTCGAGGGAAAGCCGGGGGCGCCGACCGGAAGGCGTGTCGCTCTTCGCCGCTCGCTGCACCACGGGGCCGCCACCTCTCGTCACTCGTTGTGAGCCGAGCCTACAGGTCGTCCGAGCCGGGGATCGCGGACGAGCGCGTCGACAGAACGTGAGCGCCGTTGACCACACCATACCGTATGGTACTGTGATGCCGATCACGAAGTCTGCTGCCTCGCCGGCTGGGGTCGCGTGAAACGGAAGCCTGGTCCATGCGCAATATCAGTCGCAGAGCTCTTCTCGCCGGAATCGCAGTCGGTGCCGGGTCGGGCCTGCTGGTCGGCGGACGATCGCTGGCGGATCCGCCGAAGATGCCTCGCCCCCTGCTGTTTCCCTCCCCGGAGCTCACGCCGTTCGTGGACGAGCTTCCCGTTCTCCCGATCGCGGACGGCTCGACGCACACGCTCGACGCGGTCGACGCGATGCACAGTTTCCATCGCGACCTCGCCCCCGGACCGACGCTCGCATACGGAGACAACACGTATCTCGGCCCGGTGATCAATGCCCACCGCGGGCAGGAAACGACGATCGAATACCGCAACCTCATCACCGCGCATCCGTTCGCCGCCGATTTCGACACCTCCCTGCACGGCTTGAGCGAGCGGGACCGCACCGACGTCGCCACCTCGATGCACCTGCACGGCGGGGTGACCCCTCCCGAGTTCGACGGTCATCCCGAGAAGGTCGTGCGACCGGGGCAAGGATCGACGTATCGATTTCCGAACCGGCAGGCGGCCGCGTCGTTGTGGTATCACGACCACGCCATGGCCGTGACCAGGCTGAACGTCTATGCCGGTCTCGCCGGGTTGTATCTGCTCCGCGACGACTACGACACCGGGGAACGCGGCAACCCTCTGGGATTGCCCGCCGGCGAATTCGAGCTTCCACTGGTCCTGCAGGAGAAGATCGTCAACGGTGACGGAACCCAGAGCATCCGCTCCACACCGATCGTTCCGCAGGGCAGATGGGAAGGCGGCGCCGTCGGCGATGTCGGTGTCGTCAACGGAAAGATCTGGCCCGAGACGCGCGTCGCACGAGGTCTCTACCGATTACGTCTCGTGAACGCGGCGTCCTTCAGCGTGTGGGATCTGCACTTCTCCAACGGCATGCCGTTCTGGGTGATCGGGATGGAAGGGGGTCTGCTCGACGCGCCCGCGCCGACCACCCGCGTGCGACTGGCGCCCGGCGAACGTGCGGACCTCCTGGTGGATTTCGGCTCGCTCGAACCCGGCGCCACCGTCGAACTGCGCAACATCGAACCCGCGGCGCCGCAGGCCGCGCAGATCGGTGCAGTCCACATGCCGCTGTTCATGCGTTTCCGCGCCGAGGCCGCCCGCGGCTTCCCCGGTCCGCCCCCGACGCGACTCCGCGGCGGGCCGGGGCAACCACCGGTCGTGGGAGCGGTCCCCGTGCCGCAGCAGGTTCGTCACGTGTCGCTGAGCCAGCCGTCGGACGTACGCCTGCCTCCCTCGATCATGTCGCTCAACAATCTCCGGTTCCACAGCGAGGACATCGAGATGCCCCGGCAGGGGACCGTCGAGCAGTGGAACATCGTCAACGCCACCCCGGACCCGCACCCGATTCACCTCCACCTGGTGCACTTCCGGATCGTGGGTCGCCAGGCGATCGACACCCTCGCGATGTGCGCGCGTCAACCGCAACCGCCGCTCGGGATCAAGTGGACTCCCGACGCCGACCCGTTCGTCGTCGAACCGCTGCGCGGTCCCGAGCCGTGGGAGACCGGCTACAAGGACACCGTGATCTGTGACCCCAACTCGGTGACCCGCATCGTCGCGTACTTCCCGACCGCGGATGAACTCGGCTTCGATCCCGACGCGACCTTCTCCGCCGCGGTGAGCACATCCGACACACAGGGTGCCCGTCACGACCCGCATGCCGGCCACCGAGACGCCCGTCGACTGCAGGGCTACGTGTGGCACTGCCACGTCCTCGACCACGAAGACCACGACATGATGCTCAAATACCGGACGGTGCAATGAACTCCACGACAGGCTCCGAACCCCGCGACTTCTTCCAGCGCATTCCGTACCGACCGGCGACGGACGGCCGTATCGAGATGCACTCCGGCCTCAGCCGGCATTATCCGACGCTGCACGGCAATCTTGTCGCGGCACCCGGGTACTCCCGCGAGGTCGGTGTGATCATGTGTCACCCGGCATCGAACTTCCTCAGCCACTTCCTGCTCCGTGCGTTTGCCGAGGCCGGGATTCCCGCGATGGGACTCAACACCCGGTACGCCTCCAACGAGCCCGCGCTCATCATGGAACGTGCCGCGTTCGACCTCGGTACCGGTGTGCGATGGATGACCGACGTACTCGGTTTCGAGAAGGTGGTGCTGCTCGGGTTCAGCGGCGGCGGTTCGCTGGCGTCGTTCTACCAGTCGCAGGCGGAGAACCCCACGGTCACGCAGACACCCGCCGGTGACCCTGCGGTGTTCGCCGACGCCGGCCTGAGGCCGGCGGACGCGCTGCTGCTCGTCGGAGCCCACCCCGGACGGGCGCGCGTGCTGCGGCACTGGATCGACGGTGCGGTCGTCGACGAGACCGACCCGTACGCGACGGACCCCGACCTCGACCTCTACGCGCCGGGCCGGGCGGTGCCGCTCGACCGGAAGTGGGTGGCCGCGTACCGCGACGCGCAACTCGCCCGCATGCGCCGCATCGATGCCTGGGCGCTCCGGCAACTCGAGGAACTGAACCGCGTGGGTGCGTCCGACCGCGGGTTCGTGGTGCATCGCACGGTCGGAGATCCACGGTTCGTCGACACCACCCTCGACCCGTCGGATCGGGAGGCGGGCAGCATGTACGGCGATCCGGCCGCCGCGAACACCGCGGCCGGGGGGCTCGCACGATTCGTGACGGTGCGCAGCTGGCTCAGCACATGGAGCGTGGACCACACCAACGCCGACGCGCTCACCGATCTGAAGAACGTCACCGTGCCGACCCTGGTGATGAGCCTGCTCGGCGACCAGGCCGCGTTCGCGGAGGACTCCCGCCTGATGCGCGAGGCCCTTCCCGGCGACGCCGAACTGATCGAGATGCGCAATCTCAACCATTACCTGGTGGACCAGCCCGGTGGCCTCCACGACGTGGTGACCCGCCTGACCGGATGGATCCGCCGCACGGTGACAGACGACCGAGCCGAGGAGGCATCGGCATGACCGGAACACTCGAAACCGCCCCCGACGCACCAGGCACCGCAGATCGCTGCCCGAGCGCGTTCCCGTACTGGCAGGCGCAGGCCCGACCCGGAGTCCGGCGGGTGCGGAAACTGATCCGGGCCGTGACGGGGTTCGACATCCTTCCCACCGACGAGCAGGCCCGAGCACTGTGCAACGACCTCTACAGCGGCGATCCGACCGCTGAACGTTTCGTCGACGAGGTCTACCACGGCGAGCTCGGACCGAAGGAGGCCCGCGCGCTCCTCGAGCGAGCACTGACGGACGGCATCGACGCCGTTCCCGAGGCACCCGCCGCGATGAAGGCTCTGTTCGAGGAATTCGAGACCGTCCCCGACTGGGTGCAACCGGACCTCGTGGAACAGGGCGCTGAGATCTGGCGGCGCTGGGGGACGATGCTGTTCAGTTTCGCCGGCGCCGAAACCCTGGAGATCTACACGGAATCTGCTGTGGCGACACCACTCTCGCTCGCCGGTGGATACGCGGGGGACAACGCCCTGCGCAGGTTCCTCGAAACATCCCGGTTCTGGATCGACGTGTCCGAGCCCGGTGCGCTCCTCACCCCCGGATCGCGGGGGCGGGCCACCGCCCTGAAAGTGCGGATCATGCACGTCTCGGTGCGCGCTCGGGTCGCCGGGCACCCGGAATGGGACACCGGGAAGTGGGGTCTGCCGATCAGCCAGACCTACATGCTGCTCACGCTCATCGCGGGAAGCGTGACCCCGGGACTTGCCTTGTGGTCGCTCGGATACCACACCACACCGCGAGAGATCCGGGCGCTCATCCACTTCCAGAAATACATGGGCTATCTCCTCGGCGTGCGGATGACCTGGTACCCCGAGACGATCGGCGACAGCGTGCGGACACTGCTGACCACCGTGGTGTCGCGGTCGTACGACGCGGGGGAGCACGGCAAGGAACTCATCGAGTCCTACCCGCAGGCGTTCGCGCCGCGAGAAGGACAACGCGGCCTCGCGCTGCTGCGCGCGAAATACAACTTCAGGATCAATTCGGTGTACTCCGCGATGTTCATGTCGCCCGGCACCAGACGTAAGTACTCGATGCCGAAGGTGCTGCCGTGGATCCTCATCCCGGTCGTGCGGTTCCCTCTCATCACGCTGATGGAACTCGCCCGCCGGTTCGTGCCCGGCGTCGCCGCACTGCACGAGAAGGTGATGGTCGTCCACCGGGAGAACTGGTACCGGGCCCAGATGGACGGTCGCGAAGCCCAATTCGACGCGAGCGGCGCCCTGCGTCGTTGATCCGAGCCGCACCCCGACACTCGAAAACCTAAGGACGAATCGATGCCCTCCCTGCAGATCACCGAAGCCTGGAACGGTCCGGGCCGCCGCGACGGTGAGATCACCGTCGTCGAACCGAAGGACAATGCGGCTCATCCGTCGACCGAGAAACACGCATTCGAACACTGGTATTTCGACGCGCATCTCGACGACGGCCGGATCGTCGTCGCGATGGTTCAGACACGAGAACTGGTGCACCGCAAACCAGGTGTCGAGATCCACGTGTACTCCCCGGACGGGCAACGCCGGGAAGAGATCCGGCAGTACCGCGAGTCGGACCTATCGGTATCGGAGGAACGCTGCGACGTGCGCGTCGCGCACAACACGGCACAACTGATCGGGGAGGACGACGGCAATCCGGTCTACCGCGTCTCGGTCTCCGAAGGTGGCCTCGGTTTCGATCTGACCTTCACCGCCCTCATGGCACCGTGGATGCCGGGCCGGGGCCGGACGAGTTACAACGACCGCGAGTTCTTCGCGTGGGTCGTCGGGGCTCCGCGGGCCACCGTGTCGGGCACGCTCACTGTCGACGGGGTCACCACGGAGGTCACCGGCCGTGGCTACCACGACCACAACTGGGGTGTCGGTGACATGAAGCGGGTCATCGACAAGTGGTACTGGGGCAGGCTCTACACCGACGACTTCTCCCTGGTCTACGCGATGGTGCTCACCCAGAAGAAATACGGCGCCCACTGGTCGCAGCCGGTGATGATCGCCCACGGCGACAGGGTCGTGGTCAGCAACGGCGAGGTCGAGATGACCGAAGGGCCCGCCGTGTTCGACCCGGTCGCCGATCGCACCTACCCGTCGTGGCTGAGGATCAGCGTGCCGGGATCGCTCGACCTGACCCTCACCGTCCGTGAGATCGTGCATGCCCACAACCTCCTCGAGGACGTGCCACTCGCCTCGACGGCCCTGCTCAAGCCCCTCGTCAACCGTCTGGTCGGCCGACCGGGATACTTCCGATTCCGGTCGGATTTCGACATGACCGTCACCATCGACGGGGAGCAATACGTCCGTACGGGCGCCACCCTTCACGAGATGGTCGCGCTGACATGACCGCAACCGGCGGCGTTCACGTCGAGGCCGACGACGGGCCGGGGATCGCCTATCTCCGCGGATTCGGAAACGAACACCACAGCGAAGCCGTCGAGGGTGCGCTGCCGTGGGGGCAGAACTCGCCCCAGCGCGCACCCTACGGGCTGTACGCCGAGCAACACTCGGCGACGGCGTTCACCGAGTCGCGCGAAAACAACCGCAGGACATGGACGTACCGAATCATGCCTTCGGCCGCGCACCGCCCGTTCGAGCGCATCGACGACCGCGGCTGGGCGTCGGCACCGATGCCGGGCGGGGTGCTCACACCCAACCGCCTGCGATGGGACCCGCTGCCCCCACCCGAGCCCGGAACGGATTTCGTCGACGGCATCACGACGTACACCGTCAACGGTGACGTCCGCGCCCGCACCGGCATCGCGGTACATCTGTATGCGATCTCGTCGTCGATGATCGACCGGTACTTCGTCGACTCCGACGGGGAGTTGCTGCTGGTCCCACAACACGGCGTCCTGCTGGTGTGTACCGAGTTCGGACGCCTGAGAGTCGCGCCCGGCGAGATCGCGGTGATCGGCCGCGGCGTGCGGTTCCGGGTCGAACTGCTCGGCGACCGGGCATCGGGGTACATCTGCGAGAACTACGGATCGCCCTATGCGCTACCCGAACTCGGCCCCATCGGTGCGAACGGTCTCGCGCATGCCCGCGACTTCCTCTATCCCACCGCCTGGTACGAGGATGTGAGCCGTCCGGTCGAACTGGTGAACAAGTTCGGTGGCCACTTGTGGGCGACGGAACTCGATCATTCGCCGCTCGACGTCGTCGCGTGGCACGGCACGCACGGTGCCTGCAAATACGATCTGTCCCTGTTCAACGCCATGACCACCGCAGGCTGGGATCATCCGGATCCGTCGATCTTCACAGTCCTGACGTCACCGACGCCGATACCCGGCCAGGCGAACGTCGACTTCTGTGTCTTCCCCGACCGCTGGGTCGTCGCCGAGCACACCTTCCGGCCACCGCATTTCCATCGCAACGTCATGACCGAGTTCATGGGATTGGTACGGGGACGGCACGATTCCAAGGCCGAGGGGTTCGTTCCCGGCGGCGCGTCGCTCCACAACCAATGGGGTGCGCACGGCCCCGATCTGGAGACGTTCGATCTGGCGACCGCGGCCGACCTGAAGCCCGTCAAGCTCGAGAACACGCTGTCGTTCATGTTCGAGACGCGGTTGGCGCTCACCGTGACCGACACCGCGCACCACTGTGCTCACCGCCAGACGGACTACGACGCGTCGTGGTCCGGGATCAGCCGACGCTTCACCCCACCTTCTCCCGAGGAGTCCCGATGACAGATCTATCCGCTCCCGCCTCCACAAATCCGACGATTCCCGATTCCGGTCTGCGCATCGGAGGACGCACCGTGCCGGCGCAATCGGGTGCGCATTTCACGTCGGTCAACCCGGCGACCGAGGAGATCGTCGCCGAGGTGGCGGCGGGCAGCGCTGCCGACGTCGATGCCGCCGTCGCGGCAGCACGCGAGACGTTCGAGTCGGGGGCGTGGTCGCGCATGTCGGGCGCCGAGCGCGGGCGGATCCTCACCCGCGCAGCAGATCTCATCGAGCAGCACGCGCCCGAGCTGTCCGCGCTCGAAACGACGGAGATGGGAAAGCTCTACGCCGACACCGTCGCCGGTGACATTCCTGCGGCTGCGGCGTCGTTCCGTCACTACGCGGGCTGGGCCGACAAGATCGCCGGAGAAGCGATGATCCTTCCGGATGTCGGGCCGCAGCATCGTTTCGGATTCACGCTCCGGCAGCCGCTGGGTGTGGTCGGGGCGGTCACGCCGTGGAACAACCCGACCGTGGTCGCGGCGTGGAAGGTCGCGCCTGCGCTCTCCGCCGGATGCTCCGTGGTGGTCAAGCCTGCCGAGGACGCCTCACTGGCGACCCTCAGGCTCGCGGACCTGCTCGCCGAGGCGGGTGTGCCCGACGGTGCGTTCAACGTCGTCACCGGTCTCGGGGCGGAGGCAGGTGCTGCGCTCGCATCGCACACCGGCATCGACAAGATCACGTTCACCGGCAGTCCGGCGGTGGGCAAGACGATCACGTCGCTCGCGGGTGAGAAGTTCCGGAAGGTCACGCTCGAACTGGGCGGCAAGGCACCGCAGTTGATCTTCCCCGACGCGGATCTCGAGGCGTCGTTGCCGTGGATCGCGATGGGCAACTTCTACCACCAGGGACAGGTGTGCGCGGCGGGCACAAGGGTGATCGTCCACGAGTCCATCGCCGACCAGGTGGTGGACGGACTCGTCGACTTCGCGCGCAATGCCGTCGTCGGGGATCCCTTCGACCCGGCCACCACGCAGGGGACCATCGTCAACCGCAGACAACTCGACCGCATCCTCGGTTACATCGAGAAGGGGCGCAGTGAGGGTGCCGAACTGGTCACCGGCGGCTCGCGCGTCGGCGACCGGGGGTTCTTCGTCGAGCCCACCGTGTTCCGCGGCACGAACGATCTCACCATCGCTCAGGAGGAGATCTTCGGCCCGGTCGCCACCGTCATCACGTTCAAGACCACCGACGAAGCGGTCCGGCTCGCGAACACCACCAAGTACGGACTGAACGCGTTCATCTTCAGCCAGAACCTGTCGACGGTGCACAGCGTCATCCCCCGGTTGCGGGTCGGCACGGTGTGGGTCAACGGCTGGGGAGTACCCGACCCGGCGTTACCCTGGGGCGGGCGCGACGCCAGCGGTATCGGGCGTGAACTCGGCCGCAGTGGTCTCGAAGCGTTCACCGAGGAGAAGACGGTTCACCTCGGCTATTGACTCGAAGGAAAAGGTACGCAGTGACAACCGGGGACGCAGTGGCACGGAACGAATCGGCGACACGGAACGAATCGCGGACACCGAACGAATCGGCCCGGCACGCAAGCGGATCCGGTGCGCTCGCGGACATCCGGGTGCTCGAGCTGGGCACCTTGATCGCCGGTCCGTTCGCCGGGCGACTCCTCGGCGACATGGGCGCCGACGTCATCAAGATCGAGGATCCTGCCCGGCCCGACCCGCTGCGTACCTGGGGGCAGGGCGAGCGGGACGGCCACCGGTTCTTCTGGACCGTGCACGCACGCAACAAGCGGTGCATCACCCTCGACCTGCGGTCGCCCGAGGGGCAGGAACTGTTCCGGCGGCTGGTCGCGGAATCGGATGTCATCGTGGAGAACTTCCGCCCCGGCACCCTCGAGAAGTGGGGCCTCGGGTACGACGTGCTCTCCGAGATCAACCCCGGTCTGGTGCTCGCCCGCGTGTCCGGCTACGGGCAGACCGGCCCGAAGGCCGGGCACGCCGGGTATGCATCCGTGGCCGAGGCGGAGAGCGGTCTGCGGCACCTCAACGGTTATCCCGGCCAGGCACCACCGCGTCTGGCGCTGTCCCTCGGCGACACCCTCGGCGGCATGTTCGCCGTGCAGGGGGTGCTCGCGGCACTGCTGAGCCGCGAGCGGACGGGACGGGGACAGGTCGTCGACGTCGCGCTCACCGAAGCGTGCTTCGCCGTCCAGGAGTCCGTGCTCCCCGACTACGACGCTGCCGGTGTCGTGCGGGGCCCGTCGGGCACCCGCCTCGAGGGTATTGCCCCGTCGAACCTCTACCGGACCGCCGACGACATGTGGATCGTCATCGCGGCCAACCAGGACACCG
>JAEZDV010000357.1 GCA_023417985.1 Actinomycetes bacterium | reverse complement strand
CGATCGCACAGGACTCAGCGTCGGCCGGGTCCGACCAGGTCAGCCTGCGAGCTGCATTTGCATGGCCTCGGCGTCGTGGACGGCCGACATGTGCAGGAACTTTCCGTCGAGGACCCGGTAGATGGCGTACTCGACGATCTCGATCGACTTGCCGGTGGGAGCTGCCCCGAGCCACTCCTTTGTGGGGGTACCGGTGTTGATCGCCCGGACGGCGATGCTGTCGCCGTTGATGGCGAGTTCCTTGATCTCCCAGTGGAAATCGGGGACCGCGTCGACGATGCTGTTCAACTGTGCAACGAGGGCCGCGCGGGTGCTCGGTTCGCTGTGCATGATGATGGATTCGTGGACGAACTCGTCCATCCGGTCGAACTCGCGCGCGTTGAGCGCGTCGACGTAGCTCTCGTAGAAGTTGCGCAGGTTGGTGTAGGACATGGAGTCTTCCCTTTCGATGGCGCCCCGATCTTGGGGCGGGTTCTGTGGCGCCCCGCGACCGGGGCGTGATCGAGCGGCGTCTCGGCGTGAGATTCACCCGTGAAGGGTCTCGCCGCGAAGTGCTGGTGCTGTATTCCGGAGCGTGCCGATGAGCCGTGTGCAGGGGCCGAGTCGGTGTCAGCTCTCGAGGAAGTCGAGGAGGTCGGTGTTGATGGTCTCGGCGTTGACGGTGCACATGCCGTGCGATAGCCCCGGGTAGACCTTCAGCCTCGCGTTCTCGACCAACGTCACCGCCAACTCGGCGGAGCCGGCGATCGGAACGATCTGATCGTCGTCCCCGTGCATGAAAAGCGTGGGCACGTCGATCGCGCGGAGGTCGTCGGTGAAGTCGGTCTCCGAAAACGCCTTGATCCCTTTGTAGTGCGCCTCCGCACCACCGGCCATCCCCTGGCGCCACCAGTTCCAGACGACACCCTGGGACACGTCCGCGCCCGGGCGGTTGAACCCGTAGAACGGACCGGACGCAATGTCGAGGTAGAACTGGGAGCGGTCGGTGGCGACGGCGTCGCGGAAGCCGTCGAAGACCTCGATCGGCAGTCCTCCAGGATTCGATTCCGTCCGGACCATGAGGGGAGGAACCGCTCCGATGAGGACGGCTTTGGCGACTCGGCCGGCACCGTGTCGGGCGACGTACCGGGCTACCTCTCCGCCGCCGGTGGAGTGGCCGACGTGCACGACGTCACGCAGGTCGAGGTGCGCCACCACGGCCGCGGCGTCGGCCGCGTAGTGGTCCATGTCGTGCCCGTGCCCGACCTGGGCGGAACGCCCGTGTCCGCGGCGGTCGTGGGCGATGACGCGGTAGCCCCGAGCGACGAGGAACAGCAGTTGGACGTCCCAGTCGTCGGAACTCAGCGGCCAGCCGTGGTGGAACATGACCGGCCGGCCCGAGCCCCAGTCCTTGTAGAAGATTTCGGCTCCGTCGGCGGTGGTGACGAAGGGCATGGTCCACTCCTCATGGTCTTGCCCGAATGCCGGGCGATTCGCTGACTCCATGAGAATGGCCCAGTCATCGTGCCTACAGCTTCCGTCAGCTGACTGATATCCGGTCGGCGGATCGCTCAGGACATGGCCGCGGCAGCACTACAGCTCGGCCGGTGGCTTGGAAGACAGAGCGTCCAGGGCGTCGCGCAGCTCGGCGCGTGAGGTGATGCCCAGCTTCGGGAACACCCGGTAGAGATGGGACGACACCGTCCGCGGCGACAGGAACAGGCGCGTTGCGATCTGTGGGTTCGACAACCCTGTCGCCGCCAGCCCGGCGACCTCCAGCTCCTGCGGAGTCAGGGCTTCCCCCGCCTTGCCCCGGGTGGCCCGCGTGATCCCGGTGGCCCGGAGTTCCGCTGCGGCGCGTGCCTCCCACGGGCGTGCCCCGAGTTCCTCGAAGTGTCTGCGGGCGGAAGTCAACTGCGTCCGGGCCTCACGGTTGAGTCCTTGACGACGCAGCGCCTCGCCGTACGCCAGCTGAAGGCGGCCGACCTCGAAGGGCCACTGTTCGGAGCCCGGAAGTCCCAGTGCCTCTTCGAAACACCGGGCCATGTCCTCGGGAGCCGATGTCATCGCCGTGACCGTAGCGACCGTCAGCGACAAGCGCGACGACAGACGGCCGACGTCGGCGTCGCGTATGGCTTCCGCGTGCTGTCGCGCTTCCGCGTGCCGCCCGGATCGCAGGGCAGCTTCGACGAGGTCGGGTGCGAACAGCAGCACATCGGGTTTGAAGGGCGGTAGCACACCCGGGGCGGAGATCACTGTGGCGTGCCGGTAGGCCGTCTCGAAGTCGGCGCTGCCGAGGGCAGCCCGGGTCGCGGCTTGGTGGGCGTGGTTCTCCAGCCGCCGCAGCCGCCTGGGCCCCGACCAATCCCAGATGTTCCGGCAGTGCTCCCGGCACACGTCGACATCACCGCACGTTGCCGCTGCCACCGCGGCGATGTAGTGCCCCACCTGAGCAAACAGGGGGTAGCCCGTCTCCTCGCACAACGTGATCAGTTCGGCCGCGGCGTCGGCCGCCGCCTGCCACCGGCCGGCGTGGAGATAGTCGACGGCAACGAAGATCAGGCCCGGCATGCTCGCCCCCATCGCTCCGTCGTCGCATATGACCCGAAGCAGGGCCTCGCGACACTCCGGGAGCAGACCGAAGTACTCGGCCACCAGAGCGGTGCGGATGATCATGTCGGCGTCGGTCCGGTCCTTCAGCCGTGAGATCTCCTCGTCCAGGTGGCGCAGCATGTCGTCGGTGACGGAGCCGAGGTCGTGGTAGAGGCGGCCCAGGGATGCCGCGGCAGTGGGCGGTGCTTCGGGAAGCACGGCGAGCACGTCCACCAGGGGTTGCCAGTGCTCCTCTCGGGCCGAGAACAGGCTGGCAAGCGTGAGGGTGAAAAGCGCGTTCTCCAGCTCGTCTTCTGGCAGGGCGGACGGGGTCGGGACCTGCTCGATCGCCTTCATCAGGAGCGTGTGGGCCGTGTCGGCATCACCGTTCGTGACCAGCGCCAGAAAGCTGGCGGTCGCAGCCGACGAGAGCGATCGGGCCGCGGGGTCGCCGTCCACCTCGCGCATGATTTCGTGCGAGACCTCCAGGTGGCCCGCGACCCACGCAGCGATGTACGCGGCCTGCGACAGGCGCCGCCTGCGGTCCGCCTGGCCGGGGCTCAGCTCGGCCGCGCGCCGCAGCCTCGTG
>JAEZDV010000338.1 GCA_023417985.1 Actinomycetes bacterium | reverse complement strand
GGCATCATCCGCCCCTAATACGTCACTCACGACTCCGACGCTACAAGCCCGCGCCGACCGTCGCGGGCGCGGTCCGCGGCGAACAAGGGGTGACTTTTGGGTGCATATCCGCCGTTTGCCCCGAATCGCGACGCTTGTCGTGGTCAGATCGTCCTCGTGCCCCTTCCTCGTGTGACGCGTCGAACACTCCTTCGTGCCGGTGCGGTCGCTGCCGGCACCTCCGCCGTCGCCGCCGCGACCGCTCCCGGCGCGTCTGCGGCCTCCCCGGTCTTCGCCCACGGCGTCGCCTCCGGCGACCCGCTTCCCGATGCGGTGATCCTCTGGACCCGGGTGACGCCCGTTCCGGACGCGGTTCCCGGCTCCGGCGTCGGGCCGGCCACGACAGTGCAGTGGCAGATCGCGCGCGACGCCGACTTCACCGACACGGTCGCCTCGGGATCGGTGTCCGCAACCACGGCGACCGATCACACCGTGAAGGTCGATGCGGCCGGACTCGCCGCGGGCACCGACTACTACTACCGCTTCGTTTCCGGCGGCGTGGTGTCTCCGACGGGTCGCACCCACACCGCGCCGAGCCCGGACGCGCACGTCGCCGGGCTGAGGCTCGGCGTCGTGTCCTGCGCCGACTGGGAAGGCGGGTACTTCTCGTCGTATCGGCATCTGGCCGCCCGCGGCGACCTCGATGCGATGATCCACCTCGGGGACTATCTGTACGAGTACGCGGCGGGGCAGTTCCCGGTGTCCAGCGGAAACGAGGTGAGAAGGCACGTTCCGGCACACGAGATCGTCAGTCTCGCCGATTACCGGATGCGGCACGGCCAGTACAAGACCGACCCGGATCTGCAGCGACTGCATGCCCAGGTGCCGTGGATCGTGGTCTGGGACGATCACGAGTCTGCGAACGATGCCTGGTCCGGTGGCGCAGAGAACCACGATCCGGCGTCGGGGGGCGACTGGGCAGCGCGCAAAGCCGCCTCGGTCCGGGCGTACGGCGAATGGATGCCCGTCCGCATGGAGGGCGACCGGTTGTACCGGCGACTCCGTTTCGGTGACCTTGCCGAATTGTCCATGCTCGATCTACGCACCTATCGCAGTCAGCAGTCCCGGCCGCTCGACGGGAGAAGTGTCGACGACACTGGACGTACCATGACCGGCCAGGACCAGATGGCCTGGCTCACCACGGGTCTGGTGAGTTCCCCGACGCGCTGGCAACTGGTGGGTAACTCGGTGATGTTCGCACCGGTTCTGCTGCCGCCCCTCGATGCGCGTACCACCCGTGCGCTGACCACCCTTCTCGGTGTGCCCTCCAACGGGATTCCCTTCAACACCGACCAGTGGGACGGGTACCCGGCGGACCGCCAGCGCGTACTGGATGCGATCCGCGGTGCGGGGCGCCGCAACGTCGTGTTTCTGACCGGCGACATCCACACGTCGTGGGCGTCGGACATCCCCGAAAACGCGGCCGACTATCCCGGTGCCGGCACCGTCGCAACCGAGTTCGTGGTTCCCTCCGTGACGTCGGCGAACATCGACGAGTTGCTCGGGGTGCCGCCGCGTTCGGCGTCCCCGGCTCTCGAGGAGGTCGTTCGGTCGACGAACCGGCATGTGCGGTTCGTCGAACTCGATTCCCACGGTTACGGCGTCCTCGAGGTCACTCCGGACGCGGCTCTGATGGAGTGGTTCTTCCTCGACGATCGCACCGACCCGGCGACCGGTGCCCGGCGGGCTGCGGGCTTCCGCGTGGGTGACGGAAGTGCGCGGGTCGAGCCTGTCGGCCCGATTCTGTACGCGCCGTTCGAGACCGGGCAGCCGTAAGGCCGTACAGGTCAGGCAGCCTCGCGTGCCTCGAGTTGTTCCAGCACGGCGCGCGCGTGTCCGGCGACATCGTCGTGACCCGTATCGGCAGCGAAGTCGGCGAGCAGCATCCAGCGCGAACGCAGCGCCTCGATGCGCGGCACGGACAGTTCGTGCTCCCGCACCGAAGCGATGCGGGCGTGATCCTCGGGCAGAAAAAGGTGGGTACTGAGCCAGACGCACGCCAGTTGCGCGTCGAGAAGACGTTCGGCGAGCACCTCGTCGTAGGCCAGATGGGGCCACATGCCGACCACTTCGGCGCGCCATGCATCGGCCATCTCGCGCACCCGTTCCACGGTCATGGGCACCGCACACACGCACAGCGGGAAGGAGGTCAGCGCGAACGCGATGTCGAGAGTCGCGTCGCGGAAACCTCCCCACTCGTAGTCGAGGAACTGCACGCCGTCGTCGCCGACGACGATGTTGTCAGGGCACAGGTCGGACGGGCTGAAAGCGCGGTGACGACCACCGGTGAACAGTTTCGCCGCTCGCTCGGCTCGTTCCCGGACCGAATCGGGGACGGTGAGCCCGAAGTCGGCGGCCAGCAGTTCGGGCACACCCCGGACCGCGTCGATCGCCTGCTCCGACACCATGTCCGCGACGTCCGTCACATCGGCGCGACGCAGCAGTGCGGCGAAATCCTCTTCGCGCCCCACCGTCGCGGCATGCATCCGGCCGAGAGCCTGCGCCAGCGCCATGAGCGTGTTGGCGACGGTCTCGCTGTCGCTGCTGCGCAGCAGGGTCGCGAGCGGAGTGGCATCGCCGAGATCGCTGAGAATCAGCAGCCGGGCCTCGAAGTCGTAGGCGAGCAGTTCCGCGCCGGGGCGGTGATCCTTCGCCAGCGCGGTCGCGAATTGATACGACACGGCTTCCCGGAGGAACGCGATCTGCTCGTCGGTCGCCGACCCGTGCAAGTCGACGTGCCCTGCGCCGCGCGAGGGCGGTACCTGCTTGAGTACGAGGGTGCGCGGCAACGAGAACGGGTTCGCCGCCACCCGCACCCGGAGAACGACAGACCGGCCACTGCCTCCGAGGTCGACGGGATCCGCCAGTTTGACCGGCGCTCCGGTACGTCGAGTGAGCAGCTGTTCGGCTGCATGCACTACCTCTGACACGGGGTCTGCCAATGTTGCAGTCATCACCGACCAATCTACAGGTTTCCGGTCACAGAATGGGCGCGCAGAAGACCCCGAGCTTTCAGGACCTTCGCCGGCAACCCCCGAAGAAGCAGGTCCGATTTGCCCCGAACCTCACGTTTTCGCCGACCTCCGGGCGTGTCGCGCGGCAGTTCTGCGGGCACCGGACATTCCGGGGCGCCCTCGACCTCCGGCCGCCGGGATCGAGCAGATCCCCGCCACGTCAGGCTCCGGGTTCGACCGGTGCGACGTCGACCGACACCTCGATCGTGCTGTCCTGCGCCTCGGTGTAGATCACGCCGCGCAGCGGGGACACATCGGCATAGTCGCGTCCCCACGCCACGGTCGTGTACCGCTCGGCGCCGTGTTGATCGTTCGTGGGGGCGAAGTCCAGCCTGGTGCCGGCGGGCAGCCACACGGCCGCCCAAGCGTGCGT
>JAEZDV010000324.1 GCA_023417985.1 Actinomycetes bacterium | reverse complement strand
GGGGCCTTAGCTCAGTTGGTAGAGCGCTGCCTTTGCAAGGCAGATGTCAGGAGTTCGAATCTCCTAGGCTCCACAACAGAACGAACAGGTAAAAGGCACTTTCCGGGAAAACGGGAGGTGCCTTTTCTGTATTCACCCCCGCCTGTTCCACCTGCCGCATGTCTCTGCTCCGGGACGGCCCGGCGTCACCCCTGTGACCACACGTTTCACGTGGAACATCCGGTCCCGGGGCCGGCTGATGCTGCACGGGGGAGCGCGTACGACAGTCGGTAGTATTCGGCGTACCATGCACCCTGTGCCACACGAACCGAGACTGCTTGCGCGCCTGCGCGGTGGCTTCGCCGGTGGCACCTCCGCAGCGGTGAGCATTGCGGCCCACGCGATCGCCGGTGGCGGGTACCCGGGCGATACTGCGATCACGTTCCTTCTCGCAGCAGCCGTCGTCGTCGGGATCGCGGCCGGCGGGACCAGGCTTCCCCTCATCGCTCTTCTCGCAGGTGGGCAGGTCCTCGGACACCTGGCGCTTTCGGCCGGCGACACTGCCGCCGGTGGCCACCTCCATGCTCCGGAAGCGCGCATGCTCGCGGCACACGCGGTGGCGGTCGGCGTCGCGGCGGTACTCGTGCGCGGGGCCGAGCGCGGTTGCGCTCGCGCGCTGAGCGCCCTCGACCGCCTCGTCCCGCGTGGATGGGTGTTCACCCCGCTACGCCCGGCCGCGGCGATGCCTGTCACATACCGGCCCCCGGTTCTGCGTCCACAGCTTGCGCTCGCGGGGCCCACGCCGCGCGGTCCACCCTTCGTCACGGTCTGACACTTCTCTCTCGCGATCGCCGCCTCTGCCGGCGATCGGCGCGCGCCTGCGCGCACACCTGACACTTGGAGCAATCATGACGAAATTCCGTGGCACCACTCTGATCCTCGCTGCAGCCGTGACTGCGGCCTCCGTCCTCGCCGCGTGCGGAGCCGATGACAGCGCGACGACCTCGGCGGACACCATCGTCGTATCCGACGCATGGGTCAAGGCAGCCGACGAGGGCATGACAGGCGCCTTCGCCGAGCTAGAGAACACCGGCGAGAGCGACGTGCACATCGTCGCGGCGTCGAGCCCGAGCGCGGACCGCACCGAACTGCACGAGATGGCTCCGGCCGAGGGAGGCGCGATGGTCATGCGCGAAATGGCAGACGGCCTCGTGGTCGGTGCCGAGAGCACCCATACCCTCGCGCCCGGCGGCGACCACCTGATGCTCCTGGGCATCCTCGAGCCGATCACACCCGGCAGTGACGTGACGTTCACGCTCGAGTTCGAGGACGGTTCGACGAAGGACTTCACCGCTCAGGTCCGCGACTTCGCGGGAGCGCAGGAAGAGTACGAACCGGCGACCGAGGGATCGGGCCACGGTGGCTGATCTGAGCCGGCGCCGCCTGCTCGGCGGCGGTCTGGTGGCAGTCGGTGCCGCCGGACTCGCCGCGGCCGGTGGCGGCGCAGCGGTCGCTTCCCGGACTCCGGAGCGGATGGGTTCGGC
Source organism: Actinomycetes bacterium (assembly GCA_023417985.1). GTDB lineage: Bacteria > Actinomycetota > Actinomycetes > Mycobacteriales > Mycobacteriaceae > Rhodococcus. The sequence goes on along the minus strand of JAEZDV010000324.1, from coordinate 1,159 downwards.
GACCGTCGATCCCCACGGCGTTCACCAAGCCGGTATCGAGACACCGCCGCAGGCGTTCGCGTCGTTCGTCGCACTCGATCTGGCGGACGGACTCGACCGCGCCGGGCTGACCGGGATCATGAAGGTGTGGGCCGAGGACATCCGGCGTCTCGCGGCCGGACGGCCCGCTTTGGGCGACACCGAGCCCGAACTGGCAGTGGACCCGGCTCGCCTCACGATCACGGTCGGTTTCGGGCCTGCGGCATTCGATGTCGCCGGCATGCCCGAGCGCCGGCCGTCCTGGTTGCGACCCCTGCCGCCGTTCGCGGTGGACCGCCTCGAAGACCGCTGGTCGGGCGGTGACCTGGTGTTGCAGGTCTGCGCCGACGATCCCGTGGTGGTGTCCCACGCGACCCGCACGTTGACGAAGAGCGTGCGGTCGCTGGCGTCGGTGCGCTGGGTTCAGCGGGGATTCCGGCATGCCGTGGGCACCAGGCCCGACGGGATGACCATGAGGAATCTGATGGGTCAGGTCGACGGCACCGTCAATCCGGCACCCGGCGGTCCGGATTTCGACCGGCAGGTGTGGAACCAGGGCGACCCGGAGTGGCTTCGCGGCGGCACGTCACTGGTGTTCCGCCGGATCCGGATGGAACTCGACACGTGGGACGAACTCGACCGGCCCGCGCGCGAACTCACCGTCGGCAGGACTCTGTCCAACGGCGCCCCGCTCACGGGCACCGAGGAGCACGACGACGCGGATTTCGACGCCACAGACAGGTACGGGATTCCGATCATTCCTCCGGAGTCGCATGTTGCCAGGGCGCGCCCGAGGACTGCCGACGAGCAGTTTCTGCGTCGGGGATACAACTACGACGACGACGGGGCGGGGTTGCTGTTCGCCGCTTTCCAGGCCGATGTGGATCGGCAGTTCGTCCCCGTGCAGCAGCGCCTCGCCGAGCACGACGCGCTCAATCTGTGGATCACTCCGATCGGGTCCGCGGTGTTCGTCGTGCCGCCCGGTTTCGGTCCGGACGGCTATCCGGGGGACACGCTCCTGGACAGCTGAAACCGGGCCGAACGCACCCGCGCGGATGCTTCCGTGACGCCCTGAGTGGGGCTACCCTCGGGGTGTGACCGGAAGCACACAAGCACGTCTCGGGTTCGCGTCGTTGCGGGA
>JAEZDV010000320.1 GCA_023417985.1 Actinomycetes bacterium | reverse complement strand
CCCCCCCCCCCCCCCCCGCCGCGCCCCGCGCCGGGGCCGTGCCAAGATCGGTGCATGGTGACGGTTCTTCTGTACGTGGTCGTCATGGTGGTCGTCGCCGCCGTGCTGTTCTTCATCGCGTCGTCGGTGTTCGGCCGGAGCGAGGTTCTCGCACCCATCCCGCCCGGCACCACCGCGACCGTGCTCCCGGCCACCGATGTCACAGGCACCGACGTCCGCGACCTCCGCTTCCAGCAGACGTGGCGCGGCTACAAGATGAGCGAGGTCGACTGGGCACTCGACCGGCTCGCCCGCGAGATCGACGAGTTGCGGGCCGAACTCGCGCGAACCGGCGACGAGACCGTGCCGGCGCCCGGCCCGGTGGCCGCCCCCGACGACGCCTCCGGTGCCGAGAGCGAAGGGCCCGTCGAGCCCGACGCGGACGCTCCCACCGAGCAAGTGCGTGTCGTCGAACGGCGAGTCGACGAGCAGCACACCGTCGAGCACCACACCGTCGAGTACCCCACGGTCGAGCGCCCGGCCGGTGAGAAACCGGCTGCCGACCGACCGGAGGAGTCGTGACCGACGACGGCCTCGTGCGGTGCCCGTGGGCGGTGGACCGTCCCGGCAGCACGGTCTACCGCGACTATCACGACACCGAGTGGGGACGCGAGCTGCACGGTCGCGATGCACTGTTCGAACGGATCGCGCTCGAGGCCTTCCAGTCCGGCCTGTCGTGGCTGACCATCCTGCGCAAGCGCCCGGCGTTCCGGAGCGCCTTCGCGGGCTTCGATGTCGACGCCGTGGCGCGCTTCACCGAGGCCGACGTACAACGGTTGCTCGGCGACGCGGGCATCATCCGGAACCGCCGCAAGATCGAGGCCACGATCGCCAACGCACGGTCGATTCTGGAGCTGCCGACCGACCTCGACACTCTGCTCTGGTCGTTCGCCCCGCCGCGGCGCGCGCGACGTCCGAAAAGTGTCGAATTCGTTCCGGCGGTTACCGAGGAGTCGACCGCGATGGCTCGGGAGCTGAAGCGTCTCGGACTGCGTTTTATGGGCCCCACCACTGCATATGCACTGATGCAAGCGACCGGAATGGTCGATGATCACGTGTCCGGATGCTGGGTCGCGAAGGCGCTCGACAGGCCATGACCGGGGCTTACTGCGGAGTCAGCTACCCGGCGCATTCCGCAATAGGGAAGAATGGGATGGCGCGCATCACCGAGGTCGGTGGTGCAACCACACGGTAACCCACGCGCCCGGCGGTCGGGTGCAGATTTGGAGGGAGCAGAGGATGGCGGCCATGAAGCCCCGGACCGGGGACGGTCCCCTCGAAGCAACCAAAGAGGGACGAGGAATCGTCATGAGGGTTCCACTCGAGGGCGGCGGACGTCTGGTCGTCGAGCTCACGCCGGAAGAGGCTGCGGCCCTAGGCGACGAACTCAAGAGTGTCACCAGCTGATCGGCCCCTCTTCGGGCAACCCGGGCCCCGCGCTCCTCGGCGCGCGGGGTCCGGAGCTGTCCGTACCGGGTATCGGTGAGGAGCTCCCGTGCTCGACACCGTGATCGACCTCCTCGCGTGCCCGCACTGCAGCAGTGCGATGGACCTCGACGGCTCCACCGTGCTGTGCGAATTCGGGCACAGCTTCGACGTCGCGCGCCAGGGCTACGTCTCCCTTCTCACCGGCACCGCCACGCCGTTCACCGGTGACACCGCCGAGATGATCGCCGCGCGTGCAGACTTCCTCGGTGCGGGGTACTACGACGCCGTCCGCGATGCGGTGGCGTCGGCGTGCAGCACTGCTGCGGAGGACGATCCCCGCATTCTCGAAGTCGGCGCCGGAACCGGCCAGTACCTCCAAACCGTGCTCGACGCCCTGCCCGGCGCCCGCGGCATCGGCCTGGACGTGTCCAAACCCGCGGTCCGGCGTATCGCGCGTTCCCACCCACGTGCGGGCTCGGTGCTCGCCGACGTGTGGCGGCAACTGCCGGTGCAGTCGGGTTCGCTCACCCACGTGCTGTCGGTGTTCGCGCCCCGGAACGCTGCCGAGAGCCATCGTGTTCTCGTGCCCGGTGGCGCGCTCGTCGTCGCGTCGCCCACCACGGAACACCTGCGCGAACTCGTGTCGCTGCCGGGCATGGTCAGCGTCGACGACCGCAAGACCGAACGGTTGTCGGCGGCGTTGTCGGGCCTGTTCGAGCGCACAGCGCGTACACCGGTGCAGTTCTCCGTGGCGCTGCCGCGTCCCGCACTCGCGCAACTGGCCGGAATGGGCCCGTCCGCGCATCATCTGACCTCTGCGGACCGCAGCGCGTTGCTGGCTGCGCTTCCGGACCCCTTCGACGTCACCGTGTCCGTCGTCGTCTCCACGTGGACACGGCGGGACGACGTGACTCCTTCCGTGCCCGACGCGCACTCCACCCTCAGCGGCGGCTGACCACGTCCTGATAGACCGTCAGGGTCTGGCGGGCGATCTGCGCCCAGGAGAACTCGGAGATCGCACGGTCGCGGCCGGCGCGGCCGTACTCCGCGGCACGTGCGGCATCGCCGGCAACGTCGTTGAGAGCCGCTGCGAGCGCCCGCTCGTACTCCTGCGGCTCGTAGGAGTCGTAGTGCACCAGAACGCCCGTCACGCCGTCCTGGACGACCTCGGGGATACCGCCGACGTCGGACGCGACCACGGCGGTTTCACAGGCCATGGCCTCGAGATTGACGATGCCGAGCGGCTCGTAGACGGACGGGCACACGAACACGCGTGCGGCAGAGAGAATTTCCCGGATGGACTCGACGGGAAGCATCTCCTGAACCCAGTACACACCGTTGCGGGCCGCCTGGAGTTCGGCGACGGCGCGTGCGGTCTCCGCCGCGATCTCCGGGGTGTCGGGCGCTCCCGCGCACAGCACGAGCTGAATCTCCGGGGCGAGATGGTGTGCGGCGGCGATCAGGTGCCCCACGCCCTTCTGCCGGGTGATGCGGCCGACGAACGCGATGATCGGGCGGTCGGGATCGACACCGATGCGATCGAGCGCCGACTCGGCACCGTCCTCGGCGGGCCCGGGATGCCATGTGGTCGTGTCGATGCCGTTGCGCACGACGTGCACTCGGGCGGGATCGACGAAGGGATAGGCGTCCAGGACGTCGAGCCGCATGCCTTCGCTCACCGCGATGACCGCGTCGGCGTACTGCACGGCGTTGCGTTCCGACCACGACGAGATCCGGTAACCACCACCGAGCTGCTCGGCCTTCCACGGCCGACGCGGCTCGAGCGAGTGCGCGGTGAGGACGTGGGGCACGTCGTACAGTTCAGCGGCCAGATGTCCGGCGAGGCCGGAGTACCACGTGTGGGAGTGGACGACGTCGACGCCCGCGGCCGCGTGGGCCATGCGCAGTTCTGCCGACAGCGTCGTGAGAGCGGCGTTGGCGCCCGCCAGCGCGGGGTCGGGGATGTGCACCGTCGCGGTGTCGCGTGGAGCGCCCATGCAGTGCACGTCCACCGTGCACAGTCTCCGGAGTTGCGCCACGAGCTCGGTGACGTGAACACCGGCACCGCCGTACACCTCCGGCGGATATTCCCGCGTCATCATCGCCACCCGCATCGCCTCAAACTATCGGGCCGCCGGAGTTACGGCCAATCCGGTGCGTCCCAGGGCGCGAACGGCTCTCAGGACCGGACGAGACGCGCGATCGCGGCCGATGCTTCGGCCAGTTTCGCCTCGCCTTCCTCGCCGCCGCGTTTCGCGGCGTCGACCACGCAGTGCCGCAGGTGATCGTCGAGCAATCCGAGTGCGAGGCCCTCCAGGGCGCTGGTCAGCGCGGCGATCTGGGTGAGGATGTCGATGCAGTACTGCTCTTCGTCGACCATGCGGTGGATGCCGCGGGCCTGTCCCTCGATCCGCTTGACGCGCGCGAGGTACTTCTTCTTGTCGCCGAGGTACCCGTGGGTGTGGCACGTGCCGGAATCGTCGTCGGTGGTCTCGGTCACCGGGAGAAGTGAGTCGTTCATAACACTGATCTTATACCCCACTGGGGTATCTAGCCTGGTCGGACGGGATGTGATGGGGTCCGGAATCACGGCTGAGGCGGGACCGAGATCACGCTTCGCTGGCGGCAGTGTGGGGTGGCGGATAGGTTGGGCGTGTGAGGAGCCAGCCACATGTGCTTGGAATCGTGCTTGCCGGCGGCGAGGGTAAGCGTCTTTACCCTCTGACCGCAGACCGCGCGAAGCCGGCAGTGCCCTTCGGGGGCGCATATCGCCTGATCGACTTCGTGCTCAGCAACCTGGTCAATGCCGGTTACCTGCGCATCTGCGTACTCACGCAGTACAAGTCGCATTCGCTCGACCGCCACATCTCGCAGACCTGGCGACTCTCGGGCTTCACCGGGGAGTACATCACCCCGGTGCCGGCGCAGCAGCGCCTCGGCCCGCGCTGGTACACCGGCAGCGCCGACGCGATCCTGCAGTCGCTCAACCTCGTCTACGACGAGGACCCCGAGTACATCGTGGTGTTCGGCGCGGACCACGTGTACCGGATGGATCCGGAGCAGATGGTGCGCCAGCACATCGAGTCGGGCGCCGGCGTAACGGTGGCGGGCATCCGGGTTCCTCGCAGCGAAGCGTTCGCCTTCGGGTGCATCGACAGCGACGAGCAGGGACGCATCACGCAGTTCCTCGAAAAGCCCGCGCATCCGCCCGGCACCCCGGACGACCCCAACGTGACCTTCGCCTCCATGGGCAACTACGTGTTCTCCACGAAGGTTCTGGTCGAGGCGTTGCGCGCCGACTCCGAGAACCCCGATTCCGACCACGACATGGGCGGCGACATCATTCCCGCGCTCGTCGCCGACGGCGTCGCGCACGTCTACGACTTCAACGACAACGTCGTTCCCGGTGCGACCGAACGCGACCGGGCCTACTGGCGCGACGTCGGGACGCTCGACGCGTTCTATGATGCGCACATGGACCTGGTGTCGGTCCATCCGATCTTCAACCTCTACAACCGGCGCTGGCCGATCCGTGGGGCTGCCGAGAACCTGCCGCCGGCGAAGTTCGTGCAGGGTGGTCTCGCGCAGGAGTCGATCGTGGGGGCGGGCAGCATCCTGTCGGCTGCCACCGTGCGCAATTCGGTGCTCAGCTCGAACGTCATGGTCGAGGACGGCGCGACGGTGGAAGGCAGCGTGCTGATGCCGGGCGTCCGGATCGGCAAGGGCGCCGTGGTGCGCCGCGCGATCCTCGACAAGAACGTCGTGGTGGGCGACGGCGAGATCATCGGCGTCGATCTCGAACGAGACCGGAAACGGTTCGCGGTCAGTGGTGGAGGCGTCGTCGCCATCGGCAAGGGCGTCTGGATCTGAGAATCAGCTGAGCCGCACCGCGCACAGCAGTCCGTCGCCGAGGGGGAGCACCACGGGGGACAGACGCTCGTCGTCGGAGACGGCCCGTGCGGCGTCCCTCACCGCCAGCACGGTCGAGTCGCGCGCGGACGGGTCGGCGACGCGGCCGCCGAGCAACGCGTTGTGCAGGACGATGACACCGCCCGGCCGCAGCAGCCGGACGCCCTCGCGCACGTAGTGCGGGTGGTCGGACGGCGTCGCATCGACGAACACCATGTCGTACCCGGAATCGGCCAGCCGCGGCAGCACATCGAGCGCGCGGCCGTTGATGAGACGGGTGCGGGAGGCGACGACACCGGCATCCCGGAAGGCGAGCTTGGCAGCGCGCTGATGTTCGGGTTCACTGTCGATGGTCGTGAGGACGCCGTCCTCGCGCAGGCCGTGCAACAACCACAGACCGCTCACTCCGGCACCCGTGCCGATTTCCACCACGGTCCTCGCGTCCAGCATGCGGGCGAACATCGCGAGAGCAGCCCCCACCGAGGGGGACACGGGCTCGGCGCCGAGGTCCTCGGCGCGTTCCCGGGCCACGGCGAGCTGCTCGTCCTCGACGACGACGTCCTCGGCGTGGTTCAAAATGCGATCTGCATCGGTATGCACGAGACCGAGGCTATCCGCGCCGCGGTGTTTGTGCGGGCAGGCTCGCAGATGTGAGCACGGATGTGGCGATGTTTTCTCAGCTTCGTTTCAGGTAACTCATACGCCGAGCACATACCGATAGGAAAGACTTGGGCAACGAAGTCGAAGGATCGGCAGGACTCGGTACTTCGGTGGAGGCCTTCAGAGCCCGTGTGACAGGGAACAAACCCTACGGGCCGAATGTTGTACTTTCCACCGATGTTCCGCGCAGCGGTCCCGAAGAGGAGGATCCAGCGATCCACATGCCCGAACCCCGCACCGATCTCCAGCCCGACGCCGTCCCGTTCGACGAATCCCCCATGGAAGACCTGAGTGGCACCGCGGTGTTCGACGCGACCGGGGATCGTGCCTCCATGCCGTCCTGGGACGAACTCGTCCGCGAGCACGGCGATCGGGTCTATCGCCTCGCGTACCGGCTCTCGGGTAACGCACAGGATGCCGAAGATCTCACTCAGGACACGTTCATCCGCGTGTTCCGCTCGTTGCAGGACTACCAGCCCGGCACCTTCGAAGGCTGGCTGCACCGCATCACGACCAACCTCTTCCTCGACATGGTGCGTCGCCGGAACCGGATCCGGATGGAAGCGCTTCCCGAGGACTACGATCGGGTACCGGCCCACGGGCCGAACCCCGAGGAGATCTACCACGACGCGCGACTCGGCGCCGACCTCCAATCCGCCCTGGATTCGCTCGGTCCGGAGTATCGCGCCGCGGTGGTGCTCTGTGACATCGAAGGTCTGTCCTACGAAGAAATCGGTGCCACACTGGGGGTGAAACTCGGGACGGTGCGAAGTCGCATCCACCGAGGTCGCCAGGCACTCCGCGAGTACCTGCGCGAGAATGGGAAGGCCGAAGTCGTTCGCGTCGATGCGGGGTAGCCGCCGGGAGGTTTTGATGACGATGGTGCAGCCACCTCGCAGGTTCGGTTCCACGGAGCACTTGGCGAGCGAGGCGGTTGCCGCGTACGTCGACGGCGAACTCCGGATGGCACCGTACCTCCGCGCTGCGCAGCATCTGTCCGAATGCCCCGAGTGCGCCGCCGAAGTCGAGGCGCAGCAGCAGGCGCGCCGCGCCCTCCGCGCCGCCGCCGAGCACGCACCCGAAATGTCGAGTTCGCTGCGGGGGGCGCTCTGCAGCATCCCGAGCTGTCTATTCGATTCTCCCGGTTCGGATCGGACCGCGGGCGCCGCGCAGGCACCCGACGTCGAGTCGGCCCAGTCCGAGACGTGGTTCGCAGCGCGGCGGTGGGCGATCCGTCGCAAGCGGTGACCGACGCGTTCGTAGCCGCAGCCCGGCCGGTCATGGACCGGGCGATCACAGCGCAGCCGACGCCATCGGTGATACTGGGCTGTGTGACGGACCTACACGGGGGAGACGGGTACGCGTGACCGCGGATTCTGTGGAGCACAACGGCCGACGCAGGAACGACGGCACCGACTTGCCGGACGCCTCGGACGGGTGGCCCGACGAGGCGAACGGCGCCATCGCGCGTCCCGCCGATGCGCCGCGACTCGATCCGCGACCGGTGTACCGGCCCCGCGTCGATCCGGCTGCGGAACGAGTGTTCGGCCGGCCCGAAGGGACCGACGGTGCCTTCGGCGCGACGCCCCGCGTTCGCGCGTCCGAACCCGAGATCCGGCAGGCCCCGCCGACCGACGCGATCCTCGCCGAGGCATACGGCCGGCAGGGTGACGCGGACGAGACACTTCAACGCCCACCCTCGGTGACCGAGGACGACTCCGCCGACGACCCGGGTCCCGCCGATCCGTGGCGTGATCCCGGCTCCGCCGTCCGCCTCGGCGCGCCCCTCGAACCGGAGGACGAGGAAGATCCGCCGCCTGCACCGAAACTGACTCTGCGGGAAGTGCTGTTCGATCACCGCGTCGAGCCGCGCGCCCTCGCCTCGCTCGCCGCCCTCGCTCTCGTGATAGGCGTGGTGGGAGGGCTGGCGGTCGCGGTGGCAACCTCCGAAACCGGATCACTCACCAGTCGCGGCGTATCTCTTTCTCAGGTCGCAGCCGACGAGGACGTGCCCGCCGGAACGGTGGCGCGCGTCGCGGACGCGGTGCTGCCGTCGGTGGTGTCGATCCAGGTGACGATGGGGGACCAGTCCGGGACCGGTTCCGGTGTCGTCATCGACGGTGCCGGATACATCGTCACCAACAATCACGTCGTCTCCATGGCAGCGACGAATCCCGACGCCAAGGTCCAGGTGACGTTCGACGACGGGACGAAGGTCCCGGCGTCGGTGGTCGGACGCGACATCAAGACGGACCTCGCCGTCCTCGCCGTCAAGGACGTCGACAACCTGGTCGTCGCCGAACTCGGGCGATCGGAGGACGTGCAGGTCGGTGAGGACGTCGTGGCTGTGGGTTCCCCTCTCGGGCTGAGCAAGACCGTCACCCGGGGCATCGTCAGCGCGCTGAACCGTCCCATGCGACTGAGCGGCCAGGGCACCGACACCGATGCGGTGATCGATGCCGTGCAGACCGACGCCTCGATCAACCCGGGTAACTCCGGTGGGCCGCTCGTCGACATCGAAGGGCGCGTCATCGGCATCAATTCCGCGATCAAATCCGAGACCGGTGGCTCCGTCGGGCTCGGTTTCGCGATCCCGATCGACGACGTGACCGAAGTGGTGGGCGAACTCATCCGCAACGGCGAGATGCGCCATCCCGAGATCGGCGTCAACGCGCGGTCGGTCGTGAACGACGTGGCGAGCGGCGCCGAGGTGGCGAACGTACAGAGCAACAGCCCCGCTCAGCGCGCGGGCATCGTCGAGGGTGACGTGATCGTGCGGGTCGGCGACCGCGAGGTCACCAGCGCCGACGAGCTGGTCGTCGCGGTGCACGCCCAGGAGATCGACCAGCCCGTGACGGTGCAACTCGTCCGGAGCGGACGGCTCGTCGACATCCAGGTGACCCCGGAATCGGACTGACCCGTTGCTGCTGCGCTGCGCATCCGGTGTGAGTTGGGTCCGCTCGCGCTGAATTCCGGCAGGAAACACGTAGTCTTGACCCCGTGTTCGGCAATATCGGTTGGGGTGAATTCGTAGTCCTCCTCGTGGCGGCCCTCGTGGTGCTCGGTCCCGAGAGGCTGCCAGGTGCTGTGTCCTGGGTGACCAGGTCGCTGCGACAGGTGCGCGACTACGCGTCGGGAGCGCGGGATCAGCTGAAGGAAGAGCTGGGCCCGGAGTTCGACGACTTCCGCCAGCCGCTCGCTGAGCTCAACCAACTGCGGGGCATGACGCCCAAGGCCGTCATCACCAAACATCTTCTGGACGGGGACAGCTCCCTGTTCAACGACTTGGGATCGTCACCTGGCGCACCGTCCAACGGGTCCGCGCCGTCCAACGGGTCCGCGCCCTCGACGCCGAACCTGTCGAAGCCACTCGCGCGCGACGAGAAACCTCCGATCGACCCCGACGCCACCTGACCGGCCGGGGCCCGTCACCCGCGCCGGAACGCACACGGTCGCCGCAACCTCGGTTG
>JAEZDV010000292.1 GCA_023417985.1 Actinomycetes bacterium | reverse complement strand
GGCGTATCCAGGGGTGGTTACCGAGGGCTGTGCGTCACAGCAGGCCCGCCATCTTCTCGAGCCGGGCGATGCGCTCCTCCATCGGCGGATGCGTGGAGAACAACCTGCTCATCCTGTCGCCGGTGCGGAAGGGGTTGGCGATCATCAGGTGCGACTGGGCCGCTAGCTGCGGCTCGGGCGGCAGCGGTGCGGCTTGCGTGCCACGCTCGAGTTTGCGGAGAGCCGACGCCAGGGCCAGCGGGTCGCCCGTCAGTTCGGCACCGGATTGGTCCGCCTGATACTCCCGGGACCGCGATACCGCGAGCTTCACGACGGACGCGGCGATCGGCCCGAGCAACGAGACCAGCAGCAGCGCGAACGGGTTCGCGCCACCCTCCCGGTTACCGCCGAATGCCCCCGCGAAAAACGCGAAGTTGGCGAGACCGGAGATGACCGCGGCCATGGCGCCGGCGACGGACGAGATCAGGATGTCCCGGTTGTAGACGTGCGACAGTTCGTGTCCGAGCACGGCACGAAGTTCGCGCTCGTTGAGGATCTCGAGGATGCCGCTGGTGCAGCACACGGCGGCGTTACGTGGATTCCGTCCGGTGGCGAACGCGTTGGGGGCGTTCGTCGGACTGACGTACAACCGTGGCATCGGCTGGTGCGCCGCCGTCGCCAACTCGCGCACGATCCGGTAGATCACCGGGGCCTGCACCTCGGTGATGGGCTGCGCGTGCATCGAACGCAACGCCAGCTTGTCGCTGTTGAAGTACGCGTACCCGTTCACACCGACGGCGAGCACCACAGAGATCAGCAGGATCGTCGAATTCTGGAACAACGCGCCGATGAAGACGATCAGCGCCGACATCCCCACCAGCAACCCCACCGTCTTGAGACGGTTCGCATACCCGTGCACGTGACGCTCCTCCCCCACCCTGGCCGTACGTGTTCGTACGGCGGTGGCCTGTTCGTCGGGTCAACGAACGGCGGGGCGTCCCGGTTCCACCGTGACGGGCCCGGGCGGGCCGGGCCGGGCCGGGCCGGGGTCAGCCCACCCGAGCGATGGTGAAGTCGACGAGTTGCCGCAGCGCCTCGTTGGCAGGCCCCTGGGGCAGCGCCTCGAGCTCGGCGTGCGCCCGCTTGGCGTAGGTCTCCAGCGTCCGCTTGGCGGCTTCCATGCCCGGGGATCGCACGAGAAGGTCGAGCGCCTCGGCTACATCCGCCTCGTCTTCGATCGGCCCGACGAGCAGTTCGCGCAAGCGGTCCGCGTCGGGCCCGCTCTCGCGCAGCGCGTAGAGCACCGGCAGGGTGTGCACACCCTCGCGGAGATCCGTGCCGGGTGTCTTACCCGACTCCGACGTGACCGAGGAGATGTCGATGATGTCGTCGACGATCTGGAACGCGGTGCCGACGGCATCGCCGAGTCGCTCGAGCCGCGCGACATGCTCCTCGTCGCCACCCGAGAAGGTGCCGCCGAATCGTCCGCTCGCCGCGATCAGCGACCCGGTCTTCTCCCACACCACCCGCAGGTAGTGCTCGACCTCGTCCTGTTCCTCGCGTGCACCGATGGTCTCGCGCATCTGACCGGTCACGAGTTCGGCGAACGTCTCGGCGATGATCTGCACCGCGGACGGACCGAGTGTGGAGACCAGGCGGGACGCGTGGGCGAAGAGATAGTCGCCGGCGAGGATCGCGACGCTGTTGTTCCAGCGCACGTTCGCGCTCGGTGCGCCGCGTCGCATCGTCGCCTCGTCCATCACGTCGTCGTGGTAGAGCGTCGCGAGGTGGACGAGTTCGACCACCGTCGCGGCTGTCACGACCGACGGATCGGCGGGGTTGGGGCCGAGTTGCGCGGTCAGGATCGTGAACAAGGGCCGGAACCGCTTGCCACCCGCCTTGGCGAGGTGCAACGCCGCCTCTGTCAGGAAGTCTTCGCCGTCGGACAGTTCCTCGACGAGCAACGCCTCGACATCGGCGAGACCGCCGCGCACGCTGGCCGCGAGATCCGGGTCGCCCAGTTCCACACCGGCGACGACTGTGTCCGAGACCGCGTCGGCCGGACCGGCGGTCCGAGCCGCCCCCTCAGTGCTCACGATGACGTACCCATCCTCTTCTGTCGCCTCGGCCTCACGGTAGTGAACCTAGCCGCTCCTCCACCACACCACCTCGTCGAGGCGGCAAAGTCGTGCCTGAGAGGATGGACGCGTGGCGAGCGAAAACTCCGCGAGAGAGCCGCGGCAATCCCGGTCCTGCGTTCCCGACACTACCGATGTTCTCGTCGTCGGTGCCGGTCCCGCCGGTTCGTCGGCTGCGGCTTGGGCGGCCCGCGCCGGTCACGACGTGCTGCTGGTCGACTCTTCCAGGTTCCCGCGCGACAAGACCTGCGGCGACGGGCTCACCCCACGCGCGGTCGCGGAACTGGACCGGCTCGGCCTGGGTGGCTGGTTGCGGACCCACACTGTCAACCGCGGACTGCGCCTGGAAGGGTTCGGCGGCCGATTCGAACTGCCGTGGCCGGAGTCCTCGTTTCCGTCGATGGGTAGCGCGGTGCCGCGCACGGAACTCGACGACCGGATCCGCCGCGTGGCTCTCGACTCCGGCGCCCGCATGGTCGAGGGCGCCAAGGCGGTCGATGTCGAGCGTGACGGCGACCGCGTGACTTCCGTGGTATTCCGCACCGACGACGGACCCCGCACGGTGTCGTGCCGCCTCCTCGTCGTCGCCGACGGGGTGCGCTCACCGCTCGGCAAGGTGCTGGGACGCCGCTGGCACCGCGACACCGCCTACGGCGTCGCGGCCCGCGCATATGCCACGTCGACGCGCAGCGACGACCCCTGGATCACCTCGCACCTCGAACTGCGGGACGATGCGGGAGCCCTGCAACCGGGCTACGGCTGGGTGTTCCCGCTGGGAACCGGCGAGGTCAACATCGGTGTGGGTACGCTCGCCACCGCCGCGCGTCCCGCGCGGGGGTCGCTGCGGCCCCTGATCGACCTCTACGCCGGCGAACGGCGCGCCGAATGGGGCCTCGGTGAGGTGACCCGGGTCGCGTCGGCGCTGCTGCCGATGGGCGGTGCCGTGTCGGGAGTGGCCGGTGGCAACTGGGCGCTCGTCGGGGACGCCGCCGCATGCGTCAACCCTCTCAACGGTGAAGGCATCGACTACGGACTGGAGGGCGGTCGCCTTCTCACCGAGGTTCTCGACAGCCACGACCTGACCGGCGTGTGGCCGGCGCTGCTTCGCGAGCACTACGGCGCTGCCTTCTCGACCGCGCGACGCCTCGCCGGCCTGCTCACCGTCCCGAAGTTCCTGCCCACGACCGGTCCCGTCGCGATGCGCTCGCGCGCGATGATGAACGTCGCCGTGCGCGTGATGGGAAATCTGGTGACCGAGGAGGACACCGACCTGGTGGCGAGGGCGTGGCGGATGAGTGGACGGATGTCCATGCGATGGGACCGTCGGCCCCTGTTCGCCTGACGTGCCGTTCGCCCGATGCGCTGCTCGCCCAGCGCACCGCGCTGTCTCGCCTAGCGCACCGCGCTGTGCAGCGCCGCGATTCCTCCGGTGAGATTCCGCCACTTCACGTTGTTCCATCCGGCCGCGCCGATCCGCCGCGCGAGTTCTTCCTGCGCCGGCCATTCCCTGATCGACTCGGCGAGGTAGACGTAGGCGTCGGGGTTACTGCTCACGGCACGCGCGACGCGCGGCAGCGCGCGCATCAGGTACTCCATGTACACCGTGCGCAGCGGTTCCCGTACGGGAGTGGAGAACTCGCACACCACCAGGCGTCCGCCGGGCTTCACGACGCGCGCGATCTCGCGAAGTCCCGCGTCGGGGTCGGCGACGTTGCGCAGGCCGAAGGAGATGGTCGCGGCATCGAACACGTCGTCGGCGAACGGCAGATGCATCGCGTCGCCCGCGACCATCGGTACCTGCCGGAAGGCGCCGGCCTCGAGCATGCCGGTGGAGAAGTCGGTGGCCACGACCCATGCTCCGGAGCGGCCGAGTTCGACGGTCGACACCCCGGTGCCGGCCGCGAGGTCGAGGACCCGCTCACCGGGCTTCAGGTCGAGGGCTGCCCGCGTGGCACGCCGCCATCCGCGGTCCTGGCCGAACGACAAAACGGTGTTGGTGATGTCGTAGCGCGCTGCGACTCCGTCGAACATGGACGCGACCTCGCGCGGATCCTTGTCGAGGGACGCGCGCGATCCGTGAGTGTTTGCCACGGTCGAAACGTTACCCGGCCGCGCGACGTCGACAGCCGAGGAGACCTCGTCGTCAGGACGCCGCGCGTGGCGCTGCGCCGGTTCCCTGGCGTTCATCGGTCGTCTCTGCGGCCCGCCGCCGCAGGTAGACGAGAACCGGGACCGCGATCATCCAGGTGACCACGATCACCGAGCCCGTGGGGATGAGCGCCACCCGCGCATCGCGGCCGGTGACCCTGACCAGATCCGGATCGCTCCGCGCGTACTGCACGGCGATGCGCTGGCCCGTCGTCAGACCGGTGGGGTACAGCACGCCGAGTTCGGGGTTGTGCGTCACGCCGTCGGGGGTGACGAAGGCGACAGCGGAACGCAGGGATCCCGCCGACAGGACCTCCGCTGTCGCGGTGCCCATGTCCTGCTCGATGGTCCTGTCGTTGCGGAGGGCGCCGAGGAAAAGGGCGACCGCCAGTGCGGTGAGCGCGATGGCGACCGTGAGGACGGCGCGGCGCGCGCGTTCGGTTCCGGTCACAGCTGGGCTCGCACCGCCGCGTGCAGTTCACGCAGACCGGCCCGGTCGGTGGTGACCTCGACGACCCGGATACCGCCCGCCGGGGCGGTGGTGTCGGCGAGGGATGTCGCCAGGCCCTCCAGGTCCACGCGCTGGTGCGGGACACGGTAGGCGGCGCACAGCGCACCGAGGTCCATCCCGTGTGGGGTCCCGAAGACGCGTTCGAACACACCCGCGTACTGCGGATCGCCTTGTTCGAGCAGTTCGAAGATGCCGCCACCGTCGTCGTTCGCGACGACGATCGTGAGATTGCGCGGCCGTGGCTCCGAGGGTCCGATGAGCAGCCCCGCCGCGTCGTGCAGGAAGGTGAGATCGCCCAGCAGCGCGACCGTGCGACCCTCGGTGTACGCGAGCGCAGCCCCGACAGCGGTCGACACCGTCCCGTCGATGCCCGCGACGCCACGGTTGGACAACACCTTCACGTGCGGCTTCGGATAGCTCACGAGTGCCGCGTCACGAACGGGGTTGGAGGCTCCGAGCAGGAGTTGGTCGCCGTCTCTCATCGCATCGGTGACCACTGCGGCGACATGCAGGCCGGTGGCCTTCGGATGGGTATCGAGTTGTGCGCGCACAGCCTTGTCCGTGTGCGCCGACAACTGCCGGCACCGCTCGAGCCATGCCTCGTCCGGGGCACCCGAGATCTCCGCGCGAGTGCCGGTGGCGAGAACGTTGCCGGACACGTCGGGCCAGCGCGGCCCCGTGGTGAGGGCGTAGACCGCCACCGCCGGATCCGCCAGCAGATTCGACACGGGCCGGTGCAGCGTCGGCCGGCCGGTGATGATCGCCTGCCGCGGCTTCAGGTGCGGCAGTGCCATCGGGTGCAGCGCTATCCCGTGCAGCGGTGCGGTCGGTTCGGCGACGGTGGGCAGGCCCGCGAGTTCGGGGCGCAGCGCCGAGCCGTGGCCCGAGACGACGACGGTGTCCGGAGTGAGATCGATCTCGACCGGAACGTCGAGGGTCGCGTGCGCGGTGGTCGTCCATGCCTTGCCGTCCGGGCGCCCCTCCGGGGCGGAGCCCTTCTGATCCGGAGCGGGAACGAGCGGCTCGCGCAACGGAATATCGAAGTGCACGGGTCCGGCGTTTCCCGAGCGGGTGCCGCGCGCGGCGGCGAGCACCCGGCTGACGGCGGACCGCCACGCGCTGTTCTGGTCGGCGCTCTCGGCCAGACCGAGGCTGATGGTCGCGCGGACCTGTGTCCCGAACAGTCCCAGTTGCTCGATCGTCTGATTCGCGCCCGATCCGAGCAGTTCGTAGGGACGATTCGCGCTCAGCACCACCAGAGGCACGCGCGCGTAGTTCGCTTCCAGCACGGCCGGTGCGAGGTTCGCGACTGCTGTCCCGGATGTCATGACGACGGGCACGGGTTGCTTCGACGCCAGGGCCAGGCCGATCGCGAGAAACCCGGCGGTCCGCTCGTCGATCCGCATGTGGAGTCGGATCCGGCCCGCAGCGTCGGCTGCCTGCAGAGCGAACGCGAGCGGCGCGTTGCGCGAGCCGGGGCACAGCACGACGTCCCGGACACCGCCTCGGGCGAGTTCGTCGACGACTGCGGTGGCCTGGGCTGTGGACGGGTTCACGACCTCCAGGGTAGTGCGGCCCGGCGCGACGCCGGTTGTCCCCCGCGCCTCCGCCATGCGGCGCGCCGCGTTCCGGGACCGGCACCGATCCGAAGGTACGTGCGCACCACAATGGGGAGATGCGCACCGTCTACGACCCCGAAGATCTGAGCCCCGGACGCTTCTATCGGCTGCTCACCGCCACGATCGTGCCCCGTCCCATCGCGTGGGTCTCGACCGTATCCGCGGACGGGGTCGCGAATGTCGCGCCGTACAGCTTCTTCACGGTGGCGAGCACCGCACCGCCGGTCGTGCAGTTCACGTCGGTGGGCCGCAAGGACAGTCTCCGCAACATCGAGGAGACCGGGGAATTTGTGGTGAACATCGCGACGGTTCCGCTGATCGACCAGGTCAACGCATCCTCGGCGAGCTTTCCGCACGAGATCGACGAGTTCGCCGAGGTCGGGTTGCGGCCGGAGCCGAGCGAGCGTGTGCGCCCACCGCGCGTCGCGGACTCTCCCGCGTCGATCGAATGCACGTTGCGGCGAGTGATCGGAGTGGGCGACAGCTTCGTCGTCATGGGCGACGTGGTCGCGGTGACGGTGCGCAGCGAGGTGCTCGCCGAGGACGGCGCTCCGGATTTCGCGGCGCTCGCACCCGTGAGCAGGCTCGGCCGCACGGAATGGGGACTGACTCCACCGGTGCGTTTGCTCGAGCGCCCGAGCTGAGCCTCCCTGGGGGACCGTCCGCAACCTGGGGTTAGGGTCGGCTCAGTAATGGGCAGCACCGGAAGGGTGGTCATGACCGGACGCACCGAGGCAGGGCGCAGGGTGACGAGGTTCGTCAAGCCCGCGACGCGCGAGGTCGTGCGTGCTCGCGTGCTCGCCACCACACGGATCAGTCCGACCTTCGTCCGTGTCACCCTCGGGGGCGACGCGGTGTCGACCATCAGCCCGATGGGGTACGACCAGTGGTTCCGGATGTTCTTTCCCGCGTCGGGCCGACGCGGTTTCACGCTGCCGTCGGCGACGGACGACCGCTGGTGGCCCGAGTACCAGGTGATCCCCGACGACGAGCGGCCCGTTCTGCGGAACTTCACCTTCCGCCACTTCCGCGCGGCCGGTTCCGGAACGTTCGGCGACACGGCGGAAGTCGACGTGGACTTCGCTTCACACGGCGATCTGGGGCCGGCGTCGGCCTGGGCGAACATCGTCGCGCCAGGTGAGGTAATCGGTGTGCTCGACGAAGGTGTCGGTTACGTGCCCGACCCCGGTGCGGGCTGGCAGTTGCTCATGGGCGACGAAAGCGCGCTGCCCGCGGTCGCCGGGATCCTCGAGTCGGTACTGTCGGACGACCCGGCAGCGGTGATGGAAGTGTTCGCGGAGGTGCCGCATCCCGACGATCTCGCAGCCGAGCAGTTGGCGACCGGCCCCAATGTGCGGGTGCATCCCCTGATCCGCGCCGACGCCGCTGCGCGACCGGGGGTGCTCGCGGTGGAGGCGGTGCGCGCGGCGACTCTGCCCACCGGACCGGGCTGTGCGTTCGTGGCCGGTGAATCCGACCTCGCGACCGGGGTGCGACGTCACCTCGTGCGCGAGCGGAACTGGGACAAGTCGGCCGTGACGTTCACGGGTTACTGGAAGTACGGCAAGTCCGTCTACTGATGTTCCCCCACGAGGGGGTGCTGCGACGAAAAGCGAGACGAAAAGTAGAACGTCGCGGTGCCGACCGGCCGGAGCCGGTGGTC
>JAEZDV010000255.1 GCA_023417985.1 Actinomycetes bacterium | reverse complement strand
GTGGGTGCACCCACCGGCCCCTCTCTGCATGAAACACATTCAGGATGGGACGGAAACTCAAGATAACCAGAACACTCTGACGCCGGCAGCAACCTCACCCTGCCCGTAGGAGGCGGGGCGAGATCCTGTCAGAAGTCTGCGGTGAGTTCGAGAATGGTGATCTCGGGGGGAGTGCCGACCCGGACCGGCGGGCCCCACGCTCCGGTGCCCTGCGAGGTGTAGACGAGGGTGTCTCCGAACCGGTCGAGTCCGGTCACCGTGGGATTCGCGAGGGAGACGAAGGGGCGGAGCGGCCACATCTGACCGCCGTGCGTGTGTCCGGACAGTTGCAGATCGACGCCGTGGTCACGCGCTTCGAGAACGTGTTTGGGCTGGTGCGCCGCGAGCAGGACGACGGTCTCCGGATCGATGCCGGCGACCGCGGCAGCGAGGTCGGGAGTGTGGGGTTCCGGCGCCGTGTAGTCGTGGACGCCGGCGAGCGCGATCGTGTCGCCGCCCCGAGTGAGAACGACGTGTTCGTTGCGCAGGGTGCGTACTCCGAAGGTCTCCCAGTGATCGAGCCACGACATCGCGTCGTCCGCGTAGTACTCGTGATTGCCGCTGACGCCGAATACGCCGAGGGGCGCACGCAGATCACGCAGGGGTTCGAGGTCGCGGCCGGCGAGCGCGACGGTGCCGTCGACCAGGTCGCCGCCGAGCACCACCAGATCGGGTTGCTGTTCGTTGACCAGGTCGACGACGCGACGCACGAAGTCCACCCCCCGCGCAGGCCCGACATGCAGGTCGGTCACGAGCGCGACGCGCGTTCCCTCGAATCCCGCGGGTAGCTGCCTGAGCGGGACCCGCACGTCGACCACGCGGGGACGCGCGGCCTCGACGGTGCCGTACGCGACCGCGCCCACGGCCGCCACGACGAGTGTCGCGGTGGCGACCCGCAGGACTCGGCGCTTGGACGGGTCGGCCGGCTCGTCGGAGTGCGTGGCCGAGCGCCTGCGAACCCACCGGACGAGCCGTGCGCCGAGGGCGAAGAGACCGATCAGCAGGATGCCGAGCCCGAGGTACAGGACGACGGCCAGCCAGGTCCAACCGAGGAATCCGATGGGCCGGGCCCACGACGGATCGAGGGTCGTGCCCACCGAACTCGCGGCGACGGCGAGAAGTGCGAGGGTGACGAGAGCGGCGTCGGCGGCCCATGCGGCGCGACCTGTCAGCCCGGGAGCCCGGACGAGTCGGCGGTGCAGCCAGTACGTGAGGAGGGCGAAGAAGATCGCCATGACAAGCAGTCTGAGCACAGTCAGGACGCCAGCTTCCGGATGATGTCGACGAGGGCGTCGCCCTGCGTGGAGGGGACGGTCTGGAGGGTGCCACCGGTGCGATCGGCGACGGTCTGCAATGTGGTGACGTCGGTGACGGCGTCGCCCAGGACGACGAGGTCTATCCGGACGGGTTTGCCGGGGGTGGAGAGTTCGTCGATGGTCGCCAGCAACTCGGCAATAGCGGTGTCGTCGCTGTCGATCACCGCGAGGACGGAGTTCGGCCGGTTGGGGTCGTACTTGTCCACCGCGTCGAGGTAGGCCGCGGTGAGTGTCGCGCCCACCGGTTCGTCGTCGGTGAGGGTGACGGTGTCGAGTGCGCTGCCGAGTGCCGCGCGCTTGGCCGCAGTCAGCCCGTCGCGTTCCACGGCGATCCGGTATCCGGGCGCGGTGTCGGAGAACACGTACATGCCGAGTACGGACGTGTCGGGGGAGCGCCGGACGAGCTGGTCGAGGGCGTCGGCGGTGTGGGTCATTCGTGTGCCGTCGCCGTCCGGCGTGGACATCGACTGCGAGGTGTCGACGACCATCGTGATCTTGCCGGGGGGTACCGGTTCGAGACGGGTGCGGAGCAGCGCTTCGGTGACCGGGCGGGGAGCGGGAACGAGGGTCGAGTCGACGCGGGGGAGACGGATGTCGCCGGCCGGCGCGGGTAACTCGTCGCGGACCCGGAAGCCGTTCTCGACGAGCACTTGCGCCTGTTCGGGTTTGCGCACGTAGTCGACGAATTCGGCGGCCGCCCGCGCGAGTGTCTCGTCGACCCACGGTGCGTCGACGACCGCGGCCGGGTAGTCGGTGACCGGGGCGGCACCGACCGGCAGGTAACCGGACAGGCCGGTGAGTTTCCCGTCGTCGAGCGAGGCGTACAGCTGTTGTTCGACGACGGGCACCGCGTGTACCGGTGCCGCGATGTCGCGCTGGGCGCCGAGCGCGGTGAGGGCGTCGGCGGTGGTCGGTCCGGCGGTCGGTCCGAGTGCGTTGGCGCCGAGCGCAAGCTCGGTGATCGCAGTGATGGCGGCCGGTGATTCGGCCTGCTCGACGGTGAGTGGCCCGTTGCCGGCACCGGTCGCTGCGGCGGCGACGGCCTCGAGAGTGAGGGTCGTCGCATCGGTGTGTTCGCCGGTGGGCAGGGCGAGCCCGAGCCGGCCCCATGCTTCGAGGCCGACCGCGCGCACGGCGGCGGGGTCGCGTTGGAGGCCGGGCAGGTCGTCCCAGCCCACGGCCGAGCTGGTCAGGGCGCGGCCGAGGTCGTCGGGTACAGCGAGGACGACGGGGGAGGTGGCCAGGGAACGAGCCTGTCCGTCGACGGCGGTGGCGGCCCGTTCGACGGAGCGGGAATCGAGGGGTACCCACAGTGCGGGTTCGGGTCCGAGCGCGGTGTTCCACTCGCCGGAGCCGAGTGCCGCGGCGGCCGGGGCGGATTCGGCGGGCACGACCTCGGCGCTGATGCAGTGGTCGCGGATGACGGGTGCGACTTCGGTGGTCCACCGGTCGGCGAGTGTGGTCAGGCTGGGTGCGATGCGGGGGTCGGCGGCGATGTGGAGTACTGCATCGCCTTCGACGCACGCGGCCGCAGCGTCGGCGCCTTGCCGGTCGATTCGGTCGCGGAGGCGGAACCAGCCGAATACGGCGACGACGATCAGGACGATTGCCACGACCATCACGATCAGGCTTCTGCTGATGCCTCGTGCGCCGCCGCCGCGATGTCTGCCGCTCACGTCTGGGTCCGCCTCGTTTTCGGTCGTGGATCCGGTCTTTTCGGACCTTCTTCACCAGTCTAGTGTCGGTCGTTTCGGCGTCGT
>JAEZDV010000244.1 GCA_023417985.1 Actinomycetes bacterium | reverse complement strand
GGGCGTTTTGTTCTTTGGCCCCCTCGCGCGGCAGCCTTGGCTGCCTTCTTGAACTCGCGCACCTCGAGAAGCGTCTGCTGGTCAACGACGTCCGCGATCGATCGCCGCGAGTTCTTGTCGCCGTAGGCGCCCGCGGCCTCTCGCCAGCCCTTCGGATCCACACCGACCTGCTTGCCGAGCAGCGCGAGGAAGATGCGTGCCTTCTGATCGCCGTAACCCGGCAACGCCTTCAGTCGTTTGAGCACTTCCTTGCCGTCCGGGTCGCCGGACGTCCAGATCGCTGCGGCATCGCCGTCGTAGTGCTCCACGAGGTACGCGCACAACGAGTGGATTCGCTCCCCCATCGATTTCGGGAACCGGTGCACGGCGGGCGGCTGCGCACACACCGCGACGAAGTCGTCGGGATTCATTTCGGCGATCTCGTGGACATCGAGTCGGCCGAGCCGATCCGCGATCTTCTTCGGCCCCGCGAATGCGGTCTCCATGGGCACCTGTTGATCGAGCAACATCCCGATGAGCAACGCGGCCGGATTCTGCGCGAGCAGAGCGTCGGCGTCCGGGTCCCCCACGAGATTCAGCGTCGATTCCATGCGTCGATCATGCACCGGTCCTCGCGGTCGCCGCCACAATCCGGTGTCCACAGGGGCGTTCATCGGAGGCGCCCCACGCGTAGGCACCAGCACTGAATCGGACATTCACGGCAGGCTGTGGAAAACGCGCGTTTACGCCATTTCAGCTGGTCAGGCCCGCGCCTTCCGAGTTGTCCACGTTCGGTCCACTGGATTTCCACAGGGTTGTCCACAGCTTGGGAAAAGTGTGAACCGTCGTTTCCCGGTAGTCACCGCCTGCCGCTCAAGCAACAGGCGGGGCCTCACACCTCGAGGAACTTCTCGGTGGCGGCGAGCAGAACGCAGGTCGCGACGCCGTCCATCGCCTTCTCGAGCTCGCCGAGCGACGGGAAGCTCGGCGCCAGCCGGATGTTCTCGTCGCGCGGATCTTTCTTGTAGGGGAAAGCCGACCCCGCACCGGTGAGCGCGATTCCGGCGTCTTTCGCGAGCGAGATGACGCGCCGGGCGGTGCCTTCGACGACGTCGAGGCTGATGAAGTAACCACCCTTGGGATCGGTCCACGACGCGACCTTCGAATCCCCCAGCCGATCTTCGAGAACCCGGCGGACGAGCGCGAACTTCGGAGCGAGAATCTCGCGGTGCTTGGCCATGTGGGCACGCACGCCGTCGGCATCACCGAAGAAACGGACGTGCCTGAGCTGATTCACCTTGTCCGGGCCGATGGTCTTGACCCCGAGGTGCTTCTGGTACCACGCGAGATTCTCGGTGGAGCTTCCGAAGAAGCTCACGCCGGAGCCCGCAAAAGTGATCTTCGATGTCGACGCGAGCGCGAAGACACGATGGGGATGGCCTGCCTGCGCGGCGAGTCCCAGGATGTCGATCGCCGGGGCGAGGTCCTCGGTGAGCGGATGCACCGCGTACGCGTTGTCCCAGAAGATCCGGAAGTCGGGAGCGGCGGTCGGCATCGAGACGAGTTCGCGTGCAACGTCCTCGCTGTACACGACACCGGTCGGGTTGGAGTACGTGGGCACCGTCCACATGCCCTTGATGTGCGGATCGTTCGCGACGAGGTCGGCGATCAGCCGCACGTCGGGGCCGTCGTCGCGCAGCGGAACAGGGATCATCTCGATGCCGAGCGACTCCGCAATCGCGAAATGGCGGTCGTAGCCCGGTGCGGGGCACAGGAACTTGACCACGGGCTGCTGCGACCAGGGGCGGGGCGAGTCGACCGTGCCGTGCAGCAGCGACCAGACGACGAGGTCGTGCATGACTTCGAGGCTCGCATTGTTGCCCGCGAGGAGGTTCTCGGCCGGGATGTTCAGCAGTTCGGCGAAGATCGCGCGCAGTTCGGGCAGGCCGGTGAGGCCGCCGTAGTTCCGGGTGTCGGTGCCGTTCGCGGCGCGGTAGTCGTCCGCGCCGGGCAGCGACAACAGCTCCGCGGAGAGGTCGAGCTGTTCGGGCGACGGCTTACCGCGCGTCAGGTCCAGCGTCAGCTTTTCGGTCTTCAAGCGCTCGTAGTTCGAGGACTGGCGCTCGTGCTCTGCGACGAGTTCCTCATGGCTCATCAACCCGAACTGGGTTTGCCTAGGCATGCGGAGGGACCTTTCACCGTGCACGGTGACACGGGCATCGGCGGAGATTAAGAGGACCCCGCGCACCCGGCAGAGCCCGTTGACCCTTGCTGCCTTCCGGCCCTGGGGGAGTTCACAGGATGCGCGCCGCGCGGGATCCATCGGCAAGTGTAGAGGACGTACGGCAGGCTGCGCACCACCCCCCTCCCAGGGGTGGAAATCCGCGGTTCGACCTGCCCGTTTGGTAACTCCGGCCGGTCATTCGCTATGCTTCCCCACGGAGGATTCGCCTAGTGGCCTATGGCGCTCGCCTGGAACGCGGGTTGGGTTAACGCCCTCAGGGGTTCAAATCCCCTATCCTCCGCCACAGAACCCCCGTGGGACGCGAAAGCGCCCCACGGGGGTTTTCTGCACTCGGGACGATTCCGCGGTCGTTACGCGGTTCGGCGGGTCTGCCGGATACCGACGACGAGTCCCACCACACAGGTCGGTACCGCGGCGAGAACGCCGCGCGTAACAGCCGGGTCGGCGGCCGCACCGCCGAGCAGCGCCTGCTCGGCGTCGACGAGGTACATCAGCGGATTGAACAGTGCGACCGTCCTCATCCACGCGAGGCCGTCGTCGAGCGGCAAGATCATCCCGAACGGGTCACGGAGCCACAGCAGAATCTCGCGGACGAACACCGCTGTGGTGTCGAGCGTTGCCCGACGATGACTCGGGTGTGGCAGGCCGGGGGATTCGACGAACCGGACGGACCGTTCGAACCGAGCCTCGACTCGGCCGAACTCACCATCGCGAAAAGCCGGTGGTCGCGCACGTCGTGACCAACTGCGCGACAACCGGATTCGCAGGCCTCACTCGCAGGCGACGCCGTCCAGGTCGCGGTCCATCTCGGTCCGGTAGCCCGGCTCACCGGCATAGAGCGGTGCCGCTCCTGCAGCCCGGGCAGCCGTGCAGTTCTTGTAGTACACACTCGCCGGAGCCGGAGCCGGAGCCGGAGCCGGAGCCGGAGCCGGTGCGGGGGCAGGTGCAGGTGCCGGTGCCGGTGCCGGTGCGGGAG
>JAEZDV010000197.1 GCA_023417985.1 Actinomycetes bacterium | reverse complement strand
CGGCCGGCTGGAACACCAGTCGCACGCCGACCGGAAGTTCGGGCAACGAGGCGAGCGCGAGCCCGGCGCCGAGAAGCACCGTAGTGTGCGCGTCGTGACCGCAGGCGTGCGAGACACCCGGCACGGTCGACGCGAACGGCAGTCCTGTCATCTCCTGGAGCGGCAGAGCGTCCATGTCGGCGCGTAATGCGATGCGAGGCCCGTCCGACGGACCGAGGTCACAGATCAGGCCGGTGCCCCGCGGCAGGACCTTCGGGACGAGTCCGGCTGCGGTCAGACGCGCCGCGACGAACTCCGTGGTGGCGTACTCGTGGCGCGCGAGTTCCGGATTGGCATGCAGGTGGCGACGCCAGGCCACCAGATCTTCGGTGTGGGCGCCGAGCCACTTCTCCACATACGGATTCATCGGCGCTCGGCCCCTTCGAGCAGGCGGCCGCGCTGGAAGGGATCGGCGGCGGCGCGTGCAGCGGTCGCCGCGAGGGCGCGAGCGCCGTCCACGATCGCCCGGTCGGCCGACTCGGTGACGCATGCCGCAGCGAACGCTTCCTGATGCGTCACGGCCCCGCCGGAGTCCAATCCGATGACCGGATGGATACCTGGCACCACATTCGTCACGTTTCCCATGTCGGTACTGCCCAGCGGGCGCGATCCTTCCTCGTCGACGGGCAACGGCGTGCGTCCGAGCCCGATGATCTCCTCACGATATGCCTGCACGAGCCACGGGTCGGGTGTGAGTTCCGTGTACGGCGGCGACACCGTCCGAATCCGGTGAGTACAGCCCGTCGCAAGCGCTCCGGCGGCGAAACAGCCCTCCGCGCGCCTGTTGAGGTCCTCGAGCAGGTCCGCGGAGGTCGCCCGCAGGTAGTACAGAAGCTCGGTGTGGCTCGGCACGATGTTGGGGGCCGCGCCCCCGTACCCGACGATGCCGTGGATCTGCTGTCCCGGATGCAGGTGCTGGCGCAGCAGCCCGAGCGCGACCTGCGCCACGGTCGCGGCGTCGGCCGCGTTCCGTCCGTATTCCGGGGCCGCCGAGGCGTGGGCTTCCCTGCCCAGGTAGTCCACAGCGATGTCCGAGAGTGCGAGCGAGGTCGCACCCGTGATGTCGATCGGCCCGGGATGCACCATCATCGCGGCGCCGACGTCGTCGAACGCTCCCCGCTCGAGCATGAGAACCTTGCCGCCACCGGTTTCCTCGGCGGGCGTCCCGATCACCCGGACGGTCACTCCGAGTTCGTCTGCGAGAGCGGCCAGGCCGATTCCCGCGCCTACTGCTGCCGCAGCGATGATGTTGTGTCCGCACGCATGTCCGATCCCGGGGAGCGCGTCGTACTCGGCGCAGAAGGCGAGCACCAGATCCCCGCTGCCGAACCGTGCGTCGAAGGCGGTGGGCAGGTCGGCGATACCCGATTCGACCTCGAACCCGGCGGTGCACAGCACCTCGACGATCTTCGCGGCGCTGCGGTGTTCCTCGAATGCGAGCTCGGGCTCGGCGTGAATCGAATGCGACAGCGCGATCAAGGTGTCGGTAGCAGCCTCGATCGCGCTGTCGGCATTAATCGTCACGCTGTCCAGTCTGTCATGCCGGACCTGCCCGACGGACCCGGCGGCAGCCTCAGCCGAACGCGAAGTTCGACGCGTCCGTCCGTATTTCGAGCGCGGCGACCAACGGAGCGTGCAAACCCCGCTTGATCGACGTGAGATTCTTCCCGCGGGTGCCGGTGAGGGCAGCCGCGCGTTCGACGGCTGCGGCGAGCACCGTGTCACCGTCGACGGCGTGCTCGACGATCCCCGCGGCGACCGCGTCGGTCCCGCCGAATCGGCGGCCGGTGGTGATGGCCTCGACCGCGGTCTGGATCGGCAGCCGGGACCGGATCAGCGCGGACATGCCCACCGTGAACGGCATGTTCAGCTGCACCTCGGGCAGACACCAGAAGCCGCGGTCCGCGCGCATGACGCGGAAATCGTGCGTCAGCGCCAGCATCGCTCCGGCGCCGAACGCGTGTCCCTGCACGGCGGCGACGGTGGCGGCCGGGAAGGTCAGCATCCGGACGTAGAGGTCGTGCACGCTGTCGAGGTATCCGGGCAGTTCGGTGAGGTTCGCGAACACCCAATCGGTGTCGAGACCGTTGCTCCAGAACTTGCCCGTCGCCGCCGTGACCAGGGCGGCGGGGCCGTCGTGCGCTTCGACCTCGTCGAGCAGCGCACCGATGGCCGCGAGCCGATCCGGATGGAAGCGGTTGTCGGTCGTGTCCGCATCACGGTCGCCGAGGTGCAGTACGAAGACGTCTCCGTCACGTTCGAGATAGGGCATGCCAGCCAGGATAACGTCTCTGGTTACCCGCGAGTAACCATTGCCGGGGCGTTAGGGTCCGAGTCATGGGACACCCGGACGCCATCCTCGATCCAGCCGCCGAGGCGCTTGCCGCCGCCGCCGTCATCGCCGAACGTTCGGCCGTGCCGGCGCACGGGATCGCCGTCGTACTGGGTTCGGGGTGGCGGGCCGCGGTCGAGCGTTTCGGAACTCCCGTCGCCACTGTTCCGATGAGCGAACTTCCCGGTTTCTCGCCGCCCACAGCCGCCGGGCACGCGGGCACCGTGCACTCCGTGCGAGCAGGCGACAACGCGGTCCTCGTGCTCGCGGGCCGCACCCACGCGTACGAGGGGCACGACCTCAGCCGTGTCGTGCATCCCGTCCGCACGGCGATCGCAGCGGGTGCGCACACCGTGATCCTCACCAACGCGGCCGGCGGGATCGATCCCGGATTCTCCGTCGGACAACCGGTTCTGATCTCCGACCATCTCAATCTCACCGGTCGATCGCCGTTGCGCGGAGCACAGTTCGTCGACCTCGTCGACGCCTACTCCGCCGATCTGCGCGCACTCGCGCGGGAAATCGACCCCACACTCGCCGACGGCGTCTACGCGGGACTGCCCGGACCCCACTACGAGACGCCCGCGGAGATCCGCATGCTGCGCACGCTCGGCGCCGACCTCGTGGGGATGTCCACGGTCCACGAGACGATCGCCGCGCGCGCCGGTGGAGCGCGTGTCCTCGGCGTCTCTCTCGTCACGAACGCGGCCGCGGGCATCACCGGCGAGCACCTCGACCACGCAGAAGTGCTCGCGGCAGGGCGTGATGCCGCCACCCGGATGGGCGATCTCCTCCGCGACCTGGCGGCGCGGCTGTGACACTCCGTTTCGGCACCGCGGGACTCCGCGGCCCGGTGGGCGACGGCCCCGACCGGATGAACGTGCCCGTGGTCACGCGTGCCACCGCGGGCCTCGCACGCTGGCTCACCGACCGCGGAGACGGCGGCGGCACGGTCGTCGTGGGGCGCGACGCCCGGACCGGCTCGGCCGACTTCTTCGCCGCCGCCGCCGAAGTCCTCGCTGCGGCCGGATTCGACGTGGTGGCGTTGCCTCGCCCCCTCCCGACGCCCGTCACCGCATTCGCGGTGCGGGAACTCGGAGCCGTTGCGGGAGTTCAGATCACGGCGTCGCACAACCCTGCTGCCGACAACGGCTTCAAGGTGTATCTCGCGGGCGGTGCGCAACTGGTCGCCCCGGCGGATCGTGAGATCGAAGCCGCGATCGATGCGGCGCCGGACGCAGCGCAGATTCCGCGCGTCACGGTCGTCACCTCCGGCGAGAACCTCGTCGACCGGTATCTCGCGCGGGTGTCCACCTTGCCGCGGTCATCACACCGCGACGTGCGGATCGCCCTGACCCCACTCCACGGGGTCGGCGGGCAGACAGCCGTTGCCGCGCTGCGTGCCGCAGGATTCGACGACGTGCATGTCGTCGCGTCGCAATTCGAACCGGACCCGGCCTTCCCCACCGTCGCCTTCCCCAATCCCGAGGAACCCGGCGCGGCCGACGCGCTGCTCGAACTCGCCGCATCCGTCGGCGCCGATGTCGCAGTCGCCCTGGATCCCGACGCCGACCGGTGCGCGGTCGGGGTCCCCACCGCGGACGGGTGGCGGATGCTGCGCGGAGACGAGACCGGAGTGCTGCTCGGGGACCGCATCCTCGAATCGGCGCCGCACGGCTCTCTCGTCGCCACGACCATCGTGTCGTCGACGCTGCTCGGCAAGATTGCTGCGGCCCGCGGCGCCAGGTTCGCCCGGACCCTCACCGGTTTCAAATGGCTCGCCCGCGCCGGAGCCGGACTGGTCTACGCGTACGAGGAGGCGATCGGCCACTGCGTCGATCCCGACGCGGTGCGGGACAAGGACGGCATCGCGACCGCCGTCGTGGTTGCGGATCACGTCGCGGCACTGAAAGCGTCGGGGCTCACCCTCCTCGATGCCCTCGACGATCTGTACCGCGAATTCGGGATCCATCTGGGCGGGCAGGTCTCGCTGCGGGTGGACGATCTGCACCGCATCGACACGATCATGGCGCACGTGAGGTCGTCTCCCCCGCGCGCCCTCGCGGGTGAACCCGTCACCACCACCGACCTGGCGTCGGTCGAGGGTCCGATGAACACCGACGCCGTCGTGTTCGAAGGTCCGGCCGTCCGGGTGGTGGTGCGGCCCTCCGGCACCGAACCGAAACTCAAGTTCTATCTCGAGGTCGTCGCCGACGGCGATCGCTCCGCCGCAGAAGCACGCCTCGAAGCGCTGCGTGCGTGGGCTGTCACCGTCGGCGACGCGGTGAGTTGATCCCTCTCGGGGTCAGCGGGGACCGAACTGGCGGTCTCCGGCATCACCGAGACCGGGCACGATGTACTTGTTGTCGTTGAGGCTCTCGTCGACCGACGCGGTGACGAGCCGGACCGGATGCCCGGAGGCGGCCAGCGCGTCCACACCCTGCGGGGCGGCGACGACACACACCGCGGTGATGTCGGTCGCGCCACGCGCCACGAGCAGATCGAGGGTGTGCACCATCGAACCGCCCGTCGCGAGCATCGGATCGAGCACGAACACCGGCAAGCCGGACAGGTCTTCGGGCAGCGACTCGAGATACGGCACGGGCTCGAAGGTCTTCTCGTCGCGGGCCAGGCCCACGAATCCCACCCGGGCCTGAGGGATCAGAGCGTGGGCCTGATCGACCATGCCGAGTCCGGCCCGCAGCACGGGAACGAGCAACGGCGGCTGCTGCAACCGCACACCCTCGGTGACCGCGACCGGGGTCTTGACCTCGAACTTCTCGATCGGCGCGTCTCGGACAGCCTCGTAGACGAGCATCTGGGTGAGCTGGCTCAGCGCGTGTCGGAATGCAGCGTTGTCGCTGCGTTCGTCGCGAAGATTGGTGAGAAGAGAAGCAGCGAGCGGATGGTCGACAACGAGCATGTCCATGGAGAAAAGGATAGAGCGCATGCCGCGCGCGCCGGAACGAGGGAACCGGACCTGCCCGCTGTGCGTCGAACCGTGTGAGGAATGTCCGTGCATCGCTCGCACGCGATGTGACAGCGGACACCGCATCGACCACGGGGGGACGGGTGTCGGAGGAACTCGGCATGGTCCGGCAGTTCGAGGGACCACCGCACGAAGCAGAAACGTGGGTGGTCGGAGCCGACACGGAGGCGATCGCAGGGTTCGGACGCGAGGCGAGCGCGCTGGCTGGGCAACTGCAGGCCGCGGCAAGACATACGCGGGACGGGGATCCCGCGCCGCTGGCATCCGTGTTCGGTGCCGTGGGCTCGGCCTTCGTCGCGACGCTCGGCGCGACCCACGACGCGCATGGTCGCGATCTCGAACGACTCGGCGACGCATTGGCCGGCATGGGCTCGGCCGCCGCAGCGTCGGCAGCGGCATACGAGCGTTCGGACGATGCGGTTGCACGCCGGCTGACGGCCGCGCAGGACGAGTCGTGATCGCGGCTCCGGGTGCGGACCTGCTGACTGCGCCGTTGCAGGAGTTGCTCGGTACCTTCGGATCCGCGTCGCCGGGAGTGGACCCGGCCCCACTCGTCCGGGAGGGTGCCCGGCTCGCGGAGGAGGTCCATGCCGCCGGCCGGGATGCCGTGGCGGAACTCGCGTGGGCGTGGTCCGGACCCGCAGCGGAGAACGCGCTCGCCAGCGCCGAACGCGTGGTGTCCGACGTCCTCACCGCCGCCGATCGCGGACTCGACATCGCGGGCCTCGCACTCGAGGCCGCCGTCACCGTGGTGACGGGCGCCGCCGAACTGCAAGGGCTCGTCGACTCGTTCCACGCGTTCGCGCAGCAGGCAGCACCGGTGGCGGGTCTGCCCCACGGTCAGCTGATGCTGCTCACCGTCGCCGTCGAACACATCGCCGACGGCCTCCACGTGCTCACCCGGGTGGTGTCGACGCTCGCCGACCTCACCGACCGCCTGACCGCGCTGATGCCCGCTCCCACCGATCAGGCTGCGCACTCCCCCACCGACCCCGGCATCCAGGCGATGACCGGTAGCCGAGTCGCGGGCACCGGAACCGAAGTGGTGCTGCCCGACGGCAGCGTGAGCGTCGCGCCCAACGCCGCCGCCGCGACGGCGGTTCGTCGCGCGCTCGACCAGCAGGGCACGCCGTACCTCTGGGGTGGCACCGCGCCGGGGCAGGGACTGGACTGCAGCGGACTGACGCAATACGCATACGGCGAGGCCGGTGTCGAGATTCCGCGACTGGCGCAGGAACAGGACGTCGGGCAACGGATCGATCCCGGGTCGGTGCTCCCCGGAGACCTGGCGGTGTGGGACGGGCATGTCGCGATGGTGGTCGGCAACGGACTGATGGTGGAAGCTGGCGACCCCGTCGCGGTCACTCCGATCCGCACCGGCAACGCGGGCATGGCGTTCCAGGGGTTCTACCGGCCCACCAGTGCCTGAGCCGTCGCACCGGCCGCTGAAGGAGAAATTCTCCGCCGGCGGAGAATGCGGGCCGGGAACCACAGCGGTGCCTCCTGCGTCCAACCGACTATGGACTCCACGACCGACACCCCGGCGACCTCCCCGGTCACCGCCATCGCCCACAACCGTGCGGGCACGATCTCGGTGCGCACCACCGACGACGGTCTGCCGGTCGAACTCCGGATCGACCCTCGCGAACTGCGTTACGGCGCTGCCGAGCTCGCCGACGAGATCCTGACCCTCAATCGTCGCGCCGCGCAGGAGGCAGCGGCGACCCGTCATCGAGACCTTCACCGGCAGGGAGTCCCGAGCGAGGTGGTCGACCGTATGCGACGGCTGTCGTACCGCGACGCGACGACGTCGTCCTGCGTCCCGCCTCTCAGCGCACGACTCGAGGGGGGCGTGCGATGAGCGAACACCAGGTGGTGGCGATCGTCGATCGCGTCCGCGGAAAACTCGACGCCCTCGAGACCACACTCGAGGGACTGCACGGTATCCGCGCCGCAGCGCACAGCCCGGACGGGCGGATCGTCGCCCAGGTGGACGGGACCGGTGCGCTCGCGGACCTCCGGCTCGACGAGGCGGCGTGCCGGATGGACGCACGCGAACTCGCGGCATCGATTCTCGCCACCGCACACGCCGCGGCGGAAGCGGCGGCGATGCAGCGCGTCGCACTGATGGACGACCTGCGCAGCGCGCTCCGATGAGGTGCTCGGTGCCACCCCGTCTATATTCTCGGCGTCGACATGGCTAGGCTTCCCGCCATGGCTGGAGACATCGTCCCGATAGAGCTCGGTCTCACCGACGGCGACCTCGTGACCCTGTGGGCACCGCGCTGGCGTGAGGGCGACGACGAGTGGGAGGCGTTTCTCGGCCACGGGGACGACCTGTACGGATTCCCGACGGTCGCCGCGCTCGTCGCGTTCGTCCGTTCCGGTGGCGACAACGACCTCGTGGAGCATCCGGCGTGGCCCGTGGTCTCCAAGCTCGCCGCCGTCGAGTTCGAACCCGACGACGCCCATTCGTACGACCTGATCGGCGTACCGGAACTGGCAGCGGGCGATCCCGATGCCGAATCGATCTCCGAACTGCAGGACACGTTCGACATCGTGGGCATCCTGGGCGACGTCTGCGAACTCGACGTGGTCACCAAGTTCTTCGAGCGCGCCGAGATCGAAACCCTGATCCGCGACGGCGCTTCGGCGGTTGCGGGTCGTGAGGGCCGCGAACTGTGGAACAGCGTCGGCACCGCGATCGCCGACGACTGGGACGCAGTGATCGACGCGCTCGACGCCGTGGTCACGACGCCGGTCGTGGACGAGGCAGTCGTGGCGGAGATCGAGTCGGAACTCGTGGCCGCCGACGAGAACGAACTGGAAGCGGACGATACCGTTCAGGACGAGGTCGACAACGACGAATACGAGTTCCTGGACGAGGACGAAGAGGACGACTTCTGGGACTCGGTCGGCATCGACCCCATCAAGATCATCACGTCGGAGGGGACCTGGTTCACGCTGCGGTGCTACCTCGAGGACGACGCGCTGTTCCTGGGCCGGGACGGCAGGATCTTCGTCTTCCCGTCCGAGCGCAACCTGGCGCGGTATCTGGCGGACAACCACGACCATGACCTGGCCCCGCTGGAGACCTACGAAGAGGTTCGTATCGCCGCGGTGGACGGGTCGCTCGAGGTCACGGTCATCGACGACAACGTCTACGTACTGACCGGCATCGCCGACGACA
The DNA here is from genome assembly GCA_023417985.1 of Actinomycetes bacterium. Lineage (GTDB taxonomy): Bacteria > Actinomycetota > Actinomycetes > Mycobacteriales > Mycobacteriaceae > Rhodococcus. Next base: position 6,594 of record JAEZDV010000197.1, on the reverse strand, counting down.
TCACCGAGGGCATCACGGCGGTCGATCCGGAGCAACTCGAGCTCGCCGTCGAATTGTTCACCGACGCTGCCGGTTACGCGAACGACGACTCCACCGAGGCCGCACTCGCAAGCTCGACGGAGCTGGGCTGGTTCGTCAACTACGTGCTCGAGCCCGACGTGAAGCGCCTGGCCCCGAGTGCACCGTTCGACGCCGAGTCGCTCGCGTGGCGCGAACTCGAGCGCGAGTTCGAAGCCCGGCTGAACAAGTACTGACGCCGGCGCGTTCCGGCGTGCCGCGTCATCCGATGAGTACCGCGTAGCCGGGCTTGATGACGTCGTCGATCAGCTCGAGCCGTTGATCGAACGGCAGGAACGCCGACTTCATCGCGTTGATCGTGAAGCGTTCGAGGTCGGCCCAGCCGTAGCCGAACGTGTCGGCGAGCTGCACCATCTCCTTGGTCATGGTGGTGTCGCTCATCAGCCGGTTGTCGGTGTTGACGGTCACGCGGAATCTCAACCGCGCAAGCAGGTCGAACGGGTGTTCCGCCAGGGTCGGCACCGCCCCGGTCTGCACGTTGGAACTCGGGCACAGCTCGAGCGGGATTCGCTTGTCGCGGACATAGCTCGCCAGCAGCCCGAGCCGCGGCTCGTAGTTCTCGCCCACCACGATGTCGTCGAGGATGCGGACGCCGTGACCGAGGCGGTCGGTGCCGCAGAATGCGACAGCTTCATGGATGGACGGCAGACCGAACGCTTCTCCCGCGTGGATCGTGAAGTGCGCGTTGGCAGCCCGCGTGTACTCGAACGCGTCGAGGTGGCGGCTGGGCGGATTGCCCGCTTCGGCGCCGGCGATGTCGAAGCCCACCACGCCGCGGTCGCGGAACCGCACCGCGAGTTCTGCGATCTCCCGCGACCGCGCGGCGTGCCGCATCGCCGTGAGCAGGCACCCGATACGGATATTGCGCCCGGCGGCCCGCGCCTCCGATTCACCGGCCCGGAATCCCTCGAGCACATGCTCGACGACCTCGTCGAGTGTCAGCCCCCGCTCGAGGTGCTGTTCGGGTGCGAACCTGACCTCGGCGTAGATCACCCCGTCGTCGGCCAGGTCCGCCACACACTCGCGGGCCACCCGCTCGAGCCCCTCGGGAGTCTGCATCACCGCCACCGTGTGCTCGAACGTCTCGAGATACCGGACGAGGGAGCCGCTGTCGGCCGACTCACGGAACCAGCGCGCGAGGCCGTCCTCGGTGTCCGCGGGAAGCGACCAGCCACACTTGTCGGCGAGTTCGAGGACGGTGCCCGGCCGCAGTCCGCCGTCCAGGTGGTCGTGCAGAAGCACTTTGGGCGCGAGCTTCACCGCCTCGGCCGTACCGTCGAACAATCCGGGTACCAACGACTTGTCGCTCATACGTCGGGACGGTAGTCCGCTAGGGCGTGATCCGCTCGACGATCAGCGAGCGTGGCGCCGGCGCCGTGTCGGCGACACGGATGCCGCCCCGCAGTGCCGCCACCGCGGCCGGAAAGCGCCCGGGCGAGTCGGTGTGGAGCGTCGCGACGGGTTGCCCTTCACGGACGGTGTCACCGACAACCGCATGCAGTTCGATACCCGCCCCCGCCTGCACGACCTGACCCTGGTGCTCGCGGCCGGCCCCGAGACGCCACGCAGCCACCCCCACCGCCAGGGCGTCGAGTTCGGCCAGGACGCCGTCCGTCTCGGCGTAGACCGTCTCGGTGTGCGACGCGACCGGGAGCGCCGCATCCGGGTCTCCGCCCTGCGCCGTAATCATCGACCGCCACCGGTCCATGGCACTGCCGTCGCGCAGACGGTCGGCCGGATCCACGTCGTCGATGCCCGCGGCGTCGAGCATCTCGCGCGCCAACGCGAGGGTGAGTTCCACGACATCGGCGGGTCCACCGCCGGCGAGCACCTCGACGGCCTCGCGGACCTCGAGCGCGTTACCCGCCGTCCGTCCGAGTGGTGTGTCCATCCGGGTGATCAACGCGGTGGTGGGCAGATCGGCGTCGGTACCGAGTTCGACCATGATGCGGGCGAGTTCGCGCGCGTCGCCGAGTTCGGTCATGAACGCGCCCGTCCCCACCTTGACGTCGAGCACGAGGGCTCCGGTCCCCTCTGCGATCTTCTTGCTCATGATCGAACTCGCGATGAGCGGGATCGACTCGACCGTCCCGGTGACGTCGCGCAGCGCGTAGAGCTTGCGGTCGGCGGGGGCGAGATCGGCCCCTGCCGCGCATACGACCGCCCCGACCGTGGGGTCGGTCAGCATCTCGGCCATCTCGACGGTGCTCAGGTCGGCGCGCCACCCCGGGATCGCCTCGAGCTTGTCGAGGGTGCCGCCCGTGTGGCCGAGCCCCCTGCCGGACAACTGCGGAACGGCGGCGCCGCATGCGGCGACGAGCGGAGCGAGCGGCAGGGTGATCTTGTCGCCGACCCCGCCGGTCGAGTGCTTGTCCACGGTCCGCAGGCCGAGTCCGGTGAAGTCGAGCCGACGTCCGGAATCGGTCATCGCGGCGGTCCACCGGGCGATTTCCTGGCGGCTCATGCCCCGGAACCAGATGGCCATCGCGAGCGCGGACATCTGCGCGTCGTCGACGACGCCGTGGGTGAACGCTTCGATCACCCAGTCGATCTCGGCGCCGGAAAGTTCATGTCCGTCACGTTTGCGATGGATGATGCCGATGATGTCAGGCATCTCGCCCCCGCTCGGCCTGCACGGCGGAGAGCTGGTCGGGACCGAAGGCATCGGGCAGCAACTCCGACATGGTCCGCGGACGGGGAGCACAGTCGACGACAAGCTCGGGCCCTCCGTGCTCGAGGAGAAGCTGGCGGCAGCGTCCGCACGGCATCAGGATTTCGCCTCGCGCGTCGCACACCGTCACGGCGAGAAGACGCCCGCCACCCTCGGAAAACAGGTTACCGACGAGTACAGTTTCGGCACAAAGTCCCAGCCCGTGTGAGACATTTTCCACATTGCACCCGGTCACGATGCGACCATCGACCGTGAGCGCCGCTGCCCCGACGGGAAAGTTCGAATACGGCGCGTACGCACGTGTCATAACGTCATGTGCTTTGGCGCGCAACATTTTCCAGTCCATGTCCGGCATGGTTGATCATCCTGTCACGGTGGTACAGGCAACGTTCCGGTGCCCCCTCGGGCCGCCGTCACAATTGGAAAGGCAAACCTAACTTGCTATTTGGGGGCAGTACGAATCGGCTACGAGATTAGTTCCAAGGTTTGCGTTGGGTTTAGAGTCGATCCAAGTCGGTTCCGGTTCGTCGAGCCCGTGCTGCGGTATTCCCCGACAGTAATGAACGGCTCGACGCGTCCACCATTGACGTTGGAGGCACAGCACTCGATGAGCAGCACGACTGAAGCCGCCCCCGCACAGGCGGGGCGCACACGGTCGCTTTACCGGGGGGACCCCGGCATGTGGTCCTGGGTTCTACACCGGATCACCGGCGTGGCGACCTTCTTCTTCCTATTCGTCCACGTCCTGGACACGGCACTCGTCCGGGTCAACCCCGAGACGTACGACAGCGTCATCGAGACCTACAAGAACCCGGTCGTCGGGCTCATGGAGATCGGTCTCGTCGCGATGGTGCTCTACCACGCGCTGAACGGTCTGCGAGTCATGCTCGTCGATTTCTGGTCCAAGGGCCCGAAGTACCAGCGAGTGATGCTCTGGACCATTCTCGCGATCTGGGTCGTGGTGATGATTCCCGCGGCAGGACGCATCTTCTACAACATGTTTGCGGGGCACTGACATGAGCGAAGCAAAGACCCTGGGCACGTCGTACGACCGCCCCGCGAGCCTGGACAACCCGCGCTCTCCGCGCCGTGTCTCGAACAACAACTTCGAGCTCTACGCGTGGCTGTTCATGCGCCTCTCCGGCCTCGCGCTCATCATCCTGGTGCTCGGCCACCTGTTCATCATGCTGATGCTCGACGACGGTGTGCACCGCATCAACTTCGCCTTCGTCGCAGGTCGCTGGTCCAGCCCGTTCTGGCAGGTCTGGGATCTGTCGATGCTCTGGCTTGCGCAGCTGCACGGCGGTAACGGCCTGCGCACCGTCATCGCGGACTACGCACGCAAGGACTCCACCCGGTTCTGGCTCAACACGATCCTGGTCGTGTCGATGATCCTGATCATGGGTCTGGGCACCTACGTGATCTTCACCTTCGACCCCAACATCACCGCGAGCTAGGGGAGCCAGTACTCCATGCAGGAACATCGTTACGACGTAGTCATCGTCGGTGCCGGCGGCGCCGGCATGCGCGCGGCCATCGAAGCCGGCCCCCGCGCCCGCACCGCGGTGCTCACCAAGCTCTACCCGACGCGCAGCCACACCGGTGCGGCGCAGGGCGGCATGTGCGCCGCCCTCGCGAACGTCGAGGAAGACAACTGGGAATGGCACACCTTCGACACCGTCAAGGGCGGCGACTACCTCGCCGACCAGGACGCCGTCGAGATCATGGCGAAGGAAGCCATCGACGCGGTGCTGGACCTGGAGAAGATGGGTCTTCCCTTCAACCGCACGCCCGAAGGCAAGATCGACCAGCGCCGGTTCGGTGGCCACACCCGCGACCACGGCAAGGCTCCGGTGCGTCGCGCCTGCTACGCCGCCGACCGCACGGGCCACATGATCCTCCAGACGCTCTACCAGAACTGCGTCAAGCACGACGTCGAGTTCTTCAACGAGTTCTACGCGCTGGACATCGCGCTGACGGAGACCCCGGACGGTCCCGTCGCGACCGGCGTGATCGCCTACGAAATGTCCACCGGCGAGATCCACGTCTTCCACGCGAAGTCGATCGTGTTCGCCACCGGCGGTTCGGGCCGTATGTACAAGACGACGTCCAACGCGCACACCCTCACCGGTGACGGCATGGGCATCATCTTCCGCAAGGGCCTCCCGCTCGAGGACATGGAATTCCACCAGTTCCATCCGACAGGTCTCGCGGGGCTCGGCATTCTCATCTCGGAGGCCGTCCGCGGTGAGGGCGGCATCCTCCGGAACGCCGACGGCGAACGATTCATGGAGCGTTACGCGCCCACCATCAAGGACCTCGCGCCGCGCGACATCGTCGCCCGGTCCATGGTCCTCGAGGTGCTCGAGGGTCGTGGCGCCGGACCGAACAAGGATTACGTCTACATCGACGTGACCCACCTCGGCGAAGACGTCCTCGAGGAGAAACTGCCGGACATCACCGAGTTCGCGCGCACCTACCTCGGCGTCGACCCGGTCACCGAGCTCGTCCCGGTGTACCCGACCTGCCACTACGTGATGGGCGGCATCCCCACCAACGTCGACGGTGAAGTTCTGCGCAACAACACCGAGGTCGTCAAGGGGCTCTACGCCGCCGGTGAGTGCGCCTGCGTGTCCGTGCACGGCGCCAACCGTCTCGGCACCAACTCGCTCCTCGACATCAACGTGTTCGGCCGTCGCGCCGGCATCGCAGCTGCCGAGTACGCGAACGGTCACGATTTCGCCGACCTCCCCGAGGAGCCGACGAAGTACGTCGACGAGTGGCTCGACCGGATCCTGCACGCCGGTGGCAAGGAACGCGTCACCGACATCCGCAGCGACCTGCAGCAGACGATGGACAACAACGCGTCGGTGTTCCGCACCGAGGAAACCCTCACGCGGGCGCTCGACGACATCCACGAGCTGAAGAAGCGCTACAAGGAGATCACCGTCCACGACAAGGGCAAGCGCTACAACAGCGACCTGCTCGAAGCCGTGGAACTCGGCTTCCTCCTCGAGATGGCCGAGGTCACCGTGGTGGGCGCGCTCAACCGCAAGGAGTCCCGCGGCGGCCACGCGCGCGAGGACTACCCGGACCGCGACGACGCCAATTACATGAAGCACACGATGGCGTACAAAGTAGGTGAGGACCTGATCTCCGACATCCGCCTGGACTACAAGCCGGTGGTCCAGACCCGGTACGAGCCGATGGAGCGGAAGTACTGATGACAACAGTCGAAAGAATCAACGACACCGCCGCCGCGGATCTGCCTCCTGTTCCCGAGGGCGCCGTGATGGTCACGCTCAAGATCGCACGGTTCAACCCGGAGGACGACAAAGGACAGCACTGGGATTCGTTCCAGGTGCCGGCTCTCCCCACGGACCGCATGCTCAACCTGCTGCTGTACGTGAAGGGTTACCTCGACGGCACCCTCACCTTCCGTCGTAGCTGCGCGCACGGCGTCTGCGGTTCCGACGCGATGCGGATCAACGGCGTCAACCGTCTGGCATGCAAGATCCTGATGAAGGACATGCTCCCCAAGGACGGCAAGCCGGTCACGATCACCGTCGAGCCCATCCGTGGCCTGCCGGTCGAGAAGGACCTGATCGTCGACATGGAACCCTTCTTCGACGCATTCCGCGCCGTGAAGCCGTTCCTCATCACGACGGGCAACGAGCCGACTCGCGAGCGCATCCAGTCCCAGGCCGACCGCGCACGGTTCGACGACACCACCAAGTGCATCCTCTGCGCCTGCTGCACCACGTCGTGCCCGGTGTACTGGAGCGACGGCAGCTACTTCGGTCCCGCTGCCATCGTCAACGCCCACCGCTTCATCTTCGATTCAC
>JAEZDV010000154.1 GCA_023417985.1 Actinomycetes bacterium | reverse complement strand
CCCCGCACGACGTCACGAACGGTTCTGCGCGGCAGTGGTTGCCGGGTGGACGGCGACGAGTCCGAGGCCCTGGCGCCGCCGGCACAGGCGTGCCAGTTCGTCGTACGCGGCCGCGCCGAGCAACTCGGTCAGTTCCGGCGCGTACGACTGCCACACCGGGCGGTCGCCGACGTGGGCGTCGGGGGAGCCGGAGCAGTACCACTCGAGGTCGTGCCCACCCTCGCCCCAGCCCCGGCGGTCGTACTCGGTGACAACGGTCCGCAGGACGTCGGTTCCGTCGGGACGCTCGATCCAGTCCTGCGTGCGCCGGATCGGGAGTTGCCAGCACACGTCCGGCTTCATCTCGAGCGGTTCGATGCCGCGCCGCAACGCCATCGTGTGCAGTGCGCATCCGGCGCCGCCCTCGAAGCCGGGCCGGTTGAGGAAGATGCAGGCACCCTTGTAACGGCGAGTGCGCAGCGCGGGTTCGTCCTCGAGTTCGTCCTCTTCGAGGAAGCCCTTCTTGCCGAGGCCCTTGTCCATGAACTGCCAGTCCTCGGGCGTGAGATGTTTCACTGCCGACTCCAGTTTGACGCGGTCGTCCTCGTCGGACAGGAACGCGCCGTGCGAGCAGCACCCGTCGTCGGGTCGTCCCTCGATGATTCCCTGGCACGCCGGAGTGCCGAACACGCAGGTCCATCGGGAGAGCAACCACGTCATGTCGGCTGCGATGAGGTGCTCGTCGTTGTCGGGGTCGTAGAACTCGACCCACTCTCGAGGGAAGTCGAGGGAAACTTCCGGAGCCGGATCGAGCTTGCGGGCGGCGCCGGGCATACCTGCTGTCACAGGTCCCGACGGTAGACCCAGTAACGTGTTGATGTGCGCTTAGGGGTACTCGACGTCGGAAGCAACACCGTTCACCTACTGGTGGTGGACGCCCATCGTGGCGGCCATCCCACACCCATGAGTTCGACCAAGGCGACACTGCAGCTGTCGGAGAACATCGACGACAACGGCGACATCACCGTGAAGGGCGCGGATCGGCTGGTCGAGACGGTCGCCGAATTCGCGAGCATCGCCAGGACCTCGGGCTGCGGCGAGCTCATGGCGTTCGCGACATCCGCGGTCCGCGACGCAGGAAACTCCGACGACGTGCTCGACCGGGTACGCACGGAGGCCGGAGTCTCGCTCGACGTGCTGTCGGGCGAAGAGGAGGCGCGACTGACGTTCCTCGCGGTGCGCCGCTGGTACGGATGGAGCGCCGGCCGCATCCTGAACCTCGACATCGGTGGCGGTTCGCTGGAGCTGTCGTTCGGTGGGGACGAGGATCCTGACGTCGCATATTCACTCCAGATGGGCGCCGGCCGTCTCACCCGCGACTGGTTCCGTGAGGATCCGCCCGGGAAGCGGCGGATCTCGGCGCTCCGTGATTGGCTCGACGCCGAACTCGTCGAGCCCACCAAGCACCTGCGTCACGCCGGGGACCCCGATCTGTGCGTCGGAACGTCGAAGACGTTCCGCACTCTCGCCCGGCTCACGGGTGCCGCGCCGTCCTCGGCGGGCCTGCGGGTCGAGCGCACCCTGACCGCGAGCGGCCTCCGGCAGCTGATCGCATTCATCTCCCGGATGACCACGGCCGACCGTGCCGAGCTCGAAGGTGTGAGTTCGGATCGGTCTCAGCAACTCGTCGCCGGGGCGCTGGTCGCCGAGGCCAGTATGCGGGCGCTCGGCGTGGAAACCTTGCGGATCTGCCCGTGGGCATTGCGCGAAGGCCTGATTCTGCGGAAGCTCGATACCGACATGGGGGGCGAACTGGTGGTGACTGCCGGATGACCGAGAATCACAGGAGCGACACGGGGCAGGTCTCCGTCGCAGAGTTGCTGGCGCGCAACGGCCAGAAGGTGAGTTCACGCAGCGGCGGGCGCCGTCGGCGCGGTTCGAGCGGCGGAATCTCCGTCGCGGAGTTGACCGGCGAAATCCCGATCACACGCAGCTCCGCCCCCGCACCCACAGCAAGCCCGTCGGCCGTCGACGCGCCGCCCCATGTGCCCAAGGTCGAGCCGGTGGCGCCGTCGGTTCCCCAGGTGGAGTTCGTCGTTCCCGAAACGCCGCGTGTCGAGCCGGTCGTGCCGGTTACCCCCCGCGTCGAGGTGCCGGAACTCGTCACGCCGGCCCCGCCGTCGGCGGTGGAGCTGACCACCGTCACCGCGCGACCGGATTTCGGCACTCCGGCCCCGGCTCCCAAGAGCGGTCTCGGCGCCAAACCCACCATCGCTTCCCGCTCCACTTCCGCGCCGCGCAGCACGACCTCGACTTCGGGCAGCACGGCCTCGAGTTCGTCCGGCGCTGTGTCCACCTCGCGCAGCACGCCGGCCGTGACGCGCAGCACGGCGTCCGCTCCGGCGGTTGCTCCAGCCAAGTCGCGAGGCTCTGCGCCGACGGTGACCCCGGACCGGGAAGCCCCGAAGGTCGAATCGCCGACCGAGGTGATCCGGCCCGCCGCACTTCCGCGCCGTGCCCGCGCGCATCTCGGCCTTCCCGTATCGGACCCGCAGAGCGCGCCGGTGCCGGTGTCGCGAGGCGGGGACACCGCCGAGCCGCGGTTGCTCTCGGGCCCTGCCAGCGACCTGCAGGGCACAGGCACCGAGGACGAGAACGAAACGACCGACCCCCACGGCCTCGCCGACCCGGTCGAGGCGCCCCGGAGGAAGGCGCCGGATGCGTCCGGTGAGGACAGCGACAGCCCCGTCCGGGGTGGGAAACGCCGGCGGAAGAGCCGCAACGACGCAAGCGACGCGGTGTCACCCCGCCGGGCTTCGCCGGTGAAGGTCGGCAAGCCGGACGACGAGGCGGGGGAGCACGACACCCCCGACGACGAGGCGGGCGGAAGCAACCTCAAGGGGTGGGCGCTGCTCATCGCCGAGAGTGTGGGGGCGGTCGCCGCCGGCGCACTGTTGTTCAAGGGTTTCGAGAAGCTGTGGGACATGATGCCGTGGGTCGCATTCGGTCTCGCGTTGCTGGTGATCGTCGGTCTCGTTGCGCTGGTGCGGATCCTGCGCCGGACCGACGACATCGCCAGCCAGCTCATTGCCTTGGCAGTGGGCGCGTTCGTGGCGTTCGGTCCGCTCCTGTTCCTCATGCCCAACGGGTGATCCGATGGTGGCGGCGAACGGCATACCGGTAGGGCTGTCGACCGCGTCCGTCTACCCGGAGGACACGGAGGCGACCTTCCGGTTCGCGGCGGACCTCGGATACGACGGTGTCGAACTCATGGTGTGGGCGGATCCGGTCAGCCAGGATCTCGGCGCGGTGGAACGTCTGGCGCGCAAGTACGGCGTGCCTGTCCTTGCGGTCCACGCGCCGTGCCTTCTCATCTCCCAGCGAGTGTGGGGCGCCGACCCGGCGGCCAAGCTGGAGCGATCGGTGCGGGCCGCGGAGATCCTGGGTGCGTCGACCGTGGTGATCCATCCGCCGTTCCGCTGGCAGCGACGTTACGCGGACGGATTCGCCGACCAGGTCGGAGAACTCGAGGACACCAGCCACGTGGCTGTCGCGGTGGAGAACATGTACCCGATGCGGGCCGACGTGCTGCTCGGCGGCCGCGAACGTGGAGCCGAACGGCTTCGGCGTCGCGGGCCGGGCCGCGCGGTGTCGACCTTCCGGCCCTCCCTCGACCCCACCGACACCGGCTTCGCGCACTACACACTCGACCTGTCACACACCGCGACGGCCGGGATGGACCCGATGTCGCTGGCCGACCGGATGGGCGACGGCCTCACCCATCTGCACCTCGCGGACGGTCGCGGGTCGCCCGTCGACGAACACCTCGTTCCGGGCGACGGCACCCAGCCGTGCGCGGAGATGTGCCGCCGACTCGCGGCCGGCGACTTCTCCGGTCAGGTAGTGCTCGAGGTGAGTACGCAGAGCGCGCGCACCCGTGCGGATCGCTCTGCGATGCTCGCGCGGTCCCTCGAATTCGCGCGTCGTCACCTCGCCCGGCCCGCGCGTCGTGTGGACCCGACGGTCCCCGCGGACCCTTCGGACCCGGAGTGTCCTCCGCCCGGGCGGATCGCGCGGGTCGCGTCGCCGTCGGACGGATCCGACGAGGATGCCCGTCACGGCGATCGCTGATCCGACTGCACTGCCGCTGAGCGCACTGCTGCCGGCACCACGACCGCGGTCACCGGGTGACCGAAACCACTGACCGGTACTTCTGCTCCGGTGCAAGCTTTCCGCCGCCGACCGGTTCGCCGTACCGGATCGTCTTGCTTCCGAATTGGATAGCTGTAGTATCCGTTATTGTGAGCGGAAGGGCCTGAGCGTGCGCATTTCGGAACTCGCGTCGCGCACCGGCGTGCCGCTACCCACCGTCAAGTACTACCTGCGGGAAGACTTGCTGATGCCGGGCCGGGCGACCAGTGCCACGCAGGCGCAGTACGACGATCGGCACGTCCGCCGGCTCGGCCTCGTCCGGGCACTCGCATCCCAGGGACTTCCCCTCGACCGGATCAAAGCGGTGGTCGCACTCGTGGACCATCCGGGCGATGACCTGTTCGAGGTGCTCGGCCAGGCGATTGCCGCACTGCCGCCCTATGTCGACACAAAACCCGCCGACACAAAACCCGCCGACGCAAAATCCGCCGGCGAGGACCCGGCCACCACCGGTGCTTCCGAATACCCGCGCGCCAGGCGGGTGCTCGACCGGCTGGGGCAGATCTACGACTCCCGGTTCGCCGCGGTTGCGCAACTCGAGCACGCTCTCGCAGCCCTCGACGCAGCCGGTCTCACGATGTCCGAGCGCCGGATCGACGCGTACGGGCAGCACATCCGCGAGATCGCGCGGTTCGAGGTCGGGGTGCTGCCCACTACCTCACCGCAGCAGTCCGTCGAGGCGGCAGTGCTCGGTACCGCGCTGTACGAACCGGTCCTCGCGGCGATGCGCCGTCTGGCACACCAGCACTTCGCGGCGGGCATGTTCGTGTCTCAGCCCGAGGCCCCCAGAAATCCCCCTGGCAAGTCGAACACCGAGGAGAACCCGTGAGCACGGCCGATTCCCATCCCTTCCGCGACCTCGTCGCTGTCACCTCGACCGGCGAGAACACTTGGCTGGCTCACATCGATCCGCTGTGGACGATCGGGCCCAAGGTGCACGGAGGTTGCATGCTCGCGGTGTGTGCCGCGGCTGCCCGCCGCGAGATCCTCGCCGCCGGAGCGGACGCGTCGGTGCAGCCGCTCGCCGTCAGCGCCTCGTTCGTCTCGGCGCCCGACCCGGGCGAGGTGGACCTGACCACGACCCTGCGCAAGCA
>JAEZDV010000105.1 GCA_023417985.1 Actinomycetes bacterium | reverse complement strand
CGCATCCCCCGGATCCGCGTGCCTGCCGCTTTGTCTCCCGGGGGTTCCGCGACACGCCTGGGGATCCGACTAGACTTCTCGGGCACTTCGTCGACGCTCTGTGCGTTCGATCTGTATCTATCCGAGGAGTTCATGTTGCCGGCCGATGGCGTGTCCCACCCCGAGCTCGACCACGAGCAGGAGTACGTCGCGATGCTGTACCGGCACCTCGACGACCTGCGAGATTACGCGAAGACACGCCTGACTCGCGTGCTCCGGGAGTCCGGTGGCACGCCCCAAGCACGCAGCGAACGCGAGTCGTTCACGCAGATGTACACGGAGGATCTCGCGAAGTACGACGCCGCGGAACACGGACTGTGCTTCGGACGCATCGACGTGCGCGAGGACTCCCCCGAAAGCGACGTCGCCGACCACGGCGACGGCACGGTCAACGGAGAACGACTCGACCGCCGGTACATCGGCCGCATCGGAATTCTGGACGAGAACGACGACTACGAATCACTCCTCCTCGACTGGCGAGCACCGCAGGCTCGGCCGTTCTACCTCGCGACTCCCGCCACACCCGACGGGGTGGTGCTGCGTCGCCATATCCGCAGCCGCGGACGGTCCGTGACCGCACTCAACGACGAATACCTCGACCTCGACGCTGCACGAGAGCACTCCGACACCCCGGCGGCGGGCGGAGTGGCCGGCGAGTCGGCCCTGCTGGCAGCACTCAACGCGGCGCGCACCGGGCAGATGCACGACATCGTCGCCACCATCCAGGCACAGCAGGACGCGATCATCCGGTCCGAGCACCGCAGCGTGCTGGTCGTGCAGGGCGGGCCGGGCACCGGTAAAACCGCAGTCGCACTGCATCGCGCCGCATACCTGCTCTACACGTACCGCAAGCAGCTTGCCAAGAGCGGCGTGCTGATCATCGGCCCGAACTCCACGTTCCTCGATTACATCGGGCAGGTGCTGCCGTCCCTCGGGGAAACCGGCGTGCTGCTGTCCACGATCGGGGATATGTATCCCGGAGTGAAAGCAACCCTGGACGACAACCGCCTGGCCGGTGAACTCAAGGGCTCCTCGGCGATGATCGACATCCTCAAAAAAGCGGTGCGGGACCGGCAGGAGGTTCCGGCGTCCCCGATCACCCTGGCCTTCGACACCTATCGCCTCACCCTGGACCGGAAATCGGTGACGCGGGCACGCGGGCGGGCACGCTCGTCGCGGCGGCCGCACAACCTGGCTCGACCGATCTTCGTGTCCGCGGTCATCGAAGCACTCGCAGACCAGCTCGCCTCGATCATCGGCACCGATCTGGTCAACGGCGGCAACCTGCTCAGCCGCGACGACATCGACGACATCAGGTCGGAGATGCGGGCGGACCGGGAGATCGTGTCCGCTATCGACGCCTTGTGGCCCGAGCTGACGCCGCAACAGGTGCTCACGGATCTGCTGGGTTCGCGGGAACGTCTGGCCTCGGCGGCTCCCGGGCTGTCCGACGAAGAGATCGACGCGCTGTACCGTTCGGACGGAGGAGGACGCTTCAGCGCCGCCGACGCTCCCCTGCTCGACGAGATCGCCGAACTGCTCGGCGTGGACGACGCCGCGGAACGCGAGCGTGCTTCCCGCCGGTGGCGCCGGCAGATCGCCGACGCACAGGGAGCACTCGACATCCTGACCGGATCGGCACCACAGGATCTCGAAGACGACCTCGATCCCGAACTGCTCATGGCCTACGACCTCATCGACGCGTCGCAACTCGCCGAACGGCAGGACCACCGTCGTCACGAGACCACCGCGGAACGGGCTGCGGGTGACCGCACATGGACGTACGGCCACGTGATCGTCGACGAGGCTCAAGAGCTGTCGGAGATGGCGTGGCGGGCGCTGATGCGTCGCATTCCGAACCGATGGATGACTCTCGTGGGCGACACGGCACAAACCGGTGATCCGGCGGGCAGCACGTCGTGGCAGCAGGTCCTCGAGCCGTACGTCGCGAACCGGTGGAAGAAGGCGGAACTGACCGTCAACTACCGCACCCCGGCCGAGATCATGCGGGTCGCGCACGCTGTGCTCGCGGAGATCGATCCCGCACAGGTCCCACCCGAGTCGGTCCGCGAATCCGGGTACGAGCCGTGGGCACGACCGGTGGACGCAGACACGTTGACCGAGGCTGTCCGCGAGGTACTCGACGAGGAGTCGGGACCGGGCACGACTGCCGTTCTGGTACCTCCACGCCTGGTACCGGAGTGGGTGCACCTGGCGTCTCCGTCGGTGACCGTAGCCGCCGTCAAGGACGTCAAGGGCCTCGAATTCGATTCGGTGCTGCTCGTGGAACCGGCGGAGATCCTGTCCGATTCTCCGCGCGGCATGAACGACCTCTACGTGGCGCTGACAAGGGCGACCCAGCGACTCGGCGTGCTGTACACGGCGGAGCTCCCACGCGTGCTCGCAGGTCTCGCCGCGCCGGTGCACAGTTGAACGGTTCCGACGATCGAAATCGTTCCGTAATGCCGGGACGGTACGGTCCTGTGCACGGCGCGCCGATGCGGCTCCCGGCGGCGATACGTGCGTCCGGCACGGAGACGGTGTGAGGTGAAGGTGATGGGACGGTTGCCGATCGGCGCCGCTGGTCGGGTGGGGCTCGCCGTCGCGACGCTGCTCACCGTTGCTGCCTGCTCCGGGAACACGACCGTCGACCGCGTCGAGGCAGTGGAGACATCCACTTCGACGGTGGCCGCGGAGCCACCGGTGCTCGATGCCCGCGCCACGCGCCTGAAGGAGGCGTTGGCGGACGCGGGTCTGGTCGCGGACATCCCGGACGAGACACTTCTCGCCGTCGCACGTGGACTGTGCGATCAACTGGCGGCCGGAGTGCCGGACGAGCGCATCCGCGAAACGGCCCGCCCCCTCGCGTCGTACGCCGCGGGAGCTACACGCACAGCAGTGCCGGACGACGCCGCCCGGCACTATGTCGAGATCACCCGCGACACCTACTGCTGACCCCGCCGGTCACCCGAGGGGCATCCCGGTCGGCGTCAGCGGACGGTGTGCACGACCAGCACGTCGGAGATCGCTTTGCGGGCCACGTCCGACGGGACCGATCCCAGGAGCCGGCCGGTGAGGGTGTTGAGCCCGCGGTTACCGATCACGATGAGGTCGGCCTCGACCTCGGCGACGAGGGCAAGGAGCGACTCGACGGGCGAGCCTACGATGGGCCGCTCGACGATGTTCTTCGCCCCGGCCACGGTGGCCTTCTCCCGTGCCGTGCGGAGGATGTCGTAGGTCGGCGCAGAGCCGGTGACCTGGTAGGCCTCGTCGCGCAGCACGTCCACGGCCTGCGCCGTGTCCTTGGGATCGGCGGGGTAATACGCGCAGGCGATCACCAGTTTCGCGCCGGCGTCTCCCGCCAGAGCGGCTGCCTTCTCCACGGCCTTGTACGACGATTCCGAACCGTCCGTCCCGACGACAATGGTCCGGTAGGCGCTCATTCGTTCCTCCATCGAGTATCCGGTCACCGGCGCATACCGCCGATGGCGCCGGTGGAGGAAGTTCGTGCCTCCTCGCGCGGCGCTGGGTAGACAGTATCGGGGACATCGGGGCGCATGGGGCATTTGGGTCCCACATCTGTTCGCTGGCGCTCCACCAGCGGGCAGGAAAGGACACACGTTCGTTGTCACACTGCTGCAAGTGGTAACCCGAACGCCGTCAGGCGTCGTTGCCACCGAGCCCGGATACAGCTACCAGGCAGCCGTTCGGCATGCCGCGCTGTGCAACACATGCCGCGCTGTGCAACAACAGTCGGCGCGGATCCGTCACAGACACGGAGTGTCAGCCGACGTGCACGCGCGGTCGGCCGGCGCGATCGGGAACCGCGCGGCGAAGTACCTCCCGAGTCACGGAGGCCACCTGCCCCTCCCCGAAGAAGAGGAACCGGAGTTGGTTCATCAACGGGCCGCCTTCGGTCCACTCGAAATAGACATCCGGAATGACACCGGTGATATCGCGCATTCGGAGCAACACCGCGGCGATCGTGTTGGGGATTGCAGGGCTGTCGACCCGGAGGATCCGGAAACTCTCACACTGCCGGCCATGCACGACAAGGTCGGTACTGAAGTCCGACGAGTTGGTGACGCTCACCTCGAGGAAGACGATCGCTTGAGAATCGGGGATGTGACTGTCGGCACGCTGCCGAGCTTCCTTGACGCGGTATTCGTCCACGGTCAACCGATCGACGTCATGGGCAACAACCGCGATTGCGCCCGTGGCGGCCGCCTCGGACAGAAATCCCAGCGCAGTCTCGTCGAATTCCACCGACGTGGCACGCAATTCGTAGGATCGAGAGATTCGTGACAGCAACGAGACGATGAGGATCGCACCGATGAAGAAGGCTGCGACTTTCACGCCGTCGGGCCGCTCGACGATATTCGCGGCGGTCGTGTAGGCAAACACCGCGGTGATCACGACGAAGCCGAGAAACCGTCGATGTTGGTGATGTCTACGGGCGGACAGTGCTACCGCGACGGCCGCGGACGTGATCAGCACCAGCACACCCGTCGCGTAGGCAGCGCCCTGGGCATCGACGCTCGCGTCGAAGTAAAGGGTTACGGCCACTGCGACGGCGGTGAAGACGAGCACCAACGGCCGCACCGCCCGCGCCCAGGACGGTGCCATCCCGTAGCGGGGCAGATAGCGTGGCACGAGGTTGAGCAGTCCGGCCATCGCCGACGCGCCCGCGAACCACAGAATCAAGATCGTGCTCGCATCGTAGACGGTGCCGAATACTTCCCCCAGATACTGATGTGCCAGAAACGCCAATGCCCGACCGTTCGCCTGGCCCCCGCCCGCGAATTCCGACTCGGGTATCAAGATCGTGGTGACCAGGCTCGAGGTGAGCAGAAGACCACTCATGATCACAGCGACGGTGGTCAACAGCTTGCGGGTGCGACGAATTCGTCCAGCCGGATCGGCGTCCGTATCGCCGGGCGCGCCTTGGATCTGGGGCATCACCACCACTCCCGTTTCGAAGCCGGACAGCCCCAGCGCCAGCTTGGGAAATACGAGCAACGCCACCGCGATCATCATGACCGGATTCGCGTGCTCAGTGCTGATCGCCGCTGTCCAGTCGGTGACCAGGGAGGGGGCGGAAAACACGTGCCAGAACCCGGCCCCGATCACGATCACGTTCAGCCCCAAGTACACGGCGACCAAAGCAACGGAGATGCCGATGGCCTCGGTGACTCCACGCAGGAATACCCCCGACAGCAGTGCCAACAGCACCAAGGTGACCACCACAGCGCGCCCGGAAAGCCAGGACGGTGCGAACGGATTCTCTATCAGGTGGGCGCTGCCGTCGGCGGCGGACAGCGTGATGGTGATCATGAAATCGGTGGCGGCGAATCCGAGTAGCACCAGGACGAAGAGCTTTCCACCCCACCTCGGGAGCAGCTTCTCGAGCATCGCGATCGAACCTTCGCCGCGCGGACTTTCCCGGGCCACCCGCCGATACACAGGCAGAGCACCGAACAGCGTCACCAAGATGAGCACAACCGTGGCCACCGGAGCCAGCGTGCCTGCCGCCAATGCTGCTATCCCGGGCTGATAACCCAGCGTCGAGAAATAGTCGACACCGGTCAGGCACAGTACTTTCCACCACGGGTGCCGATGTTCAGCCTTCGAAACCACCCGGTGTGGCCCTTGGTAGCCGGCCGGTTCCTCGGTGATGTCCTCGAGCAGCCATCCTCGGACTCGGCGCATCGCCGAGACCCCCGGCATCCGCTCGGACTCGATCCTCACCGTGTCTCGCCTCGCCTTCGACTTGCTCCGCGCAATCCAGTGTGCTCGACCCTTGCCCCCGTGTAGGCCGACGTGACACGCGCCGGCGACCGAGAAGCGACCACTGCCGAAGGCGCCGGCAGGCGCGGTCCTCGCGTCTGGAGAAGGCATGTGCGATGTCCGCCCGTGGTGCCACTGTCTCTCACACGACCGCTGATCGCGGGATACTGAAGAAAATGCGCCGCGCCTGCGGCGCAGCGGCGCGTGTACGCAGCGCCGAACGGTGAAGAGTCTCGAACGACATCGAGGTTGTCCGCCGGTTCTCGGGTGTTCGCTCCGGTCACCGAATAGATCACTGCCGGCTCATGCGGTCGGCGCGGCTGATCATCATCGAACTGCGTGAGATCCCCGCATCGGGTGTGATCGACGGGATCGGTTACATCTCGTTCGACACCGATGCCACGAACTTGTTGATCCGATCGGTGTCGAGCCGTCGACAATGCCGTTCGCGAGGTTGAGCGAAATGTTGGGTGAAGCGCCGATTGCGTCGGCAAGCTTCACACACCGCCCCGGCACTTGTCCGATGCCCGGCCATGTCTTCTGCAGACGGATCCGTCGGCAAGGGCCTTCGGGTCGAAGGCCTGCCCCTGTCGGAGCGGAGAACTACTGGAGACCGGCCGCGTCCATTCCGCGCAATTCCTTCTTGAGATCGGCAATCTCGTCGCGCAGCCGGCCCGCCAGCTCGAACTGCAGGTCGCGTGCGGCCTGCATCATCTGGTCGGTGAGTTGCTGCACGAGATCGGCCAGTTCGGCGCGGGGCATCGTCGTGGTGTCGCGTCCTTCGACGACACCGGAACTCGCCGCGCGTCCCGACTCGCCCTGGGCGCGACGCCCCCGCGACGCATTACGGCCGGATCCGCCCACCTCGATGGCCTCGGTGTCCTCTGCCTCCTGATACACCTGGTCCATGATGTTGGCGATCTTCTTGCGAAGAGGTTGCGGATCGAGGCCGTGCTCCTTGTTGTAGGCGATCTGCTTTTCGCGGCGGCGGTCCGTCTCGTCGATGGCGCGGGCCATCGAGTCGGTGATCTTGTCCGCGTACATGTGCACCTCGCCGGAGACGTTGCGCGCCGCGCGGCCGATGGTCTGGATCAGCGACGTGCTCGAGCGGAGGAAGCCCTCCTTGTCGGCGTCGAGGATCGCGACGAGCGACACCTCGGGAAGGTCGAGGCCCTCACGGAGCAGGTTGATGCCCACGAGAACGTCGTACTCCCCCAACCGCAGCTGCCGAAGCAGCTCCACGCGGCGCAGCGTGTCGATGTCGGAGTGCAGGTACCGCACCCGGATGCCCAGTTCGAGCAGGTAGTCGGTGAGGTCCTCGGCCATCTTCTTGGTGAGCGTCGTGACGAGGACGCGCTCGTCGCGATCGGCGCGTTCCCGGATCTCGTGGATCAGGTCGTCGATCTGACCCTTGGTGGGCTTGACGACGACCTTCGGGTCGACCAGGCCGGTCGGGCGGATGACCTGCTCGACGAACTCGCCTCCGGTCCGCCCGAGTTCGTACGGGCCGGGCGTCGCCGACAGGTACACGGTCTGCCCGATCCGGGAGGCGAACTCCTCCCAGGTGAGCGGCCGGTTGTCGACTGCGGACGGCAACCGGAAACCGAACTCGACGAGATTGCGCTTGCGCGACATGTCGCCCTCGTACATGGCGCCGATCTGAGGCACCGTCACGTGCGACTCGTCGATGACGAGGAGGAAGTCTTCCGGAAAGTAGTCGATCAGGGTGGCCGGTGCGGAACCGGCGGGGCGGCCGTCGATGTGCCGGGAGTAGTTCTCGATGCCGGAGCAGAAGCCGACCTGCCGGATCATCTCGAGGTCGTACTGCGTGCGCATCCGCAGTCGCTGCGCCTCGAGGAGCTTCCCGCGGTTCTCGAGGTCGGCGAGACGTTCCTCGAGTTCGGCCTCGATGTCCTTGACCGCGCGTTCCATCCGCTCTGGCCCCGCGACATAGTGGGTCGCGGGGAAGATCCGCAGGGAATCGACCTTGCGGACGACATCTCCGGTGAGCGGATGCAGGTAGTAGAGCGCCTCGATCTCGTCGCCGAAGAACTCGATGCGTACCGCGAGTTCCTCGTAGGCCGGAATGATGTCGACGGTGTCGCCCTTGACGCGGAACGAGCCGCGGGTGAAGGCGAGGTCGTTGCGGTTGTACTGCACGTCCACGAGCAGCCGGAGCAGAGCGTCGCGCGGAACCTCGAGCCCGACCTCGAGCTGGATCGACCGGTCGAGATAGGACTGCGGAGTACCGAGGCCGTAGATGCACGACACCGACGCGACCACCACGACGTCGCGGCGTGAGAGCAGCGACGAACTCGCGGAGTGCCGCAACCGTTCGACGTCGTCGTTGATCGACGAATCCTTCTCGATGTAGGTGTCCGTCTGCGCGATGTACGCCTCGGGCTGGTAGTAGTCGTAGTACGACACGAAGTACTCGACCGCGTTGTTGGGCAGCATTTCCCGCAACTCGTTGGCGAGCTGCGCCGCGAGGGTCTTGTTGGGGGCCATCACCAAGGTGGGGCGTTGGAGTCGCTCGATGAGCCAGGCGGTGGTCGCGGACTTACCGGTGCCGGTCGCGCCGAGCAGTACGACGTCCTTCTCCCCTGCCTTCAGCCTGCGCTCGAGTTCGTCGATGGCGGCGGGCTGGTCGCCCGCGGGTTCGTATTCGCTGACGACCTCGAAGCGGCCGTCGGTGCGTTCGATCTCGCCCACCGGACGGAACTCGGAATGGGCGACTACAGGATGCTCACTAGCGAACGCCATGATTCCAGGGTAAGTGCTCCCACCGACACGTGCGGCGACCGACGAGCCCACCCCTCCCCTGCCGACGCGCAGCGTGCGTTACCGCTGGGGCGGTACCGTGCGAACATGCCGTCGCACCTTCATCCCATCAAAGTGGAACGTTTCGACGTTCCCGCACGGACGAACACCGATCCGAAGGGCAACGTGCGACCGGTGGAGGTGTATCGCGTCGAGCCCTGGGGCCTGTATATGGCGCGCCCGGCCGACCATCACGAGTTCGGGTACGTCGAGTCGTGGCTTCTGCCCTCCCGCCACCTGCGCGTGACGATCTTCCACTACCGCCCCGGACACGAACGCGACCTCGACCGGTACGTCGATATCGGTGAGTACTGGCGAGAGGGCGAGGTGTGGCATTCCTACGACCATTACATCGATCTGCTCGTCCGCACCGGCCGCGGCACCGCGATCGAAGATATCGACGAACTGTTCGCCGCCGTCGCCGCGGGCCTGATCGACACCGACGATGCCGAGTCTGCCGTGCTCCGCGCGTTCGAAGCGGTCGACGGCATCGCCGCCCACGGTCACGACGTCGACGCGTGGCTGGCGTCGGTCGGATTACCGATCACTTGGCGGTGAGTCGGCTCATTTCCGGACTCCGGCGGTCAGCCCGTCGGTCCTGGCCGGGACGACGAGCCGGTGCGGCGACCCGGGGCCTTCAGCCACGAGCGACGCGTGGGTCGGCGGATCGGAGGGCACGTGCGCGGGGCGCCGGCGTTCGAACTCGGCGCGAAGGGTGGGCACGACCTCACGACCGAGGATCTCGATCTGCTCGAGCACGATGGCGAGGGGCAGACCGGCGTGATCCACGAGAAAGAGCTGGCGCTGGTAATCGCCCGCGTAGTCGGCGAAGCCGAGGGTCCGTTCGACGACCTGTTCGGGCGTACCCACGGTAAGCGGTGTCGTGGTCGAGAATTCCTCGAGGGACGGACCGTGGCCGTAGACGGGCGCGTTGTCGAAGTACGGACGGAACACCCGTTTGGCCTCCGCCTCGGTGCTCGCCATGAACACCTGGCCGCCGAGTCCGACGATGGCCTGCTCGACGGCGCCGTGTCCGTACTGCTCGAAGCGATTCCGGTACAGCGTGACCATCTGCTGGGTGTGTTCCTTGTTCCAGAAGATGTTGTTGTGGAAGAACCCGTCGCCGTAGAACGTAGCCTGTTCGGCGATCTCCGGCGAGCGGATCGACCCGTGCCACACGAACGGCGGAGTGTCGTCGAGAGGCACGGGCGTGGAACTGTAACCACGCAGCGGGGTCCGGAACTTGCCCTCCCAGTCGACGACCTCCTCGCGCCACAGGCGCCGGAGCAGGTGGTAGTTCTCGATGGCCAGCGGGATCCCTTGCCGGATGTCCCTTACCGAACCACGGGTAGACCGGCACGGTGTTGTCGCGACCCATCATGAGGTCGACGCGGCCACCCGAGGTGGCACGCTCGACGTCGGCATACTCCGCCGCTGCTGCCGCGTCGGCGCGCAGCCAATCGCGCAGGAGCAGCGCGAACTGCTGCCCGGGCCAACCATCGACCCGCACCGCGACGCGCGCCGGCTGACCCGGACCGGCGCTTCCGTGCGAGCACCTCGCCCACATCGCCGGGTCCGTCTCACCGCCGGCACCGTACGAAGGTTCAGGCTGGTCATTATCGATCCGGTCGACAGGTGGGAAGCCTTCCACGGCAGAGGGTTCGACGAGTGCGTCGGCAGCCATCCGAGAGATTCGCGAACGTTCCTCGGCATTTGTTCCAGGTCTAGCGAGGAGTCGGCAGCGCCGAACCTCGCCCCCAGCCGTGCAAGCTGCCCGAGGCGCTATTCGTCGCCCTTGCCTGAGCCGATTGACCGGACGAACCGCACGCACGACTCGATCGACGCGACGGCGACAGTGTGGTCGGGATAGATCAGTGGCCACGTGTGCCCTTGTCCTGCAACCACTTCCAGCGCGCAGGTGACATTCGCCTTCGCGAGCGACTCGGCCAATCCGAGAGCATCACCGACCAGTGCCTCGTTGCCTCCGACCTGGATCAGGGTGGTTGGGAATCCGGTGTGGTCAGCCATCAGCGGCGAGGCCAGCGGGTCGCTTGCAGGGGCGCCTTGCAGGTAATCCTCGCGTGCCGACTCCGCTGTTGCCAGCGGGAAGAAGACGTCGGGCGCAGTTTCGTAGAACGGCGACGAGCAGCGCAAGTCGAGCCACGGTGACAGAAGCATCAACCCCTCGGGAGTGTGCAGGCCACCCGCCCTTGCCGCGACGATCACCGCGGCCGCGAGACCGGCACCCGCCGAATCACCGGCGAGGACGATCGGCCCCTCCGCCGCGGATGCGAGTGCCTCGTAGACAGCGACGGCGTCGCGAAGTCCGGCCGGGAACGGGTTCTCCGGCGCGAGTCGATACCGCGGCAGCACGACAGTGGCCTCGGCGCCGGCCGCGATCTTCGCTGCGTAGGCGTTGTACGCCTCCGGGCTGCCCATCCGGTATCCGCCCCCGTGCAGATAGAGGACGGTGGCCCGGTCACCGGCCCGGACGGTCCGGCACGGCACACCCGCGAATTCCGCATCACCGGCCGTGATTCCCAGCGCGGGGTCGACCTCGGTTGCGGCGAACGCTGCGCGGCGTTCCAGCAGTTGCGGGCCCGCCGGCGTACCGGGCCGTTCGGTAGGCAGCACATCGTGCACTGTCGTCGACATGTCGTCTCCCCTGCGGTGTTCTACGAGCAATGGTGTTCTCCGAAAGGATCTTCACGAGCGGACGGTCTCGACGAGCCTCTCCGGATGACGGGCGGCAATCGTCCGGCGGATGCCGTCACGCCAATCCACCGTGCACGGCCCGGTGATGGAGGCACGCAGCGTCGTGTCCGCGATGGATCCGCGCAGCGTTCCCTCGATCGGAGCCACGTCGACGACGGGCTCGACCCCCATCAACTCGCCGGCGTAGGACGCCCACTCCTGCACGCTCACCGTTTCGTCACCACCCCAGTTGACGATGAGGGCAGGTGTGGAGGCCGCCTCGAGCAGGGCACCGACCTGGGTGTTGATGTCGTCCTCGTAGATCGGGCTGTACATGCACGGATCCCAGCGGGTGGTGATCGGCCGGCCGTCGGCGATTGCGTCGACGTGCATGGCCGGCAGTCCCCCGTTGGGGCCGTAGGAGGCGTTCATCCGGGCGATCGTCACCGGGACGCCGAAGGCGCGGGAAGCGAACCGCGCGGTAGCCTCCTGGCTGATCTTCGACACCGAGTAGGTCGGGGTGTGGGTGCTGTTGCATTCTCCGAGTGGCGACTGTTCGGTGAACGCGTACATCGGGTCGTCCTGCGGGCGGTAGACCGAATGGGTCGACATCACGAGGACGCCCTTGGCGGATCTGCAGTGTTGCAGGAGGAGTCCCGTGCCTTCTGCGTTGGCACGGATCGCGGCGTCGTAGTCCCATCCCGGAGCCAGGCTCGCCGCCAGATGAACGATATACGTGAAATCCTCCGGTACACTGTCGAACTCGCCGTTTCCGAGATCGCAGGTGACCGGGACGATTCCCGCTTCGTTCACCCGCTGCCGATCGTCGGGCCGGCTGTACCGTGCCAGTCCCCACACCTCGTTCTCGGCCGCCAGCGTCTTTGCGATCGGAAACGCGATCTGCCCGGCGACCCCGGTCACCAGGATCTTCTCACCGCTCAACACGGGTCTCACCACAATTCGTCGGTGTACTTGTCCGTACCGACCGCGGTCGGGATGAACGGCGAGGCGAAGGTGACGTGACCGGCGCCCGAACTCTCGATGTTCGCGGCGTAGTCGACGATGTGCTGCCAGCTCTCGGCCGGATCGCCCTCGAGGAAGCACATCTGCAGGATGCGCTCGGTGGATCCGCCATCGTTGCCCATCTTCATCGGCACGTTGTGGTCGGCGGGCCAGGGCTTCATGCGCCAGTTGCTCACGAGATCGACGGTGCCGGTGGCGAGTAGCTTCTCGACCGGGCCGCTGTTGATTGTCGCGAGGGCGGAGGCGCGGTCGACACCGTCGGCCGGCTCGATCATGACGGTGACGAGACCGCCGTAGCGATGATCGTGTGCGAGCTCGAGCGGGACGCCGTCCTCGTGTGCCGAGATGTTCGAGTCCGGCAGGTACTGGCCGGTGTGGACGTGCTCACGCTCGGCGAAACCGCGGCCGGCGGCGTAGAGTTCCCCGACCTGTTTCCGAGCCCAGGCGTCGGCGACGTCCGCATCGGGCTCGTGTACCCAGTAGATCGCCAGATACGAACCATCTTCGGTCCTGGTCGCGACCGGTCCGGTCGACGGGAAGCGCAGGTCCTTCAGAGCCTTCGTGGCGACCCAGCGGCTGCCGGCGAACCACCCCGGACCGACCATGCAGCCCGAATAACGGTGGTCACGTTCGTACCAGCGATTGTACTCGACCTCGTGACCGCGCACCGGGTCCACCATGGTGAACAGGGCGTAGCCGAGTCGGACCGGAGTCAACGTCATGACTTTCTCCTACTTTCATGAACCGGACGCGCGCGTAGCCGAAAGGTCGACTGCCCGCGGTCCTCGAGAATTCTTGCCGGGTGATGCCGCCGGCTCAGCGAGTCGCGGCGATACCGTCGAAAGCGTCGTCTTCACGCCATTTGCGGAGCATGTCGAAGTATTCGTAGCCGGGACCGTAGAGACCACCGACAAGGGTGCTGCGCTTGTCGTCGACGCGGCCCTCGTTGTTGTAGTGGCCCGGGGTGCACGACAGGTTCCATTCTCGTCGCATCTCCACGTGCTCGGCGATCGTCGCGTTCCAGCCGGCCTCGGCCTCCGTGGTCGGTTCGACCGCCCGGATGTCCTCCTTCAGGCACTTGCCGACCATGTAGACCATGTGCCGAGCCTGATTGTCGATGAGGTTGGAGATGTTCGAAACCTGCGTCGACTGAACGAATCCCAGGAAGAACAGGTTCGGGAAATCCTTACTGAGGAAACCGTGGTAGGTGCTGGCGCCCTCAGCGAACTTCTTCGACAGCCGGTTGCCGTTGCGGCCCAGTACATCGTATCCGGCCTTGTCGGTCCAGGTGCGTCCCTGCTGGAAGCCGGTCGCGTAGATGATGAGGTCGACCTCGTACTCGCGGTCGCCGACGACGATGCCCTTCTCGGTGATCCGGTCGATCGGCGTGCTGGATGTGTCGACGACGTCGACGGAATCCTTGTTGAAAGCCGGCAGGAAGTCGTCGCTGAAGCCGGGCCGCTTACACATGGTGCGGTAGTAGCTCTTGAGCTTGTCCGCTTTGGCCGGATCCTTGACGATGGCGTCGACACGATCGCGCAGCATCTCGTTCCACTCGTAGTCCGAGCGTTCCATTGCGTCCATGTACTGCTCGAGGGTCGGTTCCACACCACCCGCCTCGTAGATCGCGCGCAACTGATACTTCGCGAACTTGATCCAACCGTCGTCGACATCGCAGTCGGCGGTGGCCCGGTCCATCGCGCACTTGTCGAAGGAGACGCGGCGCTCCTTCTGCCATCCCTCGGGCAGGGACTTGAACCAGTCGACGTCGGTCGGGGCGTTCTCGCGGGGCGCGATCTGGCTGGGAGTGCGTTGGAAGACGACCAGCGACTTCGCGTGCTCGGCGAGGTGCGGGATGGCTTGGATACCAGTGGCGCCCGTACCGATGATGGCAACGCGCTTGTCGCGGAGCCCGGTCAGATTTCCGCTGGTGTCGCCACCGGTGTAGTCGTAGTCCCACCGGCTGGTGTGGAAGCTGTGACCGGCGAACTTCTCGATCCCCGGAATGCCGGGCAGCTGTGGACGGCTGAACAGACCGCTCTGAGTGGAGACGAAACGCGCGCGGAACAGGTCCCCACCGTCGGTGCGTACCGTCCACCGCGCGTCGTCCTCGTCCCATTCCATCTCGGTGACCCGGGTTTGGAACAGTGCGTTCTCGTACAGGCCGAACTGTTGGCAGAGGGACTGGGTGTAGGCGAAAATCTCGCTGCCGCGGGTGTACCGCTCAGTGGGGATGTAGCCGGTCTCCTCGAGGTAGGGCAGGTAGATGTACGACTCGATGTCGCAGCGCACACCCGGGTAGCGATTCCAGTACCAGGTGCCGCCGAAATCTGCTGCGACGTCGAGAATCTTGAAGTTCGTGACGCCGATCTTCTTCAGCTCGATACCGGTGCTGATGCCCATGAAGCCGGCGCCGATGATCAGCATGTCGAGATCGGCGGTCTCCGGCGGTGCGGTGCGGGGGCCGTCCACGTGCGGATCGGCGTCGAAGTCCGCGAACTTGCCTTCGAAATCGATCGCCTGGAAGGTGTCGGCACCGGTGTTCGGCAGGCGCTTGTCGCGCTCCTCGGCATACTTCTTCCGGAACCATTCGAGGTCGTCGACCTTGCGCTGGGGTTCCCAGAGGTGTGGATCGCGTGCGGTGGTGTCGGGGGCTGTCATGAAAGTCCTTTGGTCGTCACTGCGTCGGCATACGCGATCCGGCGGCGGAAGGGATTCGCTGCCGTCACGCGTTCAACGATGTATCGAGGGGAAGCCGTATTGCGGCGCAGGTTCCGTCACCAGGGGGTGCCGGCAGGGATGTGCATGAGTTCGACGCGATTGCCGTCGGGGTCGGCCACGAACACGAACTGCGGGGCAGTCGGATCGTCGGTGCCCGCACGGGTCTCCGGCACCAGCGCGCCGCCGTATTCGCACAGCGCCTCGGCCGCGCCGTCTATGTCGTCCGCAAAGAACGACAGGTGAGTCATGCCCAGATGGTTACGACGGGTGGGCGGGGTGCCGATCACGCCGGGCTTGCGGTAGGACAGCAGTTCGATGCGGAGGCCGTCCTTCTCCAGGAAGGTCGAGGTCAGGCTGCACGGCGCATCGACCTCGGGAATCTGCTCGTCGAGGTCGTATTCCATGATCTTGACGAAACCCATTCCGTCGCAATAGAAGCGCAGACTCTTGGCGAGATCGGAGACACACAGTCCGACGTGGGAGGTGCGGTACGTGTGCACGGCAGCTTCGGTGTTCGCAGTCATCCGGGTCCTGTTCGCGTGAGGGGGTTCGGTCAGCCGACGGCGACGGGAGTGACCGGGCTGGCGGTGCCGCCGGTGATCTTCAGCGCGCCGATGGTCAGCAGGAATTCGTAGCACTTGTCGGCCGCGAGTTCTGCGAGGTTCATGTTCTCGACCAGGTAGATACCGTGTTCGACGAGCAGGATGATGTGCCCGCCCAGGTAGACGTTCTGGTCGAAGGGGATGGGCTCGATCGCGGCGTTGTCGGAGCCGACCAGCGCGACGTCCTTCTCTGCGAGGAACGCGGCAGCTTCGAGACCGATGCCCGGCTGCGGCATCATCTCACCTTGGTTGACCAGGTAGTCCTCGAGCCATCCGGTGCGGATGAGCACCAGATCACCGGTCTGCAGTTCGACTCCCTGGTCGTCCAGCGCCTTCTGCAGGTCGGCAACGGTGATGACGTAGCCCGGCTGGAGCAGGTCGACGCCCTTCGAGGCGGCGACGTCGATGAGGACGCCGCGGCCGGCGATGCCGCCGACCTTGTCGATACTGCACTTGGCCGCACCCGAGTACGGAGTGACCTGGTCGGCCGGGTAGCCGTTGTAGATCTTGTTCTCGGAGTACACATGACACAGTGCGTCCATGTGCGTTGAGGTGTGCGACGGCATGACGAGCTGGTCCTCGTTGGCGCCGACGCCGGGGACACCACCGTTGGCGAGTGCCATCGCCTCGTCCTGGTGGTTGGTCAGGGTGAGACGTTGAGGGATGCCGCGATATTCGAGGTTCGGCACGCCCGATCGCTGGATCGGAATGCTGAGGCTGTAGGTCTTGCCCGTCTTGGGCAGGCGGAGGGCTGCGAGGACTCGCTCGGGTGTGAGGTGGTTGAGGGCGCCCAGCTCATCCGCTTCGCCCCAGCGGCCCCAGTTGGACTTACGCGTGCTCAACATCGACTCCTCAACATCAGGTCCTCGGTAGCGAGGTTCGGGGGTGGGTTGTCGGTCGGCCGGGGCATGCCGGACGACGAGTACGAAAACGAATCCGTGAACGACGACACTTACCCTGCGACTTGTGACGGGACTCACTGTAGCCATCGGCTACGCTTGCGTCAACAACTCTGCGGAATTTTCGATTAAATACGATTCGATCCGGAAAGCGTCGGCCGGCCCACGGGACGGCGCCGCGAAATCGCGACGGCGGGTGAGTATTTGAGGCACCCGCCCATTTCATGGGACGGGGAATTTCCCGTCGAGACGTCCAGGCCCGCATGAGCGCGGAGACAGCCGACACCTGGCCCGGGGGGTTGTCGGCGTCAACCCGCCGACGATCTCGGTCTCCGCATCACGGACCGGGAATCTATGACATCGACCTGTGGGGCCTCCACCTGGATCGAGCCCTGCGCCGGGTCGCGTCCGGCTCGGAGCAATTCGTTCCGAAGGTGTCCCACGGCGGTACGCACGTCGTCGACACCCGTCATCGACGCCGTACGAACGGAGGAGGTCGTCCGCTCGGATCCGACGACCGGGCACCATCCCTCCCCCGCCGTCACGACCCGCCCGATCACCGCGCGGCTGTTGCCGCCGATCCACAACGGTGGATGCGGTGTCTGTACGGGCCTGGAC
>JAEZDV010000381.1 GCA_023417985.1 Actinomycetes bacterium | reverse complement strand
CCAAGGGGTTCATCTAATTACACGGGCCAACTGGTCGGTCGGCCATTCACTGTCGTCCCGCCTCGGTGGACGGAACTCGCTTTCGACAACTGACCGCGCACCACCTCCAGTCGGGTAACTCCTGTATCCAGGGGCCGCACCAGCTCCGGCCCCGATGGAGTCGAACGCTTCGAGCACTTCCGAATACTCAACTCACCGGCTCGACGCGCCCTACTCCAAGCTTTCTTCGATTCCTCCGCGGTCAGGTCTTCCCTGTCCTTCTTCGGTCTCTCTCGCTTACAACACATAATTTACAACCACAGAAAGTGATTGTCTACAGTCGGCGCTACAGATTTGGATGTGATCACCGCCACTTCACACGGTGCGGGGCGCACCGCTCCGAGGCTGCTTGACCAGAGTGAACTGCTGCAGATCGATCAACCCGCGCCGGAAGTTCTCGGCGCAGCCGGTGAGGTACCGCATGTACCGCTGGAAGACCTCTTCGGAGGCAAGTGCCACCGCCTCGTCGTGACGTGATTCCAAGGCGCGAGCCCACAGGTCCAGCGTGTGGGCGTAATGCGGCTGGAGCGACTCGATGTTCCGGACCCAGAAGCCGTGACGCTGCGCGCCGGTGATGATCATGTCGCGTTCTGGCAACTGTCCGCCCGGGAAGATCTCCCGGAGGATGAACCGGAGGAACAGGGCGTCGTCCCGGTTCACCTCGACATCCATGTCCTCGAGCAGTTGCCGTGAGTGACCGACGATGGTGTGCAGCAACATCCGGCCGTCCGGCGGCAGCATGTGCGAGGTGCGTTCGAAGAACGCGTCGTAGCGACGCCGGCGGAAATGCTCGAATGCCCCGATGCTCACGATCCGGTCCACCGGCTGATCGAAGTCCTCCCAGCCCTGCAGTCGGACCTCGGCGGACCGTCGCCCGAGTGCAAGCCCCGAGATCATCTCGGAGACGTGTTCGTACTGGTTTCGGCGCAGCGTCAGGCCGATGACGTTGACGTCGTACCGCTCGATCGCCCGTCGCATGGTCGACCCCCACCCGCACCCGATATCGAGCAGGGTCATCCCGGGCCGCAGGTCGCATTTGCGGAGGGATAGGTCGATCTTCGCCTTCTGTGCTTCTTCGAGGGACATGTCGTCGCGCTCGAAAAAGGCGCAACTGTAGGTACGGGTGGGGTCGAGGAACAGCTCGAAGAATTCGTCGGACAGGTCGTAATGGGATTGGACGTTCTCATAGAACGGCGTCAGTTTCGTCATCGAAGCACCCTTCGCGGAGGCGGCTGCAGACTTCACACCGCGTCGGGTTGCGCGACCACTGTCGCGGTGCTGACGACTGATTCTCCCAGGAGAATCAGCGTACCGCCGGGAGAGTGACGAAACTCGGGGCAGACGGGTCGAGTTCGAGGTGCTGCGGACGCAGACCGCTCTCTCTTGTCATCGGTCCCAGCGGAAGCGACCGCGGAACGTTCGCGGCGTACACGTCGATCCGCAGCCGGTGCCCCGGCGTGACCAACGCATCCGTGGGCAGTGTGCTGATATCCAACGTCGTCGGTTCACCCGGCACGACCGGCTTCCTCGTCGCGAGCGTAAGGATCGGGTGTGCCTCGGCGTAGTCACCGTCGGCGGTGAACGAGCTCAGGGAGTCGTCGATCGCTCGAAGGGAACTGACGAGCGAGCCACTCGTCAGGACCGTGGAGCGTCCGTCCGGGGCAACGTCGTTGACCGTCACCGACCAGAACCCGTCCGTGGCGTCGAGGACGGTGTTCAGATGCACGTTGATCGGCCCTGACAACATCATCGGCTCGGAAATCACATCGGTGGTGAACGTCAGTGCTTCGGCCTCGTGAAACCGGGAGTCCTTGGTGCACGCCGCGCCGAGCAACACGGTGATGCCGGCGGTGCCCTGCGCGCCTTCGCGCGAGCAGAACCCGCGCAACCCCGGGGCGACGGTCAGGCGTCGCGCATCGGTTGGGGGAGCGGACACGAGGGTCCCGTCGTGCGCCGCGTGCCCGGCCGTCCCGCTCGGGGCCGCCGCGAGGAACAGCTTTTCGTGGCGGACTCCCTCGCGGGGAAACTGCCGGGTGGTGGTCCATCCACCGCCCTGCTGCAGCAACGTCACGGGCCCGTACTTCTCGATCCCGTTGTCGATGTCCCGCAGCCAGCGGTCGAACCACGCGCGCTGAAGTGCCACGATGTTCGGCGGATATCCCGGTGTGCCGAAACCCGTTCCCGTCACGGCGTGGTACCCGTCGCCCATGACGAGTTGCTTACGGCCGGGCTCGACGGGAATCCGGTTGTATATGTCGGGTTCACTGTTCGCGAAGATGTCGTGCCAATTGCCGAAGACGAAGGTGGGCACTGTGATCGACTCGAGGCGGGCCTGCCGTTCCTGATAGAAGGGCCCGTCCTGCGCGACCTCGAGGGCGCCCGGAGAGACGGAGTCGATGCTCGGGGCAGTGATCACTTCGAGCAGTTCGGGGATCTTCGTGGCGGGATCGGCGAGCCGGTCGCGTAACCACTGGGCATCGAAGCGGCCCTCGATCAGTGCTTGCACATCGGGCAACCACTTGAGGCCGTTGACGAGACCGAGCCAGGCGGGCATGAAACCGATGCCCAGCGCGCCACCGGTCCCGACGATATCGCGGAGAAGATCGTTGCCGGGTTCGACCGCGAACACGGCATCGAGAGCCCGGGGCCGCAGTCCCGCCGCTTGGATCTGATTGATCGCCGAGTACGACACACCCGTCGTCCCCACCCGGCCGTTCGACCACGGCTGTGATGCCGCCCAGTCGATCACCTCCACAGTGTCCTGTTGCTCGCGCGGGCCGAGCACCTGCCAATGTCCGTGTGAGAATCCGGTGCCGCGAACGTCGACGATGACCTGGGTGTAACCGTTCTGCACCAGGTCACGGTTGAGTCCGAACGCCTTACCGAGTTGTGACGCGGGGGAGGCGAGTTCGGTGATGCCGTCGAACGGGTCGCCCAGATTCAAGGTAGTGCCCAGGTTTTCTACGACCGGCCCGAGTGACGGATCCTCCATGACTACCGAGGCGAGTGTCGACAACAGCTTGGTGTAGGGCGTGAGGTTGAGTACCACCGGCGTCGGCTCGGAGGCAGGTGAGCCGTCTTCATTCGCCGGCCGGAAGACGTTGGCCCGCAGCACCGTACCGTCACTGAGGGTGATGGGAACGTCCCACTCGACCGAGGTTCCGGGATACGTATCAGGAGCGTCCACGCTCGCTTGCCACCTCACCGCATCGGAACCACCCGACGGGTCGGCTGCCGCCGGGACGGCCGACACCACAGCGATCGCCGCAACGACAGCAATCGCTGCAACGACAGCGGCAACCGATACCCGTGACAGTGTTCGTTGCACGTGAGACCCCCCGACCTGCCGTGACAGCTTTCCAGGCACCGTACCGTGCCGGGCGCTGCCTCCGGCCGGAAACGCCGCAGCACCCGGCCAAAGGTGGCCGGGTGCTGCAGAGTTCGCTCGGGAGTACGGGGTCAGGCGGCAGGCCGCCCCGCGTCGCGCAGTGCACCGAGCGCATCGATCCGCTCGACCGCCTCGGCGATGATCCGGTCGATGAGTTCTGCGCAGCTCGGCAGGTCGTCGACCATGCCCACGACCTGACCGGAGGCCAGAACGCCGGCTTCGGTATTACCCTCCACCAGACCTGCTTTGAGCAGCATCGGCGTATTGGCGGCCATGATGATCTGCTGCCACGTGCGGTCGCTCGCCTTCTTCATGGCGAGACCGTCGCGGACGAGTGTCGACCACTTCATCCCCGTCATGGACTTGAACTTCGTGGCGTTGCGGGCCGCGGCGATCAAACCCTTCGCGTAGCTGGACCGTTCGAGGCTGTTCACCAGTTCGGTGTTGAGCACGCGATGCGGCATGCCATCCACCTTCAGCGACACCGTCGTGTCCTGAAGGCCGCGCGCAAGGTACTGCTGCTTGACCGAATCGGGCACCGCGCTGTCGCTGGTGAGCAGGAAGCGCGTTCCCATGGCGACACCTGCGGCGCCGTAGGACAGTGCGGCCGCGAGCCCGCGACCGTCGAAGAAGCCACCGGCCGCGACCACCGGGATGTCGACGGCGTCCAGCACGCTCGGGAGCAGCAGGGTCGTCGCGACCGGACCGGTGTGCCCACCGCCCTCACC
>JAEZDV010000373.1 GCA_023417985.1 Actinomycetes bacterium | reverse complement strand
CCGCGATGCGGTCCCGGCTCTCAGGACACCGCGATGACGGTGGGAACGATCATGGGGCGGCGACGGTACGTGTCGGCGACCCATCTGCCCACGACCCGGCGGATCCCCTGCGCGATGCGGTGTGTTTCGGTGACGCCTTCGGCAGCGAGTTCGCTGAGGGTCTTGTCGACGAGTTGCGCTGCTTCCGTGAGCGCTGTCGGGTCGTCGGAGAACCCACGGCCGGACACCTCCGGCGTGCTCACAGCCCGTCCGGTGGTCGCATCCACCGCGACCGAGATGGAAATGAATCCGCCCTCGCCGAGCACCAGGCGATCCGACAGCGTGGATTCGCCGACATCGCCGACCGACAGTCCGTCGACGTACACGTAGCCGACGGGGACACGGCCCACGATCTCGGCCAGACCGTCGACCATGTCGACGACGACGCCGTCCTCGGCCAGCACGATCCGTTCCTTGGGCACACCGGTGGCCTCGGCCAGGGCGGCGTTGGCCCGCAGGTGGCGCCATTCGCCGTGGACCGGCATCGCATTGGTGGGCCGTACCGCGTTGTACAGGTACAGCAGTTCGCCGGCGGACGCATGCCCGGACACATGCACCTTCGCGTTCTGCTGCGTCACGACGGTCGCGCCGCGCTTGGCGAGACCGTTGACCACCGCGAACACGGAGTTCTCGTTGCCCGGGATGAGCGACGACGCCAGCACGACGAGGTCGTCGGCGCGGATGTTGATCTGCCGGTGCTCTCCGCGCGCCATCCGCGACAGCGCCGACAGGGGTTCGCCCTGCGAACCGGTGGAGACCAGCACGACGCGGTCATCGGGCAGCGATGCCGCTGCGTTGAGGTCGACCTCGACGCCGTCGGGAACGTGGAGGTATCCCAGGTCCTGCGCGATCTGCATGTTGCGCACCATGGACCGGCCGACGAAAGCGACGCGGCGGTTGTACCGGTGCGCGACGTCGACGACCTGCTGGATCCGGTGCACGTGGCTGGCGAACGAGGCGACGATGACGCGGTTCTTGGCCTTGCCGATGACGTTGTCGAGCACCCCGCCGATTTCGCGTTCGGGCGTGACGAATCCGGGCACTTCGGCGTTGGTCGAGTCGACGAGGAACAGATCGACGCCTTCGTCACCGAGCCGGGAGAAGCCGGCGAGGTCGGTGAGACGGTTGTCGAGCGGCTACTGGTCGAGCTTGATGTCGCCGGTGTGCAGCACGAGGCCCGCCGACGTGCGGATCGCGACCGCGAGAGCGTCGGGAATCGAGTGGTTGACCGCGAAGTACTCGCACTCGAACGGACCGTGCTCGGTGCGTTCACCTTCGGTGACCTCGACGAGCTTGGGTCGCTGCCGATGCTCGCGGCACTTCGCGGCCACGAGGGCGAGCGTGAACTTCGACCCGACCACCGGAATGTCGGGGCGCAGCCGCAGCAGGAACGGGACGGCACCGATGTGGTCTTCGTGGCCGTGGGTGAGAACGATCGCCTCGACGTCGTCCATCCGGTTTTCGATGTGCCGGAAATCCGGGAGGATCAGGTCGACACCCGGCTGCTGGTCTTCCGGGAAGAGAACGCCGCAGTCGACGATCAGGAGCCGGCCCTGGTGCTCGAACACCGTCATGTTGCGGCCGATCTCACCGATTCCGCCGAGCGCGACGACCCGCAGGCCGTGCTTGGGGGCCTTGGGCGGAGTGCCGAGCCGTGCGGTGGGATCGACGGGGGGGCGCGGATCGGGCCGCTGCGTCGCAGCCGAGTTCTGGACGACGCGGCGCGACGGGCGCGAGG
The DNA here is from genome assembly GCA_023417985.1 of Actinomycetes bacterium. Taxonomy (GTDB): domain Bacteria; phylum Actinomycetota; class Actinomycetes; order Mycobacteriales; family Mycobacteriaceae; genus Rhodococcus. Next base: position 16,376 of record JAEZDV010000373.1, on the reverse strand, counting down.
CCGGCGGTCCTGCATTGCGGGTGGCGCGGCCACGGTTGTTGGACGGACGACTCATTTACAGAACCCCTGCTGCTTGAAGATCGGCCGCGAGGGCGTCGATCTGGGCCGATACCGGTGCGACCTGTGGTAGCCGCGGTTCGCCGACGTCGATGCCGAGCAGCCTCAGCCCTGCTTTGGAGGCGCTGACGCCGCCGAGTCGGGCGACCGCGCGATAGATCGGCACCATGGAAAGGTTGATTCTGCGCGCCAGATCGAGGTCGCCTGCTTCGAACGCGGTGTGCAGTTCGCGCAACCTGCCGGGCACGAGATGACCGATGACACTGACGAATCCGACAGCACCCACCGACATCCACGGAAGGTTGAGGGGGTCGTCACCGGAGTAGAACTTCAGGTCGGTGGTGCCGATGAGTTCGGCACCGGCATTGAGATCGCCCTTCGCATCCTTGACCGCGACGATCCGCGGATGCTCGGCGAGCAGGCGCAGGGTGTCGGTCTCGATGGGCACCACCGAGCGCGGCGGAATGTCGTAGAGCATGACCGGGAGGTCGGTGGCATCGGCGACCGCGACGAAGTGCGCGTAGAGCCCCGCCTGGGGAGGCCGGGAGTAGTACGGGGTGACGACGAGCAAGCCGTGGGCACCGGCGCGCGCGGCGTCGCGGGCCAGTTCGGCGCTGTGTGCGGTGTCGTTGCTGCCCGCCCCGGCGATGATCTTCGCGCGGTCGCCGACGGAGGCGAGCACGGCACGCATCAGTTCCAGCTTCTCGGTCTCACTGGTGGTAGGCGACTCGCCGGTCGTACCGGCGAGTACCAGTGCGTCACAGCCACCCTCGACGAGGTAGTTCGCAAGACGCACACCCGCGTCCACGTCGAGCTTGCCGTCGGGAGTGAACGGGGTCACCATCGCAGTGGCGACAGTGCCGAACGGGAGCTCGACGGCAGTTGCGGATTCACCGTTGGTCATGGTCAGAAGGCTACCGCGTGAGGGCTGGTGCTCGACACACGCCCGCCCCCCGCGGGGTGGTTCAGTGCTCTACGGCAAAGGTGGGAGTGGCGATTTCGCTGCCGTCACGCAGCGCATCGATGGTGAAGTCCGAAAACGCGTTGGGCGCGGCGTCGATGAGTTGTCGCAGGCACTCGACCGCGAGGCGCCGGATTTCGACGTCGGCGTGCTCGGTGGCCCGCATGGCGATGAAGTGCCGCCAGGATCGGTAGTTACCGGTGACGACGATGCGGGTCTCGGTGGCGTTGGGAAGCACCGCGCGCGCGGCTTCGCGTACCTGCTTGGCCCGCAACGGCCCCGGCGGCAGGTGCGCCATCTTCTCGTCGAGGGCTTCGAGCAGTTCCACGTAGGCGTCGCGGCTGCGGCGCGTGGCCGCGAAGAACAGCTCCTCGAGGTCCGGGTCGCCCGCGATCGCCGGGGGCACCACCACGGGTGCGTCGCCGTCCGCGACGAAACGCTGCGAAAGCTGCGAGAAGGAGAAGTGCCGGTGCCGGATCAGCTCGTGGGTACACGACCGGGAGATTCCGGTGATGTAGAACGTCACCGACGCGTGCTCGAGGACCGAGAGGTGGCCCACCGTCAGCAGGTGCCGCAGGTAGCCGGTGTTGGTCGCCGTCCGCGGGTTCGGCTTCGACCAGCTCTGATAACACGCGCGTCCGGCGAACTCGGCGAGCGCTTCGCCTCCGTCGGCGTCGGTGTCCCACGGGACGTCGTCGGGCGGCAGGAATTCGGTCTTGGCGATGAGCCTGACCTTCAGGGTGGCGGGTTCGGGAACCATGCGCGTCTCCTCCGTACGTGGTCGCACCCTATCGACACCGAGGGGTGGTCGTGCACCTCGCACCCGGTGTGACATCACCTGGACAGCACTTCGACATCACTCTTGCCCATTGACTGCTGTCATATATGACGTCAGACTGGCGTCATGAATATCGACACCTACACCGCGGCCATCACCGACGCCGTTCTCAACGCCGCCGAACTCGGCGACGAGCAGACCCGTCGCACCGCGGCTGCTCTCTCGGCCGCCCTCGCCGCACCCGCTCGCCTCGCCGTTCTCAGTGCGCTGTCGGACATGGCGGGTGAGATCAGCGACCAGTTGGACGACCACACCGTCACGGTTCGGCTCGACGGCACGGAAGCCGTCGTCGACGTCCGCAGCGACGCGACACCTCACACCGATCCCCCGGCCCCGACCTTCGAGGAGATGACCGGGGACATCAGCCGGGTCACCCTGCGCCTCGTCGAACAGATCAAGTCCCGCGCGGAGGAAGCCGCCGCGCAGAGCGGCGTGTCGCTCAACTCCTGGGTGGCGCAAGCCGTGCAGGGCGCACTGAAGGATCAGAAGCGCTACCAGAAGCGCGCCGAAGAGTGGCGCCGGCAGAACAGCGCACCCGCCTCACCCCCGGCACCGGCTTCGAAGGCCCCCGACGCCGGCGAGGATCGCAAGGATACCCAGGAGCCCAGGGACAGCCAGGAACACAGGGACAGCAAGGAACACGGGGACAGCGATACCGCCTGAGAGAGCCTGAGGTGCGGTAGATTTCCCGGCGCACCTGCACGGGAACCGAGAGGACATGAACCGATGGCCGTGAGCAGCACCAAGAGCTTCGAGATCATGGCGAGCCCGGAGCAGGTGATGGCGGCTATCGCGGCGGTGGATCGCCTGCCCGACTGGTCGTCGACTCACAAGAAGGTCGTCGTGGAGTCCACCCACCCCGACGGCCGCCCGCACCGCGTGCGGATGACGGTTTCGGTCATCGGCCTCACCGACGAGCAGGTCGTCGACTACACGTGGGACGGCGACCGGTCGATGTCCTGGACGCTGGTCGAAAGCACCCAGCAGAACCAGCAGGACGGCGCCTACACGCTCACGCCCTCCGGCGGGGCGACCAAGGTCGTTTTCAGCCTCACGATCGACCCGAAGATCCCGGTGCCCGGATTCCTCGTCCGGCGTGCCGAAAAGACCGCGATCGAGACGGCAGGCAAGGGCCTGACCAAGTTCGTGGAGGAGAACTTCCGCTGAGATCGCGTCCGGGAACCGGACGTCACATCCCCTCGGCGACCGTTACCGCGACCGTCCCACCGAGTTCGTAGCAGCGTTCGCGGACGTGCGCGTCCACCGGCCCGGTGATTTCGAGGTCGGCCGCGACCTGCGTGAGTCCCATCCCCGTCACCAGACGACGCACCGACGACACCGCACCCGCCGTGTCGTCGTTGCCGTGGACCCACATTCCGTAAGGACGGCCCGCGACCGTGTCGAGGCACGGGTAGTACACGGTGTCGAAGAAGTGCTTGAGTGCTCCCGACATGTATCCGAAGTTCGCGGGAGTTCCGAAAAGGTAACCGTCGGCGGCGAGGACATCCGGGACGGTCGCGCCGAGCGCAGGCACCGCCCGCACCGTCACACCCGTGATCTCGGGATCGGCGGCCCCGGCCAGCACCGCTTCGAGCAGTTCGCGCGTCGCCGGGGACGGGGTGTGGTGGACGACGAGCAGCGTCCGGTCTGCGGCCTCGCGTTGTTCGATCACATCCGAAGACTACTGAGGCCGCCGGCCGGCCCGCCGGACCGTGCGGGTCAGTTCTTGCCCTCGCGCTCGGCGCGCTCGAGCGCCACCGCACGCCGCATGGTCTCGCGGGCACGGCCCCGGTCGCCCGCGTAGTCGTATGCCCGCGCCAGCCGGTAGGAGTTCCGCCAGTTGTCGGGGTCGGCTTCCCATTCCCGCTTGACCCTCTCGAACAGGGCGTCCGCCGCATCGCGATCGATCCGGCCCGACGGCCGTCGCGGCAGGTCGGTGACGTCGAGTTCGAGGCCCTCTTCGTGGATGCGGCGCGCGAGTTGCTGATGCTGCCATCCCGCACGCAGGCTCGCATACACGATCCATATCCCGATTAAGGGCAGCAGCAGCACCCCGATACCGAGACCGATTCCCGCCACACCGCCCGAGCTGATGAGCTCGATTCCACGGCTTCCCAGCAACACGAAGTAGAAGGCCAGCGCGACCACGACGAACGTGATCGGCAGGAGAACCTCGAGCAGATCCTTCTTCACAGGTCGAGGAGGGGGTCGATGCCCAGGGTCAGCCCGGGACGCGAGCCGATCTCGCGGACGCCGAGCAGCACGCCCGGAGCGAAGGAAGACCGGTCGATCGAATCGTGGCGGATCGTGAGGGTCTCCCCCTGCGTGCCGAGCAGCACCTCCTGGTGCGCGACCAGACCGGCGAGGCGGACCGAATGCACCCGCACGCCATCGACGTTCGCTCCGCGCGCACCCTCGAGTTCGGTGCTCGTGGCGTCCGGGCTCTGTCCCACACCGGCGGCGGCCCGCGCTTCGGCGATGAGTTCCGCCGTGCGGTAGGCGGTGCCGGACGGCGCGTCGGCCTTGTTGGGGTGGTGGAGTTCGATGACCTCCACTGAATCGAAGAACCGGGCAGCGGCCTGCGCGAAGCGCATCGACAGCACCGCGCCGATCGCGAAGTTGGGGGCGATCAGCACACCCACGTCGGGCTTTCCGGCGAGCAGGTCGCGGACCCGGTCGAGCCGCGCCTCGTCGAAACCGGTGGTGCCCACGACGGCATGGATACCGTGCTCGATCAGGAACTCCAGGTTGCCCATCACCACGTCGGGGTGCGTGAAATCGACGACGACCTCGGTACGGGACGTCACGAAGTCTTCGAGGCTGTCGCCCCGGTCCACCTCTGCGACGAGTTCGAGGTCCGCGGCCGCCTCGACTGCTGCGCAGATGGCCTGACCGACCTTGCCCTTGGCGCCGAGCACACCCACCCGAACTGCTGCTGCGTTCACTGTTCCGTCCACGACCTTCCCGTCACGTCTTTCCGAGGAAAGCGTACGCAATCGGCGCGGTGGCCCGCACGGGCGGCCATCGGGACAGGTGCTCGCGGTTCGGGGCCGGGCTTCAGCCCACGATGTTGCGCACCGCGGCGGGGAGATCCCGCGGACTGCGGTAGGGACCGACCACGGCGGCGGCGAACGGCCTGTGCAGCAGATCTGCCGCGACTTCTCGTACCTGTTCCGACGAGACCGCCGCAATACGCTCGAGAGTCTCGGTCAGGCTCCAGTGCCGGCCGTAGTTCAGCTCGCTGCGGCCGATCCGGTGCATACGCGCCCCGGTGTCCTCGAGTCCGAGGACCAGACCACCGCGCAACGACCCTTTCGCGCGGGCACATTCGGCATCGGTGATGCCCTCCTTCGCGACGGAGGCGAGAACCTCGCGGATCACGCTTGCGACTTCGGCGAGGTTCTCGGGCTGGCACCCGGCGTAGACGGAGAACGCGCCGGTGTCCGCGAAGGTGTCGGTGCCGGAATACACCGAGTACGCCAGTCCTCGCTTCTCTCGCACCTCCTGGAACAGGCGGGAACTCAGTCCGCCACCGATCGCGGCGTTGAGAACCGACAGCGCCCAGCGCCGATCGTCGTGCCGGCCGAAGGACCGGACGCCGAGGGAGAGATGGGCCTGTTCCCCGTCGTGCTCGGTGATGCTCAGCGTTGGCGTCGTACGTAGTTCCAGCCGGCCCTCGCGTCGGGGCACGGGCCGGGCGTCGACGTCGAGGTGACCGGCGAACGCGCGTCGCACGAGTTCGACGGTGTGTTCGTGATCGACGTTCCCGGCGACCGCGACCACCATCCGCTGCGGGGTGTACCTGCGCACATGGAAGGAATGCAACTGGTTGCGGGTCATCGCCTCGATCGAGTCGACCGAACCGATGATCGGGCGCCCGATGGGATGGTCGCCGTACAACGCGGTCAGGAAGGCGTCGCCGAGGAGGTCTTCGGGGTCGTCGTCGCGCATCGAGATCTCCTCGAGTACGACCTGACGTTCGACGTCCACATCCGCGCTGCGGCAGCGGCCTCGCAGCACCACGTCGGCGACGACGTCGACCGCGAGCGGCAGATCGTCGTCGAGCACGTGGGCGTAGTAGCAGGTGTGTTCCTTGCTGGTGAAGGCATTGAGTTCGCCACCCACGCCGTCGATGAGCTCGGCGATGTCGAGCGCGGTGCGCGTCGGGGTCGACTTGAACAGCAGATGCTCGAGGAAGTGTGCGGCACCCGCGACCGACGGCTGTTCGTCACGCGACCCGATGCCCACCCAGACGCCCACTGCTGCCGAGCGCACCCCGGGCACGTGCTCGGTGACCACCCGCACGCCTCCGGGCAGCACCGTGCGGCGGACACCGGACTCCACAGCGGGAGCCGGATCGGACGGGGAAGCGTGCTGCGTGCGAGCCATGTGTGAGTTCAGCGGTCCTGCGGTCGGGTTCGGGCACGTACGTCCCGGAACGGAACATCACACGATACATGCGCGCCCGGATGAAGCGTCGGTCACCAACCGCGGCGCCGGGGACGTGCACCGACGAGGTCGCCCTCACGCGCCTCGTCCCTGCTCCGGTAGACGATGTAGGGACGGAACAGATATCCCAGCGGCGCGCTGAAAGCGTGGACGAGTCTGGTGAACGGCCAGATCGCGAACAGCACCAATCCGATGAGGGTGTGGATCTGGAACGAGATCGGGGCCTCGACGAGGAGTTCCCCCTTGGGCTGCAGAATCCAGATGGACCGGAACCAGGGCGCAACGGTGTCACGGTAGTTGTGTTCGCCGACCACACCGGCACCCATGAGGGTGGTCGCCAGTCCCGCGACGATCGCGGCGACCAGCACCACGTACATGGCCTTGTCGTTGACAGTCGTGGCGGAATACACGGGACCCTTCGTACGCCGTCGGTAGACCAGCAGACACACCCCGATGAGGGTGGCGGCACCAGCGATACCGCCCAGCACGAGGGCTTGGACGTGATAGGCGTGCTGACTGATGCCGATCGAGTACGTCCATTGCTTGGGAATCACCAAGCCGATGAAGTGGCCGATGACCACCACCAGGATGCCGAAGTGGAAGAGCGGACTGCCGATACGCAGCAGGCGGCTCTCGTACAGCTGCGACGAGCGTGTGGTCCAGCCGAACTTGTCGTACCGGTAGCGCCACCAGGTGCCCACGATCAGAACCGCGAGTGTCACGTACGGCACGATGTCCCAGAAGACTGCACCCGCGCTCATCGTCTACCGCCCTTCTCGTCGGTCGTGGAGTCCCTCGGTGGTGGGGTCCCGGCGAGGCGGGACGGTGAGCGTGAACGGTTGCAGGCCGATCGCCTCGGCCGGTGGTCCCGCGTGCATGAGTTGCCGGGCCCGTTGCTCCTGCGCCTCGTCGACCGGGGGCAAGGTGGCACACACCGCGGCGATCGTGTCTGCGTACGGCGAATCGTCGCCGACCAGCGCCTGGTGCAGGACGTCGATCGGGACCCGGTGCGCGACGAGCAACCGTTCGCCCGCCTCGGGCGCGACGGTGGCGGCGAATTCGAGTACCACCGGCAGGTGGTCGGGTGCCTCGTCGACCGGGGGTTCGGCTCCGGCCTCACGGTAGGTCTGCACGAACGCGTGGATTTCCGATCCGCGGTTGCGGGTGTCTCCCGCGGTCCAGTAGGTGAGGTACATCGTCGACCGCCGCCGCAGGTCGAAGGTGTCGACGTACGCCTGTGCCGCATCGAGCAGGCTGCTGCCCCGCAGATACGACGCCGTCCGGGTGAGCCGTCCGCGCTCGGGGTCGTCGATGTGCCCGATGAGCGCGTCGACGGTGCCGAGACGGTCCGGCAGGTGCTCGTCCGGATACGCCAGCAGCAGTGAGGCGGCTTGGCGGACCAGCCTGTTCTGGAACCGTCGAGCGGGATCGTCCCGGCGCGACGGGCGCCGGAACAGACTCACCGCTCGTCCTTGCCGTCACGCGGCCAGGCATTCGGGAACAGTCCCGTGGGCGCGCCCTTGCCGTCCCAGTTGAGGAGGTTGACCCGGGACGGCTCGCGCTCGTTGACGGCGAGACCCTCGGTGGTCTGACGCTCCGCCAGCGCATGGAATGTTTCCACTGCCACCGGCACCGGTCCCCCGCTGGACTCACCGAACGGGCCCGACTCGTACATTCCCGGGCCACCCGCGAACGAGAGCGAGCAATCCGTCGCGGATTCCTCGAGTTGATGACCTTCGGTGGCGTACGCGGTCGGAATCACGTACCGCTCCTCGTATTTGGCGAGCGCGAGCAACCGGTACATCTCGTAGATCTGTTCCTCCGTCATCCCCACGGACTGGGGAATGTGCGGCTGGGTGTCGCGACCGAGATTGATGTCGCGCATGTAGGACCGCATCGCGGCCAGTCGCCGGAGCACCGCCTCGACGGCTGAGACGTCGCCCGCCGTGAACAGTTCCGCGAGGTAGCGGATGGGAATGCGCAACGCCTCGAGTGCCCCGAAGAGATTGCCGAGTTCTTCGCCGTCGTGACCGTCACGGCTGACCGCATCGACCACCGGGGAGAGCGGCGGCACGTACCAGACCATCGGCATGGTGCGGTATTCCGGGTGGAGCGGCAGCGCAACCTTGTATACGTTGATCAGCGAGTAGATCGGCGACCGTTGCGCGCCGGCGATCCACTCGTCGGAGATCCCTTCCGCCCGGGCACCGGCGATCACCTCCGGATCGTTCGGGTCGAGGAGTATCCCGCGTTGCGCCTCGTACAGATCCTGATCGTTCTCCACCGCGGCTGCTTCGAGCACCCGATCCGCGTCGTAGAACACCAGGCCGATATAACGCAGCCGTCCGACGCAGGTCTCGGCGCACACCGTCGGCAACCCGACCTCGATACGGGGATAACAGAACGTGCACTTCTCGGCTTTACCGGTCTTGTGATTGAAATAGACCTTTTTGTACGGACATCCGGAGATGCACATCCGCCAGCCGCGGCACCGGTCCTGGTCCACCAGGACGATTCCGTCCTCCGCACGCTTGTAGATTGCCCCGGAGGGGCATGACGCGACGCACGAAGGGTTGAGGCAGTGCTCGCAGATCCGGGGAAGGTAGAACATGAACGTCTCTTCGAGCGAGGACTTGACCTGCTCGTTGATCTTCACCAGGATCGGGTCGTCCGGGACGATCTCGGGTGAACCGGCGAGGTTGTCGTCCCAGTTGGCCGACCACTCCACCTTCATCGGCTCGCCGCTGAGCAGACTCCGAGGCCGAGCCACCGGAATATTCTCGCCCGCAGGAGCATTGGTGAGTGTCTCGTAGTCGTAGGTCCAGGGTTCGTAGTAGTCGTCGATCGCCGGCATCTTGGGATTGGAGAAGATCCGGCTGAGCTTGTGCAGCCGGCCCCCGTCGCGAAGGCGAACCCTGCCCTTCTTGTCCCGGTACCATCCGCCGCGCCACTTGTCCTGATCTTCGTAGGTGCGGGGATAGCCCTGCCCGGGACGGGTCTCGACGTTGTTGAACCACACGTATTCGGTGCCGGACCGATTCGTCCAGGTCTGTTTGCAGGTGACCGAGCACGTGTGGCAGCCGATGCACTTGTCGAGGTTCATCACCATCGCCATCTGTGCCATGACCTTCATGATCGCCCCTGCCTCTGGAATACGACCGTGGACATCAGTACGTCACCTCCTGTGACCGGCGGCGCACGACAGTCACTTCGTCGCGTTGATTGCCGGTCGGTCCGAGATAGTTGAATGCGTACGAGGTCTGCGCATAACCGCCCGCGAGATGGCTGGGCTTGATCAGGATCCTGGTGATCGAATTGTGGATTCCGCCCCGCTTTCCCGTGGTTTCGGTCAGGGGAACATCGATGACTCGTTCCTGCGCGTGGTGGACGAACACCACTCCTTCGGGCATGCGCTGCGAGACGATGGCGCGGCACACCACGACGCCGTTCCGGTTGACCGCCTCGACCCAGTCGTTGTCGCGCACCGATATCTTGGCGGCGTCCGCCGGGCTCATCCACATCGTCGGCCCGCCGCGTGAGAGCGACAGCATGAAGAGGTTGTCCTGATACTCCGAGTGGATCGACCATTTCGAGTGCGGCGTCAGGTATCTCACCGTCAGCGCCACCCCGTCACCGGAGCCGATCGAGGTCTCGCCGAACAAGCGGCTCATGTCCAGCGGAGGCCGGTAAGTCGGCAGTTGTTCGCCCATCTCCTCGATCCAGTCGTGGTCGAGGTAGAAATGCATCCGGCCGGTGAGCGTGTGGAACGGTTTGAGTTCTTCGATATTCGTGGTGAACGGGGCGTAGCGGCGTCCGCCGGTCTCGCTGCCCGACCACTCGGGACTCGTGATGACCGGCACGGGACGCGCCTGCGTGTCGGCGTAGGTGATCCGGCGTTCCTCGCTGCCTTCGGCGAGATGTACCAGCCTGCGGCCGGTCCGTTTCTCGAGCTCGCGGTAGCCCTGTACCGCCAGCCGTCCGTTGGATGCCCCCGAGAGTGCCAGGATCACGTCGGCCATTCGCTCCGCGCTGGTGATCGCGGGGCGGCGGGCCGCCGGTCCGGAATCCAGGACGCCGAACTTGACGGCCAGTTCCCCGACTTCTCGATCGGGGTGGGTGGTGACACCTTTGGTGGTAAGCCCCGCCGATTCGACGAGCGGGCCCAGTGTGGACCACTTGTCGGCGATCGCGGTGTAGTCCCGTTCGACGACGACGAGCGGACCCATGGTCTTGCCGGGCACCGGTACCTCACCGGTCTTCGTCCAGTCGTTCTCGCTTCCACCGGCAAAGGACATCTCACCGGGGGTGTCGTGCTGATGTGTCCCCATCACCACGTCGGTCCGCGTCCCGAGGTGTGTGCGCGCCAGGGCGCTGAACGCCTTCGCGACCGCACCGAACGCCTCGTAGTCCGACCTTGCCTCCCAGGGAGGGTCGATCGCGGCACTGAACGCGTGCACGTACGGATGCATGTCGGTACTCGACAGGTCTCCCTTCTCGTACCAGGTCGCCGCGGGCAGAACGACATCCGAGAACAGGGTCGTCGACGTCATCCGGAAGTCGATCGACATCAGCATGTCGAGCTTGCCCTCTGGGGTGTCGTCCCCCCAGGCGACGTCGTTCGGCCGCAGGTCCGGCTCGGCCTGCGCACCCTGGATGTTCGAGTCGGTGCCCAGAAGATGCTGCAGGAAGTACTCGTTGCCCTTGCTGGACGAGCCCAGGAGATTCGACCGCCACAGACTGAGCACACGCGGCCAGTTGCGTGGTGAATCCGGGTCGGTGACAGCAAGTTTCACCGTTCCCCGGGCAAGCTGTTCGGCGATGTACTCGGGGATCTCACGACCGGCCGCTCGCGCCTCGTCGGCCAGTTCGTGCGTGTTGCGATCGAACTGCGGGTAGAACGGCGACCAACCCATCGCCACGGCCGAAGCCATCACATCCATGGTGTGCTTGTCCCGGAAGCGCCCGCGCGCGAGGGGGTTCGACAGAGCGTCCGCCCGGTACCCGTCGTACTTCCACTGGTCGGTGTGCACGTACCAATAGGAGGTTCCGGCCATCTGGCGAGGCGGTCTGCTCCAGTCGGTGGCCATCGCCATCGTGGCCCACCCGGTCGCAGTCCTGCACTTCTCCTGCCCGACGTAGTGCGCCCAGCCGCCTCCGTTGCGCCCCATGGAACCGGTGAGCAGCAGCAGCGACAGCACCGCCCGGTAGGTCGCGTCGCCGTGGAACCACTGGCAGATCCCGGCGCCCATGATGATCATCGACCGGCCGCCCGACTCCTCGGCGTTGCGAGCGAGTTCCCGGGCGATCCGGATCGTTTGTGCCGCCGACACTCCGGTGATCGCTTCCTGCCAGGCCGGCGTGTACGGCGAGGTGGGGTCTTCGTATCCGGTGGGCCACTGACCGGGGAGGTTCAGCTCCGGCCGCCGCACCCCGTATTGCGCGAGCATCAGGTCGAAGACCGTGCAGACCACGTGGTCGCCCACTCGGCGAATCGGCACGCCGCGTTCGAGGCTCTCACCGCGCCCGTCGATCGTGTCGAAGCTGGGCATATGAACGGCGAGGACCTCTGTCGTGCCACCGGCCACCGGCGCCACCGTCAGTGCGGGTTTCAGGTCGCCCAGGTCGAGATTCCACTTGCCCACTCCCTCCTCGCCGTAGCGGAATCCGAGTGAACCGTTCGGCACCGTCACCCCGTCGGTCGCGCTGTCGAGCAGTACGGGCTTGAACGCGGCGTTCTCCACGTTCCGACCGAGGTCGGCGGCGGTGAGATTCTTTCCCGGAACCCACTTTCCTTCTCGCTCTTCGAGTTTCACGAGGAAAGGCAGGTCGGTGTACTGCGTGGAGAAGTCGGCGAAGAACGGCACGCGCTTCTCGACGTAACACTCCCGGAGCAGCACGTGACCCATCGCCATCGCCAGGGCGCCGTCGGTGCCCGCGGCACACGGCATCCACTCGTCGGCGAACTTGGTGTTGTCGGCGTAGTCCGGACTGATCGCGACGACCTTGGTTCCGCGGTACCGGACCTCCGTCATCCAGTGCGCGTCGGGGGTGCGTGTCACCGGGACGTTCGAACCCCACATCAACAGGTATGCCGCATCCCACCAGTCCCCCGATTCGGGAACGTCCGTCTGGTCGCCGAACACCTGCGGGGACGCCACCGGGAGATCGGCGTACCAGTCGTAGAAGGAGGTCATGACACCGCCGACCAGCTCGATGAACCGGGAGCCTGCTGCATGCGACACCATCGACATCGCCGGGATCGGGGAGAAACCCGCGATCCGGTCGGGTCCGTACTCCTTGATGGTGTGGACATGCGCCGCCGCGACCATCTCGGTGGCTTCCGCCCAGGTGACCCGCACCAGCCCGCCCTTGCCCCGCGCGCGCTGGTACCGCCGCCGGCGTTCCGGATCGTTCTGGATCTCCGCCCAGGCGAGCACCGGATCGCCGAGGCGTGCGCGGGCTTCGCGATACATCTCCACCAGCACGCCGCGCGCGTACGGGTACCGGACCCGCGTCGGCGAATAGGTGTACCAGGAGAAGGCCGCACCTCGAGGACAACCGCGTGGTTCGTACTCCGGGCGGTCCGCCCCCACAGTCGGATAGTCCGTCTCCTGGGTTTCCCAGGTGATGATCCCGTCCTTGACGTAGATCTTCCACGAACACGAACCGGTGCAGTTCACGCCGTGCGTGGATCGCACGACCTTGTCGTGGCTCCACCTGTCCCGGTAGAAGATGTCGCCTTGCCTACCGCCCTGGTGGGTGATCGTGCGGGTGTCGGCCGACTCCTCCCCGCGGGCGAAGAACCGGCCGCTGCGGACCATCAGCTCCTCGAGCGATCCACCGACTGCGGCCTTTTCCGTCGTCACGTGCTCTCCTTCGGTTGCCGATGCGGAGCCTGCCCCGACGCGACCGGTTCACGTGCCTTCAGCCATATCGCGGTGTAGACCAGCGCGAGGAGGGCAGCGGCGACCAGGAGCAGTAGCCCGACCGTGTAGTCGTTGCCGACGGGGTCGTAGGTTGCGCCCATCACGAGCGGCGGGAAGTATCCGCCGAGGCCACCTGCCGCGGCGACGATGCCGGTGATGCTGCCGACGGACTGCGCGGGCGAACGCCGCGCCACCCAGGCGAACACGCCTCCGGTGCCGATGCCGAGGAAGATCGCCATGGTGATGAAGACAACGGCGGACCAGAAGTCCGGCGGTGGCTTGAACGTAGCGATGAATGCAGTGACTGCGGTGCCGGCGAACGACGCGATCACCACGTACTTCGGTGGTACCCGGTCGGACAGTGCGCCACCGATGGGACGGGCGATCACCGCGGCAACGGCGAACCCGGCGGTGCGCGTGCCGGCGTCGACCGCGGAGAAGTCGTACACCGTCCTGATGTAGGTGGGCAGGTAGCTGCTGAACGCGACGAATCCGCCGAAGACGATCGCGTAAAGGAACGACATCTCCCACGTGACACGGAGTTTGCAGGCCGCCAGGAATTTCGGCACGACGGGCTGGGTGTTGGGGACGAACGCGGGCGCATTCCGCATGACTGTCACGCACAACACCGCGGTGAGCGCGAGCACCACGGCGATGATCACGTGCGTGGCCACCAGCCCGAACCAGCCGACGAAGCGTGGAGTGAAGAACGCCGACAGCGCCGTGCCGACCATGCCGGCACCGAACACACCCGTGGCGAAGCCTCGTCGCGAAGGGTCGTACCAGTTGTTGGCGAACGGGATCCCGATGGCGAAGATCGTGCCCGCGATACCCAGGAAGAACCCGGACAGCAGAAGCAGCGGATACGAGCCCGCACTCCCCGCGAAGCCGACGGCGAGGACCGGCAGGATCGATGCGAGGGTAATGGTGATGAACATGACCCGGCCGCCGTAGCGGTCCGTGAGTGCGCCCACCACGATGCGGCCCAGGGAACCGACGAGGATCGGTGTCGCCACGAGCATCGACGTCTCGGAACTGCTGAGAGACATATCGCCCGCGTAGGTGGTCGACAGCGGCCCGATCAAGTTCCAGGCCCAGAAGTTCATCGACGATACCCAGGTCGCCAACGCGAGGTTGACACCCGGCCGTGCCCCGATTCCCGCAGGTGCGATCGTGCTCACGCTTCCCAGGGAACACCCTCCGGCGGGGTCCCCGGGCGGCTTTGCCGAAAGGCATGCGCGGATCGCACGAGTTTCGTGCGACTCGCGGTGGTCCGGCACCTCCCCGACTCTGCCGCACAACGACACCGCGCGCTGTCCCTCCCCGAAGGGAGGAGCAGCGCGCGGTGATGTCCGCCCGGAGCCGAGGGCTACCGGGAGGGACCGATCAGGACTCGGTGGTCGCTTCGGCCGGAGCGGCCTCGGCGGAGTCGTCTTCGACGGGCACGAGGCTGATCTTGCCCCGGTTGTCGATGTCGGCGATTTCGACGCGGAGCTTCGATCCGACACTCACGACGTCCTCGACCTTGGCGATGCGCTTGCCGTTGCCCAGCTTGCTGATGTGCACCAGACCGTCGCGACCGGGCAGCAACGAGACGAATGCGCCGAACGCCGTGGTCTTGACCACGGTGCCGAGGAATCGCTCGCCGACCTTGGGCAGCTGCGGATTGGCGATGGCGTTGATCTTGTCGATCGCGGCCTGCGCGGACGGGCCGTCCGCCGCACCGACGTAGACGGTGCCGTCGTCCTCGATGGAGATGTTGGCGCCGGTCTCCTCGGTGATCGAGTTGATCATCTTGCCCTTGGGCCCGATGACCTCGCCGATCTTGTCGACCGGAACCTTGATCGTGGTGATGCGCGGCGCGAACGGGCTCATCTCGTCCGGGCTGTCGATCGCCTCGGCCATGACCTCGAGGATCGTGGCGCGAGCGTCGTGAGCCTGCGACAGCGCACCCGCGAGCACCTGCGACGGGATGCCGTCGAGCTTGGTATCGAGCTGCAGGGCCGTGACGAAGTCCTTCGTGCCGGCGACCTTGAAGTCCATGTCACCGAAGGCGTCCTCGGCTCCGAGGATGTCGGTCAGCGCCACATAGCGGATCTCACCGTCGACCTCGTCGGAGACGAGGCCCATCGCGATACCGGCGACCGGTGCCTTCAGCGGCACACCGGCGTTGAGCAGCGACAGCGTCGAGGCACACACGGAGCCCATCGACGTCGAGCCGTTCGAGCTCAGCGCCTCGGAGACCTGACGGATCGCGTACGGGAACTCTTCCTGGCTCGGAAGCACCGGCGCGATGGCCCGCTCGGCGAGAGCGCCGTGGCCGATCTCCCGACGCTTCGGCGAACCGACGCGGCCGGTCTCACCGGTCGAGTACGGCGGGAAGTTGTAGTGATGCATGTAGCGCTTGCTGGTCTCCGGGCCGAGCGAGTCGACCTGCTGAGCCATCTTGACCATGTCGAGGGTGGTGATACCCATGATCTGCGTCTCGCCACGCTCGAACAGTGCCGAACCGTGGGCGCGGGGAACCACCGCGACTTCGGCGGAGAGTGCACGGATGTCGGTGACCCCACGCCCGTCGATGCGGAACTGGTCGCGCAGGATGCGCTGGCGGACCAGCTTCTTGGTGAGCGAACGGAAGGCCGCTCCGATTTCCTTCTCGCGACCCTCGAACTTCGGGGCGATCTGCTCGAGCACCTCGACCTTGATCTCGTCGGTGCGGTCGTCGCGCTCCTGCTTGCCCGCGATGGTCAGCGCCTCGGCCAGCTTGGTCGACGCAGCAGCCTCGACCTCGGCGTAGACGTCCTCCGAGTAGGGCGGGAACAGCGGGAAGTCGCCGGTCGGCTTCGCAGCGGCGGCAGCGAGCTGCTGCTGAGCAGCGCAGAGACGGGCGATGAACGGCTTGGCGGCTTCGAGCCCCTGGGCGACGATCGCCTCGGTCGGCGCCTGTGCGCCGCCCTCGACGAGCGAGATGACGTTCTCGGTCGCCTCTGCCTCGACCATCATGATCGCGACGTCAGCGGTGTCCGGGTTGTCGCCACCACCGACGATGCGGCCCGCGACCACCATGTCGAACACGGCGTTCTCGAGCTGCTCGACCGTCGGGAAGGCGACCCACTGCCCGGCCTTGTTGTCGTCGGACGTGATG
>JAEZDV010000346.1 GCA_023417985.1 Actinomycetes bacterium | reverse complement strand
CGGCAGTGCCGCGCGCAGGGCGCTCACTGGGCGAGTCCGCCGGGACCGCGTCGGCGCAGGTAGCGCTCGAATTCGGCGGCGATGGCGTCGCCGTCGATGTTGGAGATGTCTTCGGTGATGTCGGATTCGGCTTCCGCGTCCCCGCGTTCCTCGAGTCCGCGGACGTAGTCGGCGACGTCTTCGTCGTCGTCGGTCATCTCGGTGACGGCCTGTTCCCATTCCTCGGCGAGAGCGGGCAGTTCACCGAGGGGCACCTCGACGTCGAGGATGTCTTCGAGGCGGCGGAGCAGTTCGACGGTGGCCTTCGGGTTCGGCGGGTGGGAGACGTAGTGGGGGACCGCGGCCCAGAACGACACGGCGGGAATGCCGGCGCGGACGCAGGCGTCCTGGAGGACGCCGGTGATCCCTGTGGGTCCTTCGTAGCGGGATTTCTCGAGGTTGAAGCGTTTGGCGGCTTCCGCACTGTAGGCGGTGCCGGTCACCGGGACGGGCCGGGTGTGGGGGGTGTCGGCGAGCAGCGCCCCGAGCAGGATGACGGTGTGGACGCCGATGTCGTCGATCAGTTCGATGATGGCGTCGCAGAAGCTACGCCAGCGCATGTTGGGTTCGATGCCGCGCAGCAGCACGATGTCGCGCTCGCTGCCGGGTAGTGCACAGACGGACAGCCGGGTGGCGGGCCAGTCGAGTTCGCGGCTGACGCCGTCGACGAGCCGGACCTGGGGGCGGTTGACCTGATAGTCGTAGTAGTCCTCGGAGTCCAGTTCGGCGAAGGGTTCGGCGTCCCAGATGAGTTCGAGGTGTTCGACGGCTCCGCTGGCGGCGTCGCCGGCGTCGTTCCAGCCTTCGAACGCGGCAACGAGCACCGGATCACGGAGGACGGGTACGTCCTGGTCCGGGGTGTCGGGATTCTCGTGTGCACTCACTCGTCCAGCCTACGACCCGGGCCGGTTCGTCCGCCCACTAGTCTGGTGGGTATGTCCACCCCATTGCACTCTGTCCTGCTCGATGCGCTCAAGCGGCGCGTTGTCATCGGCGACGGGGCGATGGGCACTATGTTGCAGGCTGCGGATCTCTCGCTCGACGACTTCCGCGGCTTGGAGGGGTGCAACGAGATTCTCAACGAGTCTCGGCCGGATGTGATCCGCGGGATCCATCGGGCGTATTTCGAGGCCGGCGCAGATGTGGTCTCGACGAACACCTTCGGCTGCAACCTGCCCAATCTCGCCGACTACGACATCGCCGACCGCATCCGTGACCTGTCCGAACGGGGAACTCGCCTCGCTCGTGAGGTGGCCGACGAGATGGGCCCGAGCGCAGACGGTATGCCGCGGATGGTGATCGGATCGATGGGACCGGGCACCAAGCTGCCGACGCTGGGGCATGCGCCCTATGCGGCACTGCGCGATGCCTATTCGCACGCGGCGCTCGGAATGATCGACGGCGGTGCCGACGCGATCCTGGTCGAGACCTGCCAGGACCTGTTGCAGGCCAAGGCCGCAATCGTCGGCAGCCGGCTCGCTATGGAGCAGGCAGGGCGCCGGCTGCCGATCGTGACACACGTCACGGTCGAGACGACGGGCACGATGCTGCTCGGGTCGGAGATCGGCGCGGCACTCACGGCGCTCGAACCGCTGGGCATCGATCTGATCGGGCTCAATTGCGCGACCGGTCCGGCAGAGATGAGCGAGCACCTGCGCTACCTGTCGCAGCACGCGCGGATTCCGGTGTCGGTGATGCCGAATGCGGGACTGCCCGTGCTGGGTCCGAACGGCGCGGAGTACCCACTGGGCCCGGACGAGCTGGCGGCGGCGCTCGCCGGGTTCGTCGGCGAGTACGGACTGGCGTTCGTCGGCGGATGCTGCGGTACGACACCCGAGCATGTGCGGCAGGTCGCCGCGGCGGTGCGTGAGGTCACGCCGGGCTCGCGCACCCCGGTGCCGGAGCCGGGCGTGTCGTCGTTGTACACGGCGGTGCCGTTCGAGCAGGATGCGTCGATCCTGATGATCGGAGAGCGCACCAACACGAACGGATCGAAGGCGTTCCGGGAGGCGATGCTCGCCGCCGATTGGCAGAAGTGCTTGGATACCGCGAAGGATCAGATCCGCGACGGCGCGCACATGCTGGATCTGAACGTCGACTACGTGGGGCGCGACGGCGCGGCCGACATGGCCGAGCTGGCGTCCCGGTTCGCGACCGCGTCGACGCTGCCGATCATGATCGACTCGACGGAACCGGCGGTCATCCAGGCGGGCCTCGAGCATCTCGGTGGCCGGTGCGCGGTGAACTCGGTGAACTACGAGGACGGCGACGGCCCGGGGTCGCGGTTCCAGCGGATCATGGAACTGGTGGTGACCCACGGCGCGGCCGTGGTGGCGCTGACCATCGACGAGGAAGGTCAGGCCCGTACCGCCGAGCACAAGGTGCGGATCGCGGAACGTCTGATCGCCGACCTGACCGGCAACTGGGGGCTCGCGCCCGAGGACATCATCGTCGACGCGTTGACGTTCCCGATCTCGACGGGGCAGGAAGAGGTGCGGCGCGACGCGATCGAGACGATCGAGGCGATCCGTGAGCTGCACAGCCGGCACCCGAAGATCCATTTCACCCTCGGTATCTCGAATGTGTCGTTCGGCCTGAATCCGGCGGCGCGGCAGGTACTCAACTCGGTGTTCCTGAACGAGTGCACCGAGGCCGGTCTGGATACCGCGATCGTGCATGCCTCGAAGATCCTGCCGATGGCGCGGATTCCCGAGGAGCAGCGGCAGGTCGCGCTGGATCTGGTGTACGACCGGCGGCGCGACGGGTACGACCCGTTGCAGAAGCTGATGGAGTTGTTCGAGGGCGTGTCGGCGGCGTCGGCGCGGGAGTCGCGGGCGCAGGAACTGGCGGCGCTGCCGCTGTTCGAGCGGCTCGAGCGGCGCATCGTCGACGGCGAGCGCAACGGGCTCGAAGACGACCTGACCGAGGCGATGACCACCACCCCGCCACTCACGATCATCAACGACACCCTGCTGTCGGGCATGAAGACGGTCGGGGAGTTGTTCGGGTCGGGGCAGATGCAGTTGCCGTTCGTGTTGCAGTCCGCCGAGGTGATGAAGACGGCGGTGGCGTTCCTCGAACCGCACATGGAGTCCACCGGCGCGGACGGTAAGGGCCGGATCGTGCTGGCGACGGTCAAGGGCGATGTGCACGACATCGGAAAGAACCTCGTCGACATCATTCTGTCGAACAACGGGTACGAGGTGGTCAACCTCGGGATCAAGCAGCCCATCGCGACGATTCTCGACGCGGCGGTCGACAAGCGCGCCGACGTGATCGGCATGTCGGGTCTGCTGGTGAAGTCGACCGTGGTGATGAAGGAGAACCTCGAGGAACTCAACGCCCGCGGGGTGGCCGAACAGTTCCCGGTGATGCTCGGCGGTGCGGCGCTGACCCGCAGTTATGTCGAGAACGATCTCGCGGAGGTCTACGACGGCCAGGTGTCGTACGCGCGAGATGCGTTCGAGGGCTTGTCACTGATGGACAAGGTGATGGCCGTCAAGCGCGGCGAGGCCCCGGCGCCGGACAGCCCGGAGGCCCTCGAAGCGGCGCGCAAGGCCGCGGAGCGCAAGGAACGCCACGAGCGCAGCAAACGAATCGCCGAGAAGCGCAAGGCCGCGGAGGCACCGGTGGAGGTGCCCGCGCGCAGCGACGTCGCAGCCGACCTTCCGGTGCCGACCCCGCCGTTCTGGGGCACCCGGGTGGTCAAGGGCATCCCGCTGGCCGACTATGCGTCGCTGATCGACGAGCGGGCGCTGTTCCTCGGCCAGTGGGGGCTGCGCGGGCAGCGCGGCGGGGACGGCCCGACCTACGAAGAGCTGGTGGAGACCGAGGGCCGGCCGCGGTTGCGGTACTGGCTGGACCGGTTGGCGACCGAAGGGATCCTGCAGCACGCCGCCGTGGTGTACGGCTACTTCCCGGCCGTGTCGGAGGGCGACGACGTGGTCGTGCTCACCGAACCGCGGCCGGACGCGCCGGAGCGGTACCGGTTCACGTTCCCGCGGCAGCAGCGCTCCCGCTTCCTGTGCATCGCCGACTTCGTGCGGTCGCGGGAAGCTGCGCTGGCGTCGGGTCAGGTCGACGTGTGGCCGTTCCAGCTGGTCACGATGGGGCAGCCGATCGCCGATTTCGCGAACGAGTTGTTCGCGGCGGACGCCTACCGCGACTACCTGGAGGTGCACGGTATCGGCGTGCAGCTGACCGAGGCGCTGGCGGAGTACTGGCATCGCCGGGTCCGGCAGGAACTGGCGTTCGCCGGCGGCGGAACGGCCGCCGACGAGGATCCCGACGAGATCGCCGAGTACTTCAAGCTCGCGTATCGCGGGGCGCGCTTCGCGTTCGGGTACGGCGCGTGCCCGAACCTCGAGGATCGCATCAAGCTCGTCGAGTTGCTCGAGCCCGAACGTATCGGTGTGGAGTTGTCGGAGGAATTGCAGTTGCATCCCGAGCAGTCCACCGACGCGTTCGTGCTGCACCACCCGGAGGCCAAGTATTTCAATGTCTGAGTTGTCGATCTCTGATCAACTCGAATCCCGTTGCACTGCACCACCTCTCGCAACTTTCGAGTTGCGGGCGGTGCTGTGGGACATGGACGGCACCCTGCTCGAATCGGAGCAGTTGTGGGACATCGGGATGCGGGAGTTGTCGCTGCATCTCGGTGGACCCATGAGTGAGGAGACCCGCCGCGCGACGATCGGCGGGCCGCTCGATCTGTCGGTGTGGCGGGCGTTCGCCGGGCTCGGTCTCGACCCGACTCCCGACGAGCAGACCGCCGCCGAGGACTGGCTCAACGCCTACATGGCAGGGCTGTTCGCCCAGGGTCTGCGGTGGCGGCCCGGCGCCCAGGCAGCGCTCGAGGCGGTCCGCGAGGCGGGACTGGGTCAGGCGCTGGTGACCAACACCGGACGCCGGTTGTGCGAGGTCGCCCTCGACACACTCGGCCGCGCCCGGTTCGACCACACCGTGTGCGGCGACGAGGTGCCGGCCGGCAAACCCGACCCGGCGCCGTACCGGCGGGCGGCGGAGTTGCTCGGTCTCGATCCGGCGCAGTGTCTGGCGATCGAGGATTCACCGACCGGCGCGGCGTCCGCGGAGGCCGCGGGCTGCGCGGTACTGGTGGTGCCGTCGCTGGTGGAGGTGCCCGGCTCACCGCGCCGGGTGTTCCGGTCCACGCTCGAGGGCCTGACGGTGGCGGATCTGCGTGAGTTGCACGGGTCGGGGGTGCACTGACATGGCCGTGCCCAAGATCGTGTTGTTCTATGCGTTCACGCCGCTACCCGACCCGGAGGCGATCCGGTTGTGGCAGCACACCCTCGCATCGTCGCTGGGGCTGACCGGCCGGATCCTGATTTCCGAGCACGGCATCAACGGTACCGTCGGCGGCGACATCGCGGCGGTGAAGAAGTATGTGCGCGGGCTGCGCAGCTACGCCGCGTTCAAGAACACCGACGTCAAATGGTCCGACGGCACCGGCAACGACTTCCCGCGTCTGTCGGTGAAGGTGCGCCCGGAGATCGTCACGTTCGGGGTACCCGGCGAGGTGAAGGTCGACGAGCACGGCGTGGTCGGCGGCGGGACACCGTTGTCGCCGCGCGCCGTGCACGAGCTGGTGTCCGAGCGCGGCGACGCGGTGGTGTTCTTCGACGGCCGCAACCGGTTCGAGGCGGAGATCGGCCGGTTCCGGGACGCGGTGGTGCCCGACGTGGAGACCACCCGCGATTTCGTCGCCGAACTCGACAGCGGCCGCTACGACCATCTCAAGTCGCGGCCGGTGGTGACCTACTGCACCGGCGGGGTGCGCTGCGAGGTGTTGTCGGCGTTGATGCGCAACCGCGGGTTCGAGGAGGTCTACCAGCTCGACGGCGGGATCGTGCGCTACGGCGAGACCTTCGGCGACGACGGCCTGTGGGAAGGGTCGCTGTATGTGTTCGACGGCCGCATGAACGTCGAATTCAGCCCGGCGACAACAGTGTTGGGCCGGTGCACCGAGTGCGGTACCCCGACCTCGCGGTACCGCAACCATCCTGACCTCGTCGGCCGCGACCTGACGTTGGTGTGCGAGGGGTGCGTCCCGGATCCTGTCGGGTCCTGACGTGCGGGGAGCCCCGTTGCCGGTGCGGGACGGGCTCGGCCCGGACCGGCTGCGCATGCCCGCCGACGCGGACACCGCCACCATCGTGGAGTTCTTGCAGTCCCGGTATCCCGACGAGGACTGGCACGCCCACATCCGTGCCGGTGAACTCGTCGACGAGCACGGCCGGCGCGTGGACGCCGAGACGCGTTATCAGCCGACCCGGTTCGTGTACTTCTACCGCGATCCACCGCCGGAGGTGCCGGTGCCGTTCCCGGTGGAGGTGCTGCACCGCGACGAGCGGCTGGTGGTGGTGGACAAACCGCATTTCCTGGCGACGATCCCGCGGGGGGCACACATCCGGGAAACCGTGGTGGTGCGGCTGCGCCGGGAGCTGGCGCTGCCACATCTGGTGCCGGTGCACCGGCTGGACCGGATGACCGCGGGGGTGCTGCTGTGCACCACGGATCCGCGGTGGCGGCGGCCCTATCAGGAATTGTTCGAGCGGCAACTGGTGACCAAGGAATACGAGGCGGTCGCGGGGTTCCGGCCGGACCTCGAGTTTCCGCAGGTGGTGCGGACCCGCATCGACAAGCAGCACGGTGAGCTGACGGCCGTGCAGAGCTTCACCGCACCCAACTCCGAGACCCGGATCGAGTTCCTCGAGCGCCGCGGCGACCGCGCCCGGTACCGGCTGCATCCGCGGACGGGACGCACCCACCAGTTGCGGCTGCACCTGACGGCGCTGGGAATCCCGATCGTGGGGGACAACTTCTACCCGGAGTTCCGGCGCCGCGACCCGCAGGACTTCACCGAACCGCTGCGGCTGCTGGCGCGCACGCTCGAGTTCCCGGACCCGGTGAACGGGGCTCGGCACCGGTTCGTGAGCGGCCGCACGCTCGCCTGGTGAGCGGCGTGGCGGGTGCGGTGGTGTCCTGAATTCGGGACCCCCGGCGCGGCATGAAACAATCAACCCCTGTGAAGACCTTCGATTCCCTGTTCGCCGAGCTGTCCGAACGTGCTGTGACCCGTCCCGAAGGGTCCGGCACCGTCGCCGCCCTGGATGCCGGTGTGCACGCGCAGGGCAAGAAGGTGATCGAGGAGGCCGGCGAGGTATGGATCGCCGCCGAGTACCAATCCGACGAGGAGCTCTCCGAGGAGATCTCACAATTGCTGTACTGGGTGCAGGTTCTGATGGTGGGGCGCGGTCTGAAGCTCGAGGACGTCTACAAGCATCTGTGACGGCCGGCGGCCCCCGCCCGGGGGTAGCTGCCGTCCGTGCCCGTGGACCCTCCGATTCTTCCCCCCTTCCCGAAAGGACGTCTGTCATGCTGCGCGTCGCAGTTCCCAACAAGGGCTCGTTGTCCGAGTCTGCCGCCGAGATCCTGCAGGAGGCCGGGTACCGGCGCCGCACCGATTCGCGCGACCTGACGGTCATCGATCCCGTCAACGACGTCGAATTCTTCTTCCTGCGCCCCAAGGACATCGCGATCTACGTCGGGTCGGGCGAGCTCGATCTGGGGATCACCGGGCGCGATCTGGCCCGCGATTCGGGTGCGCCGGTCGCCGAACGGCTCTCCCTGGGCTTCGGGCGGTCCTCGTTCCGGTACGCCGCCCCCAAAGGCCGCGACTGGACGGTCGAGGATCTGCACGGGCTGCGCATCGCCACGTCGTACCCGAACCTGGTCCGCCGCGACCTCGAGGCCCGTGGTCTCGACGCGACGGTGATCCGGCTCGACGGGGCCGTGGAGATCTCCATCCAGCTCGGTGTCGCCGATGCGATCGCCGACGTGGTGGGGTCGGGGCGCACGCTGCGCCAGCACGACCTGGTGGCGTTCGGTGACTCGCTGTGCGACTCCGAAGGGGTGCTGATCGAACGGGAAGGCTCCGATCGCGCCGACCGGGCCCGCAACCAGCTGATCGCCCGCCTCGAGGGCGTGGTGTTCGCGCAGCAGTACGTGATGCTCGACTACGACTGCCCCAAGGATCTGCTCGAGCAGGCCGTGAAGGTCACCCCGGGACTCGAGTCGCCGACGATCTCGCCGCTGGCGAACGAGTCGTCGGTGGCGGTGCGGGCGATGGTGCCCCGCAAGGACCACAACGCGGTGATGGACCGGCTCGCCGAGATCGGCGCTCGCGCAATTCTGGCGTCGAACCTCCGTTCCTGCCGGGCGATGCGCGCCGCCGAGTAGCTCCCGGGTCGGAGAACCACCGGCGGGCACATCCCGTCTCGTCGACCAGGTGCGGTCCCGCGTTCAGCGGGGCCGCACCTGCACGTTCTGGGCGATGCGGCCGAGCGCCCCGGCGTCGTCGTAGAGCACCCCGGCGGTCATGCCCACCCCGTCGGGGCCCACGGACGTCTCGGCGGAGATCCCCACCCAGGTCGGCTCGGGTGCCCGGAACAGGTGGACGGTCAGTTCGGTGTTGAGGAACAACCATTCGGTGGGGTCGAGTTTCGACCCGATCCCATTGGCGACGTCGGCGACGGTCATCAACCGGTCGAGCCCGGTGGGGGTTTCGCCGTCCACCAGCGGCAGCGCAGAGCACACCCACGCCGCGGACGGGCCCGGCACCCCGAATTCGGTGACGACACGCCAGTCGAGGGTGGAAATGTAGCCGCCCGACCACGCGGGATGACCGACAGAGCCGGCGGGCACGGTGTCGACCGGCGGCAGCGGCGGCTCGGACGTGCGCGCCACGTGCGGCAGGTCGACCGTTTCGAGGCGCCATCCGCTGGCGCGGGCGACGGCACGGGAGGTGCCGTCCGGGCCGGTCGCGCACAGTTCGGCGACCACCAGTTCGATCTTGCGGCCCGGTCGTTCGATGCGGGTACGGACCTCGAGGTCGCTGAGCGGCACCGGGCCGAGCAGGTCGACGGTGAGGCGGGTCAGCCGGGTGCCGGGGCGCGGACGATGCCGTTCGAGGGCGCGCGCGAGCAGAGCCGACGGCGGCGCGCCGTGCTGCAGGTCCGGTCCCCAGGTGCTGACGGTGTGTTCGGTGGGCCGGAACCGTTCGACGCTCACGGCGGGGTCGGCCCCGGGATCGTGGGGGAGGGGGACGGGCAGGTAGTACGCGGCGCTCACTGCGGGGACTCCTCGAGAAGACGGGACGGCACGGCGCCCGCTGCGACACCGGGCGCCGGACCCGATGATGGCAGTCGCGGTTCCGGGCG
>JAEZDV010000318.1 GCA_023417985.1 Actinomycetes bacterium | reverse complement strand
GCGCACCGCCGGTCGTCATTCCCCTACCGTTCTGAGGCGTGCCCGGTCACCACGGGCGGAGGACTACCTCGGTGGGCTGTGCATCGCGTGGCGTCTCGACTGCCTGACGCACCGTGCGGGCCACGGTGCTCGGCTTCAGGAAGCGATCCGGGTCGTACTCGCCACCCTCCGTCGCGACGATCGCGCGTTGCATGTCGGTGTCGATCCGTCCCGGATGTATCGAGGTGACCCGCAGAGACGGCTCCTCGAGCCGGAGGGCGTCGCCGAATGCGCGCAGCGCGAACTTGCTCGCCGCATACGCGCCCCATCCCGGATTGGCCCGCAGTCCGGCTCCCGAATTGATGAGCACCACATGCCCGTTCGCTGCTCGCAGGGCCGGAAGCAACAGCCTGGTGAGCTCGACGACCGCGACGACGTTGCCTTCGAAAGTGTCGCGCCACTGCGCGGCATTCCCATCGGCGATCGTTCCCAGTTCCGCGATTCCCGCGTTGTGCACGAGGACGTCGAGCCGGTCGATGCCCGCCGTCGACGTGGCCACGGCGTCGTGATCGAGAAGGTCGACGGGCCACGGGGTCGCACCCGGAAGCTCGGCGAGCACGGCGTCGAGTGAGCCGCGGCTCCGTCCGCCGAGAAGAAGATCGTGGGTGGGTGCGAGTTCACAGGCGATCGCGGCACCGAGACCGCGGCCACCGCCGGTGATGAGGGCTGTTGGGCGCATGTTCTCCACACTATGAGCCAGCGCGCGCCCTCGATACCCGCACAGGCGTCAATGCACCGCGAGGATTTCGGCGAGCCTGTCGTCGGGCGGTGTGCCGACCGTCGGATCGCGCGGGAACCGCAACTCCAGGAACGCCTTCGGCCGTGAGAGCAGGCACTCGCGAAGAAGATTGCGAAGGCGGGTGCTCGGGCGGACGTCCCCGCGTGCCCGGACACCGGTGATGTCGATGCCCGCCCGGCGGCACAGCGCGACGGCGCGGGGAAGGTGGAACGACTGTGTCACGACGAGCGCCTGCCTCACCCCGTAGGTCTCCACCGCACGCCGTGCGGTGTCGTAGGTGTCGAGGCCGTAGGGATCGGTGACGATACGATTGCGCTCGATGCCGTGGGCAACCAGGTACCGCACCATCGCGGCGATCTCGTCCCCGGATCGGCCCGCCGCGTCGCCCGACACCAGCACCGCCCGCACGCGCCCACCTCGAACCAGTTCGATCGCTGCGTCGAGACGTCCTCTCAGATACGTCATCGGCATGCCCGCTCGCACCCGCGCCCCCGGCACGATCACCACGGGTGCGGACGGCGCGTCGGCAAGATCCACCATCCGATCGTCGGCCTGCTCGGTCACCTGCGACGACACCCAGGCGAGCACGGATACGGCGCCGCCGACGGCGACGGTGAGGACAATCGGACATTTCGGCATGATCTCCACGGTACGGACCTTCGTCTGTGCGAAGTCGCGGCCACAATGGAGTGATGGATCCGGTCACAGCTCTCCGTGAGGTCGCGTTCTATCTCGAACGCGAACATGCCGCCACGTACCGCGTCCAGGCGTTCCGGCACGCGGCCGACGTGGTCGCAGGGCTCGACGACCTCGCGCGCGCGTCCCGGCGCCGGCGCGACAACTGGACGGAACTGCCCGGTATCGGACCGAAGACGGCGGCAGTGATCCGGGAATCGTTCGACGGTGTTCCCGAGTATCTCGCCAGGCTGCGCGAGGAGGCCGAACCGATCGGCCGGGGCGGGCAGGAGTTGCTGGCGGCGTTGCAGGGAGATCTGCACACCCACTCGGAGTGGTCGGACGGCGGTAGTTCCATCGAGGAGATGCACCGCGCCGCGTCCTCGATGATCGGACACGAGTACTTCGCACTCACCGACCACTCCCCGCGCCTGACGGTTGCGAACGGGCTCAGCGCCGAACGTCTGCGCACACAGCTCGACCTCGTCGCTGAAATCAACGAGAAGGGTGAGGGTGCAAGGATACTCACGGGAATCGAAGTCGACATCCTCGACGACGGATCTCTCGATCAGGACGAGGGCCTGCTCGCCGAACTCGATGTGGTGGTGGCCAGCGTGCATTCGCACCTGCGTGCCGACCGCGACGTGATGACGAAACGCATGCTCCGGGCAGTTGCGAATCCTCACGTCGACGTGCTGGGCCACTGCACGGGCCGATTGGTCACCGGCGGCCGCGGGCAGCGTCCGGAATCGAAGTTCGACGCGGAGAGGGTATTCGCGGCCTGCCGCGATCACGGCACCGCGGTGGAGATCAATTCCAGGCCGGAGCGGCGCGACCCGCCGTCGCGACTGATCGATCTCGCGCTCGAGACGGAGTGCCTGTTCTCCATCGACACCGACGCGCACGCGCCGGGCCAGCTCGCATGGCTGGGTTACGGTTGTGAGCGCGCAGCCGAGCGAGGTGTCGAACCCGATCGGGTGATCAACACGTGGCCGGCCGACGACCTCCTGGCCTGGACCGAAGGGTAGGAACCTGTGCAACACGTCGATGTGCTGATCGTCGGGGCGGGGCTTTCCGGGATCGGCGCCGCCTACCGCCTTCGGACGCGATGCCCGGACTCGAGCTACGCGATCCTCGAGGGCCGCGACACGATCGGCGGAACGTGGGATCTGTTCCGGTACCCGGGAATCCGCTCCGACAGCGACATGTACACCCTGGGTTACCCGTTCCGTCCGTGGCGAGGCGAGAAATCGATCGCCGACGGAGCCGACATCCTCCGATATGTGCGTGCCACCGCCGAAGAGAACGGCATCGACGAGCGAATACGATTCGGGCACAAAGTCACCGAGGCGTCGTGGTCCACCGAGCAGGCACGCTGGACCGTGCGCGCGCGCACCGTGGACGGGACCACGGAGTGGACCTGCTCGTTCCTGTATCTGTGCAGCGGCTACTACAGCTACGAATCCGGGTACCTTCCCGAGATCGCCGGACTGGACGATTTCTCCGGCGCCGTGGTCCACCCCCAGTTCTGGCCCGACGAACTCGACTGGCACGACAAGAAGGTCGTAGTGATCGGTAGCGGAGCGACGGCGATGACCCTGGTGCCCGCGCTGGCGGAACGGGCCGCGCACGTGACGATGCTGCAGCGGTCGCCGTCGTACGTGATGTCCCTTCCGGCCCGGGACCGGTTCGCACGTGGGCTCCATCGATACCTTCCCGAAGCCGTCGCCTATCGTGCGGTGAGGGCGAAGAACGTCGTGGGCAATCTGGGCTTCTACCAGTTCTGCCGTCGCGCACCACTTCTCGCGAAGAGGGTGCTGCGGATGCTCACCGAGCGGCAGTTGAGCGACGAGACCCGGGTCGAGCCGCACTTCACTCCGTCGTACGACCCGTGGGACCAGCGCCTGTGCTTGGTGCCGGACTCCGACCTGTTCCGCGCGCTGCGGTCCGGCACCGCCGACGTCGTCACCGATCACATCGACACGGTCACCGAGAAGGGCGTCCGATTGCGTTCGGGAATCGAACTCGAGGCCGACATCCTGATACCCGCCACCGGTCTGCGCCTCGTCCCCGCCGGCGGCATCTCGATCACCGTCGACGGCGAACCGATCGACCTTTCGACGAAGGTCATCTACCGGGGCACGATGCTCGACGGCATCCCGAATGCGGCGATGTGCATCGGTTATACGAATGCGTCGTGGACCCTGCGGGCGGACCTCGCGTCGCTGTATGTCTGCCGCCTGCTCGGTTACATGCGCCGGAAGGGCTACCGGATCGCCGTACCGTCGTACACCGGGAACGGGGAGCGCAGACCGCTGCTCGGACTGAACTCGGGTTACATCCACCGTGCCGAGAGGTCACTGCCCACACAGGGTTCGGGCAGTCCCTGGCTCATGCGCCAGAACTACCTGCTGGATCTGCCGACCATGAGGTTCGGACGAATCGCCCGGTCCATGCAGTTCAGGTGACCATCTCGGGAGGTATTCCCGTTCAGGGTGTTTCGAGCTTCCCGTCGGGGTAACGGGCGAAGCGCCCCGAATCCGCCGGATGGACCGGGTCGTCGGAATTCCACGGCCAGCCACCGAATCCGGTGCGACGGTAGTCGTCGAAGGCTTTGCGGACGCCCGCTTCGTCGTTGAGGACGAACGGTCCGTACGACACGACAGGTTCACCGATCGGACGCCCCTGCAGCATCAGGATCTGTGTCGCTCCTCCGTCGCCCCGGAGCAGCACCGGCGCGGACGCGTCGACGAGCGCTCCGTGTCCGGCCTCCACCCGGGTGCCGCCGATATCGACCGCGGAACCGGTGTAGACGTACAGAACGCGCCGCGTGTCGGCCCCGGCGGCGGGAGGAAGAGTCCACTCCGAGCCGGCCTCGAGGTCGATGTTCCAGATCGCGACGTCGGCGTCCGGCCGGGACGCCCACGAGGCGGGCGGCGGTGACGGCGGAACGGCGTCGCCGAGCGCACCTGCGAGAACCCGGATGTGCGTGGAACGACCCGAGGAATCCGTGGCCTCGACGGTGGGCGTCCGATCGCTCCACAACATCGTGAAGTGCGGGTCTGCGGTCTTCGATTCGCGGGGAAGGTTGAGCCAGATCTGGAACAACTCGAGGGGATTGGGGCGGTCACGATGGAGCAGGGGGAACATCTCGCTGTGCACCACGCCGTTGCCCGCGGTGAGCCACTGTGTGTCGCCCTCACCGAAGCGTGCGGTAGCACCGACCGAGTCGGAATGGTCGATGATGCCCGAGCGGACGAACGTCACGGTTTCGAAGCCGCGGTGCGGGTGCTGAGGGAATCCCGGGACGGTCGTCCCGTGGTACATGTTCCAGCCCGCGGGGTTGCCGAAGTCCTGCCCGATGGGGCGGCCGGTGAGCGGCGCGTCGGGACCGAGGTCGGCGTTACCCGCCGGGTATGCGTCCACGTGATGGGCGACGAAGAGGAACGGATCGATCGTCTGCCACGTGGAACCGAGGGGGAAAACCTGCAGTACGGGCGTGTCCACGGAAGTCATGACTCCTGCAACCCCTGCGGCTTCCCGTTTGTTCCGTCCTCTGCCGGCACAGCGGCCTTCCGGACGGGTGCCTCACTGTCGTCGATCACCCGGGAACCCGCGGCGAAACGTCGCACCTGGGTGTCGTCCCACAGGTGTGCCGGAACCGCGCCACCGAGCAAGTCCCTTGCCAGAGAAGGGTTCCGGTCGAGCGGAGTGTCGCTCCCGGCGATGATGATGTTGCCGTAGCGCCTGCCCTTGAGCATTGCAGGATCGGCGATCACCACCAGGTGCTCGAACACGGATCCGATCGTGGCGGCTTCACGTCGCGCGGTCGTCAGGTCCCGGGTGTCGCCGCAGTTGACGACGTAGATGCCGCCCGGGGACAGCACCCGACGGGCGTGACGGGTGAACTCGACCGTCGTCAGGGCGACGGGGGTCTTGCTGAAGGCGAAGACGTCCCTGACGACGAGATCTCTGCTGTCGTCGGAGAGGGTGGTGAGGACGGCGCGAGCTTCACCGACGCGAATCCGGAGCAGGGGCGCGCGGGGGAGGTCGAACCAGTCCCGGACCAACTCGGCGAGCCGTCCGTCGATCTCCACGACCACCTGACGCGCGTCGGGGTACCCGGCCGCGAAGTACCGCGCCATCGTGCAGGCTCCTCCGCCGAGGTGCAGCGCGCGGAGCCGGGCGTCGTGGGCGAACCTGCTCTCGACGAGCATCGCGATCCAGCGCATGTACTCGAATTCCAGCAGCGCCGGGTCGCCGAGATCGATGTGGGAACTGGGGACACCGTTGACCTCGAGTACCCAGCCGTCGGGTAGATAACGGTCCTTGACCAGCTCGCACGTACCGGTGTCGATGTCGTACACACCTTCGACGGGGCCGTTGGGCACATCCGTCGTTTTTCCCCGGCGCGGCGTCGATGCAGCCCGGCCACCTCGCTGCCTGCCCATGATTCGAGCCTAGTCCCGCATGTATCGCGCGTGTTACACGGTCCGGCCCGGCGTGCGGATCGGCGCGGAAGCCGGAGAATGGGACGATGCCGGACCGAGGATTCACTCCCACTCAGCTCGCTGCGCGCGCCGCCTACCTGCTGCGCGGCAACGACCTGGGCACCATGACCAGTGCCGCGCCCCGGCTGTATCCGCACATGTGGAGCTGGGACGCCGCCTTCGTCGCGGTCGGACTCGCACCGCTCAGCGTCGAACGTGCCGTCGTCGAACTCGATACCCTGCTGTCGGCCCAGTGGAAGAACGGCATGATTCCGCACATCGTGTTCGCGAACGGCATCGACGGGTACTTCCCCGGGCCGGCACGCTGGGCGGTGTCCGAACTGGCCGCCCACGCCCCCTTCGGGGTGGAGACGTCGGGCATCACGCAGCCGCCGGTGCACGCGATCGCGGTGCAACGCATTCTCGAGCATTCCCGGCGGCACGGCCGCACCACACGCGCCGTCGCGGAGGAGTTCCTCGACCGTCGGTGGGCCGATCTCGTCCGTTGGCACCGGTGGCTCGCTCACGCCCGCGACCTGGACGGAAACGGCCGCATCGCGCTGTACCACGGGTGGGAGTCCGGGATGGACAACTCACCGCGGTGGGATCTCGCCTATGCGAACGTCGCCGCCGGGGACGTCCCGCTCTTCCGGCGGGAGGATCTCAACCACGTCGCCGACCCCGCCGAGCGTCCGTCGGACGGCGAGTACGCCCGCTACCTGTGGTTGCTCGAGGAAATGAAGGCGGCGCGCTACGAAGACGACGTGCTGGCCAAGTCGATGAGCTTCGCGGTCGAGGACGTGTTCGTCAGCGCGGTGTTCTCCCTGGCGTGCGAGGTGCTGGCCAACATCGGCGAAGAGCACTCCCGTCCCAACGCGGATGTGCGCGAACTGTACGGCTGGGCCGAACGGTTCCGTCACGGCGTGATCGCCACCACCGACCCGCGCAGCGGCGCCGCGAAGGACTTCGATCTGCGCACCGGGCGATGGCTGGCTACCGACACCCTCGCGATGTTCGCTCCCCTGCTGTGCGGTGGTCTCGACCGGCAGGCGGAACGAGCGTTGATCCGGACGTTCGAGGGCCCGAAATTCTGTGGCCATCCGGACCTGCGTTATGCGGTGCCGCCGTCGACTTCGCCCGTTTCCGGCGCCTTCCGCCCCCGCGAATACTGGCGCGGGCCGGTGTGGCCGGTCATGACGTGGTTGTTCTCGTGGGCATTCGCGCGGCGCGGCTGGGCGGAGCGGTCGAAGATGTTGCAGGCCGAGGGATTACGACAGGCAAGCGACGGTTCGTTCGCGGAGTACTACGAGCCGTTCACGGGTGAGCCGCTGGGCAGCATGCAGCAGTCCTGGACCGCCGCCGCGGTCCTGGACTGGCTGGGCTAGGCGCGGCGGAGGGACCGGGGTCAGGATCCGTCCGGTACGACGATCGTGGCCGGCGCGTCGCTCTCGGCCGCCCGGTCGTTCGTCTCGATCGCACCGGGCCGCGAGTCCAGGAACGGGAGTATCCGGCGGGTGATCGCCTCGTTGTATGCGGCGGTCGCCTGGATCGGGTTCGCATGCCCGATGTCGTCGAGCTTCGAGACGAGCAGCGTGCCGTCGGGGCCGCCCGACTGGTCGCGCAGGATCTGCTGCGTGTACTCGACGTCCACAACCGGGTCGTCGTGCGCGTTCCGGGGACGGAGGAACATCACGGCAGGGCGAGCCTTGTCGTCGCGGTGGTCGGCGAGCGCTTGCAGGTTGTCGATGGCACCCGAGGCGACGATCGCCCGGAACTGCGACTCGATCATTCCGTTGCTCGCGGCGTCGTTGGAGAAGATCTTGTCGCGCAGCACTTCCTCGATCACGCCCCGCAGTTCGGCGGTGTCGATCCGCCGGTACCACCGGTCCGAGGGAACGACGAACCGCTCCTGGCGCGCCGCGATCTCCACCGACATCCGCATGGTCCGGCTTTCGCGTGCGCCCGGGAGCCAGCCGACCCAGCGGAGCATCTCCTCACCGGCATCGCGGCTCTCGGACCGCACCGCGTGGAGGTCGACGGGAGTGCAGTCCAGCACTACGCCCGTCACCTCCAGCGGGGTTTCCTGGTACAGGTGCTCCGCCACCTCGAGGGCGATGATGCCGCCCATGCTGTGCCCGACGAGGACGATGTTCTCCACACCCGACCACCCGGCACGCTCGAGGATCAGGTCGCTCACGACGGCGGTGTCGAGACCTCTGTTGTCGTATTCGACCGCCCACACCTGGCCGATCTCGCTCAGCGCCGGTAACGCCTCGGCGGTGGCGGTCGCATCCAGATTGCCGAGTCCGACGAGGTCGACCACGGCGGTATCGACAGCGCCGGGTGAGGCGTCGTGGACCTGGTGGATCTGCGGTTGTGTCAGAGCGAGTTGTTCGCGAACGGGTGCGACATCCCACGACCAGTACTGGGTGGCCAGCACCACCAGAGGCACGAGCAGATAGGCGATGCAGGCGAGCACGCGACGTACTCGTCCGGCGTTCGGCGCGTGGCCGAGCCGGGTGTCGCGCAGGCGCTGCCTCCGGCGATCGTCGTCCCAGTCGCCGGGGCTGCACGGTGGAAGCATCGGTACATTCGGCATGCACTACCGATGGTAGGTGCGCGAGCATTTTGTCCGCATGGCACACCTACCACCTGCGGTTTCTCAGGCGAGGTCGGCGCTCGCGTCCCGCCAGGCGATCGCCTCGACCAGCCGTGCGAGGTCGTAGTCCGGGCCACCGATTCCGACGGTGAACTGCGTGATGCCCTGTTCGACGTACACCGCGGCCTTGTCGACGCCGGGCCAGTCCGTGGACCGCTCGATGTCGTCGGGGTCACGGCCCAGGTCGGCGCATCGCTGCGCGAGGATCTCGGACTTTTCGACGTGTGTCTCGAACTCGCCGAAGCTGTGCCAGATGTCCGCGTACTTCGCGACCATCGGGAGGGTCTTCTTCGGTCCGCCCCCGCCGATGAGGATCGGGATGTGCCGAGTGGGCGGCGGGTTCAGCTTCTCGAAACGCGAAGTGATGCGGGGCAGATACTCGGCCAGCAGGTCCAGGCGGGAACCCTTCGTTCCGAAGTCGTAGCCGTACTCGTCGTAATCCTTCTCGAACCAGCCGGAGCCGATTCCGAGGATGAGACGGCCGCCGCTGATGTGGTCGACCGTGCGTGCCATGTCGGCCAGCAGATCGGGGTTGCGGTAACCACCTCCGGTGACCAGTGCGCCGATCTCGACGCGTTCGGTCTGCTCGGCCCAGGCGCCGAGCATCGTCCAGCATTCGAAGTGGGCGCCGTCGGGATCGCCGTAGAGCGGGAAGAAGTGGTCCCAGTTGAAGACGATGTCGACGCCGGCGTCCTCGGCGCGGAGCACGGTGTCCCGGATGACCCTGTAGTCGGGCTGTTGCTGGGGCTGAAGTTGGAGTCCGATGCGTATGGTGCGCGTCATCGTTCCACCGTAGGACGACGACGCCCGCTCCGCACCGCTTGAAAAGGAGTAGTACCGGCCGGCGGTGTCACATTCGTGGCGGTTCGTCCGGGAGACCGGGGTATTTGTCCTCGAGGCCGCGCAGGAACGACTCCAGCAGGAGTTCGAAGCTGTCGACGTCGATTTCCGCTGCGTACTCGCGTAGCCGGTGCGCTTGGGAGAGGTGTGGATACCGGTTGTTGTAGGTCTCGATGTGGTCGTCGAAGCTGCCCGCGAACGACGTGATCGCCGAGCCGATGACGATGTACTTGATCGATGCGCCGATGAGAGTCGCGATGCGCGGTGGCCAGCCCGCACGGGTCAGGCCGCCCTGGACGGCATCGGCGTGGTGCAGTGCGGCCGGACGCTGCCGCGGACTCGATGCCAGGAACGGGACGAGGTTGGGATGCGCGGCGAGTGCCGCCCGGTACGAACGTGCCCAGATGCGCAGACCGTCGCGCCAGTCATCGCTCTCGAATCCGCTCACGTCCACGGTTTCGGCGATGCCGTCGGCGATGTCGTCGAACAACTCGTCCTTGTTGGCGTAGTGGCTGTAGAGCGAGGGTGCGCGTACGCCGAGTTCGGCTGCGATCCTGCGCATGGACACTGCTTCGAGGCCGTGCTCGTCCACGAGCGAGAGCGTGGTGTCGCGGATGAGCGACC
Organism: Actinomycetes bacterium; assembly: GCA_023417985.1. Taxonomy (GTDB): domain Bacteria; phylum Actinomycetota; class Actinomycetes; order Mycobacteriales; family Mycobacteriaceae; genus Rhodococcus. The sequence continues at coordinate 8,041 of JAEZDV010000318.1, read as the reverse complement.
GGCTGAGCAGAGGGGTGCGGGGTCGTGCCATGGAGGGTCCTTTTCGGCGTCGATCTGGACGAACTAACGATGTAAGGTTAGTTTTGCATCGTGTCGGGCGCCACAGATCCGCGAAGGTGCGGAAGAACCGGGCGCTCGTGAACCATCGCCACTCGTGACGGAAGGCCCCCATGAACCTGAAGCTCACCGAGGAGGAGCGCGCGTTCCGTGACGAACTGCGCGCCTTCTTCACCACCGAGATCCCCGCAGACGTACGCGCCAAGGTTGCGGCCGGCCACCCGCTGGGCAAGGACGACTACGTCGCAACCCAGCGCATCCTGCACGACCGGGGTCTGGCCGTTCCGAACTGGCCGGTCGAGTGGGGTGGCCAGGACTGGACACCCATGCAGCGCAACATCTGGCTCAGCGAGCTGCAGCTCGCGTCGGTACCCGACCCGCTGCCGTTCAATGCCTCGATGATCGGCCCGGTCATCGCCCAGTTCGGTTCGCAGGAGATGAAAGAGCGTTTCCTTCCCCCCACGGCCAATCTCGACATCTGGTGGTGCCAGGGCTTCTCGGAGCCCGAAGCCGGATCGGATCTCGCGTCGCTCAAGACCCGCGCGGTGCGCGACGGCGACGACTACATCGTCAACGGCCAGAAGACCTGGACCACGCTCGCGCAGCACGCCGACTGGATCTTCTGCCTCGTCCGTACCAATCCGGACGTGAAGAAGCAGGCCGGTATCTCGATGCTGCTCATCGACATGAACACCCCGGGCGTCACCCGTCGGCCGATCAAACTGATCGACGGCCGCTACGAAGTCAACGAGATGTTCTTCGAGGACGTGCGTGTGCCCGCCGAAAACCTTGTGGGTGAAGAGAACACGGGCTGGACCCAGGCCAAGTTCCTGCTCGGCAACGAACGCATCGGCATCGCGCGCGTGGGCGCCACCAAGGTCAAGCTCGCTCGCGCGAAGAGCCTCGCGGCCGAAACCTCGGTCGGGAACGGCACCCTGTTGTCCGATCCGCTCTTCGCTGCGCGTCTCGCGGAACTCGAGAACGAGCTTCTCGCTCTCGAACTGACACAGCTGCGGGTGGTCGCGGGATCGGCCGACGGCAAACCGAATCCTGCGTCGTCGCTGCTGAAGATTCGCGGCTCCGAATTGCAGCAGGCGGCGTCCGAGCTTCTCGTCGACGTCGCGGGACCCGACTCCCTGCCTGCCGGTGCCGCCGACATCGATTCACCGGAGTGGGCTCAGTTGACCACCCCGGCGTACCTCAACACCCGCAAGGTGACCATCTACGGCGGTTCGAGCGAGGTACAGCGTTCGATCATCGCTTCTTCGATTCTCGGACTGTGAGGCCCAGGACATGAACTTCGAACTCGACACCGAGCAGGACCTGCTCCGCAAGACCGTCCGCGACGTCCTCACGGCCGCGTACGACGTCGAAGCCCGTAACCGGGTGTCCGACACCGATTCGGGGTGGAGCCCCGAAGTGTGGAAACAGCTGGCCGAGCTGGGTGTACTCGGTCTGCCGTTCGCCGAGGAGTACGGCGGCATGGGGGCCGGGCCGGTGGAGGTCATGGCTGTCATGACCGAGCTCGGTCGCGCACTCGCCCCCGAACCGGTCCTCGCCGCTGTGTACCTGCCGGGTGGTCTGGTCGCCGAGGTCGGCACCGAGGCGCAGCGAGCAGATCTGCTGCCCCGGCTGTCCGAAGGGGATCTGCGCCTCGCGTTCGCGCACGACGAGCCCGGTAGCCGGTGGCCCACGATCGACGTCGCCACCACCGCCACCCGCGGGGGCGAGAGTTGGGTGCTCTCGGGTCGCAAGAACCCCGTACTGCACGGTGATTGCGCCGAGATGTTCGTGGTCTCCGCGAAGCTCTCGGACGGCGGTGTCGGCCTGTTCCTGGTCGATGCCGGCGCAGACGGCCTCACGCGCACCGTGTATCGCACCAACGACGAACGACGCGGCGCGCAGCTCGTGTTCGACGGTGTGTCGGCGCAGCCGCTCGGCGAGCCCGCCGATGCGTCCGCCGCCGTGTCCGCTGCTGTGATCCGGGCGCAGGCGGCGCTGTGCGCCGAAGCGGTGGGGGCGATCGATGCGTCGGTGCAGCTGACGACCGAATATCTCAAGCAGCGCAAGCAGTTCGGCGTTCCACTGTCGATGTTCCAGGCGCTGACCCACCGTGCCGCCGACATGTACGTGCTGTACGAGTTGGCGGCCAGCATGAGCCTGTACGCGACGATGGCACTCGCAGACGGCATCGTCGATCCCGTGATCGCCTCCCGGGCGAAATTGCAGGTGGGCCGATCCGCCCGCAAGGTCGGTCAGGAGTCGGTGCAGATGCACGGCGGCATCGGGGTCACCGCCGAGCATTCCATCGGTCACTACCTGAGCCGTCTCACCGCGATCGAGCACACGTTCGGCACGATGGACGACCACCTGCGGGTGCTCTCCGGTGGCCTGACGTCCTACGACCGGGTGGAGATCGCCGGGGTGTGAAGCACGGAGATGTACCGACGGCGCGCCTGGCGATCTTTCGTCAGGCGCGCTGTTCGCTACCGGTGATCCCGGTGGCCCGGAGCACGAAAGCGGCTTCCGGGCCGATGATCTCCCCGACCAGCGTGAGGAACCGATCGACGAAGCCGGCACCGTGGGCGGCTTCCGTCGGGTCGTCCGGATCCTGGGGATCGAGATGATGCGCGAGTTCGTGCAGGACGACCAGTTCTCGGAAAGCCCACGCGCGATTGGCGTGATGTTCGGGTAGAGCGATTGTGGCGCAATCGCTTTCGTAGTGCGCGGCGGTATTTCCCCCGCGGGACCGGATTCGGACGGGTACCGTGGCGCGGGACCAGCGGGCACGCACCCAATCGAGTGCGAGTACGGCATCGACGTATCGCTGCACGGAGTCGAGAGAGGCGAATCGTCGTTCGACGGGCAGCGTGACACTCGAGCCGGCCACGTCGACGGTGCGCAGCCCGCGCTCGTCGGCGAGATCGAACATGCGGCGCACCAACGATTCCGACTCGTACACCGCCGACTTGTGGATGTCGCGAACCCGGGTCACTCCTCCAGCCTCCTCGGCGACGACGGAAGTTCGGGTGCCGTTCCCAGGCGGGCATCGCGACCCGCACGGTCGCCGGCGCGCTGCGCATCGGTGGAGCGAGCCGACGGGGCACGATTCCCTCGCCAACTCCCCCGCGCCTGCGACGTGCTGGAGTAGAAGTCGCGCAACTCCAGAGCTTTGCCGCGGAGCACCAGGTCGGTTCCCGGCGATGCCGACACGGCTTCCATCTCCGTCTCCTGCTTGGTTTCGGCCAGTCGCGCCCCGATGCGGGCCGCGAAGGCCGATTGGAAGTTCAGCCTCGCGGTCACGGGAGCGATCGGTTTGCGGACCCGCGTCCGGACCTGCCGCCCGCCCCGCCGCTCGACGACGGTGCGAACCGTCGATTCGCTGCGGTAGGTACCGGAGCGCAGGTACGCGTCGGAGGCTCGGACCATCTGCACGAGCAGCGACGAGTACAGCGCCTCGCACACGTCGATGTCCTCGGCGAAGCCGTAGGCGAAGATGACCGTCGATGTCGCCGTGATGTCGCACTGCACGTCGTTGGCAGCGGCGATGGCCAGAAACAGTTGCGCGTACGTGCGCAGACCCTTCTTGCCGACCTCGCCGATGGTGACCAGTCGCTGCACCGGACCGGCGCGCCGTTCCTTCGCTCCGGTGTGGGCTCGCGCCACCGCGAGGTCGACGGAGGCAGCGGTCGCGAGGCGCTGGGCAGCGGCCATGAACGCGTCGGCTTCGTGGGCATTGTCCGTGGACTCGGCCTGTCGCAGCAGGCCGCCGATCCGGGTCAACATCTTGTCCGAGCTCACCAGAGAAGGGTAGGTCTTCCCACCGACGTGGTGTGGCCGGGTGAAAGTGCTGCGAGATCCAGTTCGACAGTTCAAGATCGACAGGATGGATGCCGCAGTGGATTTCGTCACCCAGGTCAACGACCGGTTCTGGTACGCCGTCATCGCGCTGCTCATCGGGTCGGGTCTGTACTACACGTTCCGGTCCCGGTTCATCCAGATCCGGCTGATCCCGGACATGCTGCGCTCGATCGTCGAGAAACCGACCGACCTTCCCGACGGGCAGCACGGTATCTCCGCATTCCGGGCTTTCTCGATCTCGGCGGCCTCCCGGGTCGGCACCGGCAACGTCGCCGGCGTTGCCATCGCGATCAGCCTCGGTGGTCCCGGTGCGGTGTTCTGGATGTGGGCGATGGCCCTGATCGGTGCGTCCACAGCCTTCCTGGAGTCCACCCTCGCGCAGTTGTACAAAGTGCGCGACAAGGGTGCCTACCGCGGGGGACCCGCGTACTACATGCAGTACGGCCTCGGGAAGCGCTGGATGGGAATGATCTTCGCGGTGATCATCACGATCACCTACGGGTTCGTGTTCAACGCGGTACAGACCAACTCCATCGTCGACGCGGTCGCCAGCTCCGTCGGGGAGAAGACCCTCGGTTTGCAGATCGGAGTCGGGGCGGGGGTCGCGGTGTGTGTGGCCGTCGTGATCTTCGGTGGTGTCCGGCGGATCTCGTCGGTTTCGCAGATCGTGGTCCCGGTGATGGCGGCCGCGTACCTGGTGATCGGCATCGTGGTCGTGGCCCTCAACTTCTCGGAGGTGCCGGGAATGTTCCGGTTGATCTTCGAGAACGCGTTCGGGATCCGGGAGATCGTCGGCGGCGGATTCGGTGCCGCCTTCATGAACGGTATTCGCCGGGGCCTGTTCTCGAACGAGGCGGGTATGGGGTCGGCCCCCAACGCCGGAGCCACCGCGTCGGTGTCGCACCCGGTCAAGCAGGGACTCGTGCAGAGCCTCGGGGTGTACTTCGACACCTGGCTCGTCTGCTCGATCACCGCGTTCATCATCCTGTTGTCCGAACCGCAGTTCGGCGGGGGGATCGAGGGTGCGGCCATGACCCAGAACGCGTTGTCTCAGCAACTCGGCGACTGGACCGTGCACTTCCTCGCCGTCATGATCTTCTTCCTCGCGTTCACCTCGGTCATCGGCAACTACTACTACAGCGAATCGAACATCGAATTCCTCACCGGGACCCGCAGGGCACTGCCGTATCTGAGAGCGGCCGTGGTGCTGTGCGTGTTCCTCGGCGCGATCGGTTCGCTTCCCCTCGTCTGGGCGCTCGCCGACCTGTCCATGGGGGTCATGGCGATCGTCAATCTCGTCGCACTGATCCCGCTCTCGGGTATCGCCTACGCGATGTTCCACAACTACACCGCCCAGCGGAAGCAGGGACGTGATCCGGTGTTCCACCGCGGGGATGTCCCCGGGGTGCGTGGCATCCAGGTCTGGGGTGACGACGACGAGTTCACGCCGAGTACCGGAAATACGCGACAAACACGGTAGATTCCCCTACCGCACGTGACTGTGTTCCGCTTCGGAAAGGATCTGCGATGGCCTCGGTGACCTTCGACAAGGCGGTCTGCCTGTTCCCGGGCTCGAGTACACTCGCGGTCGATTCGCTGGATCTCGAGATCGAGGACGGGGAATTCATTGTGCTGGTCGGGCCTTCGGGATGCGGGAAGTCCACCTCGCTCCGCCTGCTCGCCGGCCTCGAAGAAGTGCACAGCGGCCGCATCCTCATCGGCGACCGAGACGTCACCGCGCAGGATCCGAAGGAACGCGACATCGCGATGGTCTTCCAGAACTACGCGCTGTACCCCCACATGTCGGTCGCCGAGAACATGGGGTTCGCCCTCAAGCTCGCCAAGCATCCCAAGAGCGAGATCCGGGAGCGGGTGGTCGAGGTCGCCAAGATGCTCGATCTCGAGCCGTTCCTCGACCGCAAGCCCAAGGCGCTCTCCGGTGGCCAGCGGCAGCGTGTCGCGATGGGCCGCGCGATCGTCCGGCAACCGCAGGTGTTCCTGATGGACGAACCGCTCTCCAACCTCGACGCCAAACTCCGCGTGCAGACCCGCACGCAGATCGCGCAACTGCAGCGCCGGCTGAACACCACCACCGTCTACGTCACCCACGACCAGGTCGAGGCGATGACGATGGGCGATCGCGTCGCGGTCCTCGACAAGGGCGTGCTACAGCAGTGCGCGTCGCCGCGCGTGCTCTACAACAAGCCCGCCAACGTCTTCGTCGCCGGATTCATGGGGTCGCCGGCGATGAACCTGTTCCGGCTTCCGGTGATGGATCGAGGTGTGATGCTCGGCGACACCGAGGTGCCGGTGCCCCGCGACGTGGTCGGCCGGGTCACCGAGTCGGAAGTGACGCTCGGCATCCGTCCCGAGCACCTCGAGATCGCGAGCGACGGCATTCCGATGGATGTCGACGTCGTCGAGGAACTCGGTTCCGAGGCGTACGTCTACGGTCGCGCGGTGGTCGGGGGACGCGACCAGCAGATCGTCGCGCGGAGCGACTGGCGGAGCCCGCCGCAGAAGGGCGAACGCGTTCATCTGCGCTTCGACCCCGACCGGGTCCACGTATTCAAGGCATCCGACGGGCTGCGTATCGGCTGAGTGCCGCCGGGCAGGCCGGGGGTCGATCGCGACACCGGACCGGTCCGAGATGGGTGGAATGCCGACTTTTCGTGGTGGCGCGTGCCACAGTAGTGCCCTGTGTCGGTGACCTCCGTGTTACCGGCGAGTTTTTTCCGACCTCGAATGGGGAGATTGTTGATGATTCTCAACACGAAGGCGATGCGCAGAGCAGCGATCGCCGCGACGGCGGCCACCGCGCTCGTCCTCGCAGGGTGCTCTTCCGACGACAGCGCCGGCAGCGACGACGGCGACACCGGTGCCGCAGCGGCCGGCGGCCGCGGACCGATCACGATCGTCGAGGGGCAGGACCCCCTGAACACGGCGCTCGAGAGCATCATCGCGGACTGGAACGCCGACCATCCGGACGAGCAGGTCACGTTCAAGCCGCTCGCGGCGGAAGCCAACGATCAGTACGACGACATCGCGCAGCGTATGCAGGCGCGCAGCGACGAGTACGACCTCATCGCCGTCGACGTCACCAACACCGCGGAATTCGCCGCGAACGGGTGGTTGCTCCCCCTCGAGGGCGAGTACGCGATCGACACCGAGGGTCTGCTGCCCGCGACGGTCGAGTCCGGCACCTACAACGGCACCCTCTACGCGGCACCGAAGAACACGAACGGCGCGTTCCTCTACTACCGCACCGACCTGGTCGACCAGGCCCCCACCACGTGGGACGAGCTGAAGGCCGAGTGCCCGAAGGCAGAAGAAGCGGGCATCGCCTGCTACCTCGGCCAGTTCAAGAACTACGAAGGTCTGACGGTCAACGTCACCGAGATCGTCAACGGCTTCGGTGGGTCCTTCGTCGGCGAGGACGGTCTCGCACCGGCCATCGACGAGCAGACCGCAGAGGGCCTGCAGTTCATCGTCGACGCATTCGAGGACAACATCATCCCGGCTGCCGCCCAGACCTACAGCGAGGGTGAGTCGCAGACCGCGTTCGGCAACGGCGAAGCGATGTTCCTGCGCACGTGGCCGGGCTTCTACACCGACGGTGAGAGCTCCTCGATCGCCGGCAAGTACGGCATCGCCGTCCTCCCGGGTGTCGACGGTCCGGGCGCGTCCACTCTCGGTGGCTACAACGTCGGCATCAGCGCGTTCAGCGATGCACCGGAGACCGCTCGGGACTTCCTCGAGTTCATGCAGACGCGCCAGTCGCAGCTGCACTACGCCGAAGCCGGTGGCGCTCCCGTCCTCGCCGAGGTCTACGACGATGCCGCGATCATCGAGCAGTACCCGTACTTCACCACGCTGAAAGAAGTTCTCGAGGCCGCCAAGCCGCGTCCGGCGTCGCCGTACTACTCGGCCGTGTCGAAGGCGATCTCCGACAACTCCTACGCCGCGATCCGCGGTGAGAAGACCGTTCAGCAGGCGCTGGACGACACCTCGGCCGGCATCGCAACCGCCGGCAACTGATGCTCTAGGAGCAGTACACATGGCAGAACCGCAGGTCGGTATTCCCGCGGATCCGCCACACGACGCCGCGGTCGGGACCATGTCG
>JAEZDV010000232.1 GCA_023417985.1 Actinomycetes bacterium | reverse complement strand
GGCGTGTGGTGCTGCTCGCCCGGCCGGCGGCCGGATGCGCGGTGGTCAGACCGTGGCCAGTCGGTCCTTCTCCCGGGACTCCGGCAGGACCGCGGGCGACTCGACGGGGAGGTTCGCGTCGCGCACCTCGCGGTACTGGGGCAGGTGTGTGTACAGCTCGTCGCGCAGCGGATTACGGCGCCGCTTGACGATGGTGAGCACCTGGTAGACCGCGACGGCGATGTTTGCCCCGAGCGACAGGGCCGACACGACGAACAGAGCGGTCGGGTTGTGCGACGACTCGACGGCGAACTGCGACGAGCTCACGAACGTCGGGACGGCCATCGTGAACATCATCCACAGGGCCAGCGTGTGGGCGCGGTGCTGCAGCCAGGCGCCCTTCTTGATGAAGAAGGCGGGGATGGTGCAGGAGATGAGCAGGGCCGCACCGGCGTAGAAGGAGTGGTCACCGACACAGTTGTAGACGTAGGCGAAGTTCCACAGGTCGTACGCGATGATCCAGAACCACATCATGTCGGGCCAGATCATGTCCTTGGACCGGTCGCGCGAGACGATGATGCCGGCCCAGCCGCAGATGGTGACCAGGTTGAGAATTCCGGCGATGCCGTTCATGTAGTTCCACGGACCGCCGACCATGAAGACACCGTCGTGCATGCCCTGCAGGCCCGCCACCTCGAAGTCGCGGATGACGGCTTCGCCGATGTTGATCGCCAGGATCAGGGCGGGGAACATCAGCATCCAGCGGTTCTTCGCCAGGCGCGGGACATATCGGATGAGCATGAAGCCCAAGCACCCGATGAGTGCCGAGTACACCTTCACCCAGTGGAACCAGGTGCCGGTGGACGACCCGGCGCCGGCCGTGGTCGGCCACACGAACAGGGTCAGGACGAGAGGCAGCGCCACGAAGAAGCCGAGACCGGCCCATTTCCATCGTCGCGTCACCTCGTTGAGGGCGATGAGGGCAGCCAGAACGACGCCGAACATCACCCAGGAATACCAGGGAATGGATTCGAACAAGAACATCGCAGCTCCTCTTCGCGGCCCGCGGATTGCGTGCCGTCCGGATACCTTTCGCGGCCCGCGGCATGCGTGCCGTGTCGATATCGACGGTAGGAACTCCGGCCCGGGAGGTCACTAGACATCTGATGCGATGTGTCCAGGGACGTCCGGCGGTACCGTGAGCCATGACCGACGAGAGCACCGAGGCGCGGCGACGCGCCGGTGCACGCGATGCCTTGGTGGCCGCACTCAAGGCCCGGTTACGGACCGAGCCCCTCGACAAGGTGACGGTCACGGAGCTGACGCGCGACTGCGGTCTGACCCGTCAGGCGTTCTACTACCACTTCCCCGACGTGCGGCACCTCGCGGTCTGGGTGTTCGAGAACGAGGTCGCGAGCCGGGTCCGCTCGTTCGCCTCCGAGGAAGGATGGGCCGACGGCCTGGTCCGCCTGATGCTCTATATGCGCGACAACCGCTCGTCGACACTAGGGGTGCTCGACGGGCTGGGTAGGTCCGGGCTCGAGCGCTTCCTGTTCAGGCAGATGAGACCCATCACCGAGTCCGTGATGGACAAGGACGGCGGCGGACCGGTGCAGGCGAAGGACCGGGACCTGGTGGTCGACTTCTACACCTCGGCGGTGCTCGCCGTGGTGCTGCGGTGGATCGACGACGGCATGGTCGAGCACCCGTACCGTGTGGTCGGCGATCTCGAGATCATGCTGCACGGCGCGGTGCAGGAGTCCGTGCGCAGGCTCGACGCCCGTGCTGCCCCGCCGCACCGGGGCCGGAAGGGGTGACCGCCCGATCGCTTCCTGTCGCCGCAGCGATCAGACCACGAGCACCGCGCTCTGTGCGGCCGCTACTCGACGACGAGCGCCAACGCGAACCCGTCCCAGCCCTTGACGCCGACGGTCTGCAACGCCGTGGCATCGAGGCGGGGTTCGGCCGCCAGCACGGCAACGAGTTCCCGTGAGGCGCGTGCGTTCGGGTCGTCGTCGTCCAGGTCACTGATCGCGCCGGCACGCACCACGTTGTCGACGACGATCACCGTCCCCGGTCGCGACAACCGCAGCGCCTCGCGCACGTAGTTGCTGTTGTTCTCCTTGTCGGCGTCGATGAACACCAGGTCGAACGGTCCTTCGAGTTCCGGCAGGGTGTCGAGCGCCGCACCCACGCGGATGTCGACGCGTTCCCCGACACCGGCGCGGTCGAGGTTTACGCGCGCGACCTCGGCGTGCCGGGGCTCGTATTCGAGGGTGGTCACGTGGCCCGACTCCCCGACCGCCCGTGCCAGCCAGATGGTGGAGTAACCGCCGAGCGTCCCGATTTCCAGGACCCGGCGGGCGCCGCGGATCCGGGCGAGCAGGTGAAGGAACTTGCCCTGCACCGGTGCCACGTCGATGGGGCGGAGCCCGGCCGCCGCGTTCGCGGCCAGAGCGTCGTCCAGGGTGGGATCATCCCCGACCAGGAAATCGGCGAGGTACGTGTCGGTGGCACTCCAGTTCTCTGACATGGGTTCCATTCTGGCGCACCTGCGCCCGATGGGCGATCAGCGTCCGAGGATGACCCGCACGGCCTCGCCCACCGGCACCTCGTTCGACTCCCCGGTGACGCGGTTCCGCAATTCGACGTTGCCGTCGGCGAATCCGCGCCCGACCACCACGACGAGCGGCATTCCGAGCAGCTCCGAGTCCTTGAACTTCACGCCGGGAGAGGCTTTGCGATCGTCGAACAGCACGTCCAGGCCGGCGTTCGACAACTCCTCGACGAGGTTCTCCGCACCGGTCCGCGCCTGCTCGTCCTTGTTCGCGATCACCACGTGCACGTCGAAGGGTGCGACCTCGGCGGGCCAGCGCAGACCCTTCTCGTCGTGCTGCTGCTCGGCGATAACCGCCACCAGCCTCGACACACCGACGCCGTAGGACCCCATCGTGGGGCGCACCGGCTTGCCGTTCTCGTTGAGCACGTCGACGGCGAAGGCGTCGGTGTACTTGCGGCCGAGCTGGAACACGTGACCGATTTCGATCCCGCGGGCGGAGACCAGCGGGCCGGCACCGTCGGGGGACGGGTCGCCGTCGCGAACCTCCGCGGCCTCCACCGTGCCGTCGGCCACGAAGTCACGACCCGCGACGAGCCCGAAGACGTGCTTGCCGTCTTCATCGGCACCGGTGATCCACGACGTTCCGTCGACCACCCGGGGATCGACGAGATAACGGACGTCGTTTGCGAGCAGCGCCTTCGGGCCGATGTAACCCTTGACGAGGAACGGGTTCGCAGCGAAATCGGCCTCGTCGAGCAGCGCCACCTCGGCAGGCTCGAACGACGCCTCGAGACGCTTGTCGTCCACCTCGCGGTCGCCGGGGATGCCGATTCCCATCAGTTCCCACTCGCCGCCGGGCTGCCGAACCTTGACGAGGATGTTCTTCAGCGTCTCGGACGCGTGGACCTCACGGCCGAGGATCTCGGTGGCTGCCTCGACGAGCGAACCGATCGTCGGAGTGTCCGGGGTGTCGTGGACGACGGCGTCGGGCAATCCGTCGAACGGGATCGGCGCGGGGGCGAGCGTCTCGACCGCCTCGACGTTGGCCGCGTAGCCGGACTCGATGCAGCGGACGTAGGTGTCCTCACCGACTTCGCTCTCGGCCAGGAATTCTTCGGACGCGCTGCCACCCATCGCGCCCGAGGTCGCGGAGACGATCACGTACTTCACGCCGAGGCGGGTGAAGATCCGCTCGTAGGCGTCGCGGTGCGCCCTGTAGGACTGGGCCAGGCCCTCGTCCGTGAGGTCGAAGCTGTAGGAGTCCTTCATCACGAACTCGCGGCCGCGGAGGATGCCGGCGCGCGGGCGCTCCTCGTCGCGGTATTTGGTCTGCACCTGGTAGAGGGTGACCGGGAAGTCCTTGTACGAGTTGTACTCACCCTTGACGGTGAGCGCGAACAGCTCCTCGTGGGTCGGGCCGAGCAGATAGTCGTTGCCCTTGCGGTCCTGGAGACGGAAGAGTCCGGCGCCGTACTCGGTCCACCGGTTCGAGGTCTCGTACGGTTCGCGCGGCAGCAGTGCGGGGAGGGAGATCTCCTGCGCTCCGATGTTGTTCATCTCCTCGCGGACCACCCGCTCCACCTGCCGCAGCACCTTCAGACCCAGCGGCAGCCAGGAGTAGATGCCCGGCGCGATGCGCCGCACGTACCCGGCCCGGACGAGCAGTTTGTGGCTGGGGACTTCGGCATCGGCCGGATCGTCACGGAGAGTGCGGAGGAACAGGTGCGACATGCGAGTGATCACGGTATAGGAGCCTACCGCCCGCCCGATCCGGCTCCTCGGTACGGTTGGCTGTTGTGCTGGTGCTTCTCCCCCCTTCCGAAACGAAATCCACCGGCGGCGACGGCGCGCCGCTCGATCTCGGCGACCTCTCGATGCCGCAGTTGACCGAGACCCGGGAGCTGCTGGCCCAGGCGCTGGTCGGGCTCGCCGCGGACTTCGACGCGTCGAGTCGTGCGCTGGGTCTGGGCCTCAACGGAGCCGACGAGATCGAACGCAACGCCAAGCTGTGGGTGTCCCCCACCCGGCCCGCGCTCGAGCGCTACACCGGCGTGCTGTTCGACGCTCTCGACGCCCCGACCTTCACGAAGGCGCAGCGGGAGAAGGCCTATCGGAGGCTCGCGGTCGGTTCGGCGCTGTTCGGCGCCGTGCGTGCGAGCGACCCCATCCCGGCCTATCGCCTGTCGGCGGGTTCGAAGCTCCCCGGTTTCGGGACCCTCGCGGCGTTGTGGCGACCCGAGTTGACGGACGCGCTCGTCGCCGAGGCCGGGGACGAACTCGTCGTCGATCTCCGGTCCGGGGCGTACCGGCAACTCGGTCCTGTTCCCGGAGCCGTCACCGCGACGGTCCTCACCGAGAAGCCGGACGGCACCCGGACCGTCGTGAGCCATTTCAACAAGCACCACAAGGGGTTGCTCGCCCGCGCACTGGTGCAGACCCGCGCCGAGCCGGCGGATGTGCGAGGGCTTGCGCGCGTGGCGTCGAAGGCCGGACTGCGGGTGGAGATCGCTGCGCCGACGGAACTGATCGTCCTCACCTGAGAGCCCGCCCGGGCGCATGGCCTCGGAGCGTGCACTGCACTCTCAGCTCGTCTGCGCAGATTTCTCCGCTTCCTGAGCCTGCGCCACCTCTTCGGAGGTGAACCGGATGAAGAATGCTGCGACGCCCGCGATCACCGCGCATGCGGCGCATCCGACGAGGGCGAACATGTACCCCTCGCCCTGCGCGGTGAGTTGCGCGGCGGTCATGTCGGCGACCGCACCGGGGGTGCCTCCGAGCGACATCGTCCTCGAGGTGGCCAGCGCACCGATGACGGCGAGACCGATCGGGCCGCCGAGCGTCTGCGCTACCTGCGCGATCGCGGACAGCGGCCCGATCTCGTGCGCGCCGACGCCCGCGATGGCGCACAGCGGAAGCGGAACCACGGCCAGACCCACCCCGAAGCCGACGACGAGCACCAGCACGAACAGCGTCGGGAAGTAGCGCACCGTCTCGTCCATCGTCGACCCGTAGAGCAGACTCACGGCCATGATGACGGCACCGGTGACCACGAGCCACCGGGGCTGTATGCGGGCCGCGAGCTTGGACGACGCCGCGGCCGCTCCCCCGAGACCGAATGCGAACGGCACGAATGCAAGGCCCGCCTGCAGCGGCGTGTAACCGAGGACGTCCTGGACGAACAACGCTACGAACGCCGCGAGGCTGAACATCACCGCGCCGGCGAAGAAGATCGCCACGAAGGTCGCGACGCGGTTCCCGTTGCGGAACAGCACGAACGGCAGGAGTGGATTCTCGGCGCGGCGCTCGACCAGCAGGAAGATCACGAGCAGGACGACGCCGGCAGTGAGCGCTCCGATCACGGCTGCACTCCCCCAGCCGAGTTCGGGGCCTTCGGTGAGGCCGAACACGATGCCGGTGCATCCGAGCGTCGCGAGGATGGCGCCCGGCACATCCAGCGCCAGACGCTCGGAGGAGGTTTCGCGCAGTGCGCTGAGGGCGAGCACGACGATCACGACACCGATCGGGACGTTGATCAGGAAGATCCAGCGCCACGACACCTGGGTGAGCGCCCCGCCCAGGATGAGACCGGCGATCGATCCGACGCCCGTCATGGCGGCGAATACGGCGATGGCGCGATTACGCGCCGGCCCGGCAGCGAAGGTCGTCGCCACGAGCGCGAGCGCCGTCGGCGACGCGATCGCCGCACCGACGCCTTGCAGTGCACGTGCACCGATGAGCATCGCTTCGTTGGTGGCGAGCCCGCACAGCAGCGAGGCCAGGCTGAACAGGCCGACACCGGTGATGAACATGCGTTTGCGGCCGAAACTGTCGCCGAGGCGCCCGCCGAGCAACATCAGCCCGCCGAAGGCGAGCGCGTAGGAGGTGAGGACCCAGTTCCGGCCCGCGTCGGACAACGCCAGTTCGGCCTGCAGCGGCGCGAGCGCGAGATTCGCGACGGTGCCGTCGAGCACCACCATCAGCTGTAATCCGCTGAGGACCAGGGTGGCCAGCGCGAGTGCGCGGGCCGTCATGGGGCGCGCGGCGCCGGAGGCGTGGGCGGTTTCGGAGGTGTAGGGCACGGGTTCCAACGTTACCGACCCTCCGGACCGAATCCGGCGACCGGACCGATGACGATGATGGCGGGCGGGCGGGTGCCTTCCTCCCGCACCCGGTCCGCGACGTGGGCCAGATCGGTCCGGAGCACCTTCTGGGTCGCCATGGTGCCTTCCTGCACGACGGTGACCGGGGTGCCGACGGGCCGGCCCCCGGCGATCAGGACATCGGCGAACGAGCCGATGCGTTCGACGGCCATGAGCAGGACGAGCGTGCCGCGCAGTTTCGCCAGCGCGTCCCAGTCGGTGAGCGAGTCGGGATGATCGGGCGCGACGTGCCCGCTCACCACCACGAATTCGTGGGTCACCCCGCGGTGGGTCACGGGGATTCCCGCCGCCGACGGCACCGAGATCGCACTGGTGATACCGGGGACGACGGTCACCGGTATACCGGCCGCGGCGCAGGCTTCGAGTTCTTCGTAACCCCGCCCGAACACATACGGGTCGCCGCCCTTGAGCCGGACGACGAACTTTCCGGCCCTCGCGCGGTCGACGAGGATGTCGTTGATCATCTGCTGCGCCATCGCTCGGCCGTACGGCAATTTGGCCGCGTCGATCACCTCGACGTGCGGATCCAGTTCGGCGAGCAGTTCCTGCGGGGCCAGGTGGTCCGCGACCACCACGTCCGCGCGGGCGAGCAGTCGACGCCCCCGGACGGTGATGAGGTCGGGGTCGCCGGGTCCGCCGCCGACGAGCGCCACACCGGTCGGTTTCGGGGCGGCGTCATCGGTGACACCGGACAGCGCGGCACCGGCGAGTGCGTCCCGGATCGCGGTGCGCACCGAGGCCGACCTGCGATGGTCGCCACCCGCGAGCACACCCACGGACAGACCGTCGTACCGGGTGGTCGCGGGCGTGACCGCACTGCCGTGGCGGGCGTTGTCGGCGCGTACGCAGAAGATCCTGCGCCGGTCCGCTTCGGCGACGATCGCGGCGTTGGTGTCGGGCTCGTCGGTGCACGCCATCGCGTACCAGGCACCGTCGAGGTCGCCGTCGTGGTAATCGCGGACCTCGAGCGAGATGCGGCCCTTCGTCGCCAGGCTCTCCACCGCGGGGGTCGCGGCGCGGGCGACGACGTGCACGTCTGCGCCCGATGTCACCAGCAGGCCCAAACGCCGCTGGGCGACGCTGCCGCCGCCCACGACGACTACGCGTCGTCCGTGGAGATCGAGCCCCACCAGGTAATTGGTCTCGTCATCGGCTACCGGCACCGGTACTCCCCATCTACTTCGTCGGAGCCGACTCCGGGAGATGATCCTCCCCCGGAGCGCTCCTCGTATCGTC
>JAEZDV010000204.1 GCA_023417985.1 Actinomycetes bacterium | reverse complement strand
GTCCGGCTCCTACGCGTCGGCCGAGTAACCGACCTCACCTGCACATTCCCCGGAGGGTCCGCATCGCGGGCCCTCCTTCGTCGTCCCCAGACCGAGGTTCGGTCAGTCGTCTCACAGTGAGACGTTTGTTACCTGGATCACACGGTTGTATCGAAGTCGCTCCAGTCCATACGGGCCGGCACACCCGTCGGCTCCCTCTAAGAGGAGGCGCACTTTGAGCAGGCAGAGCTTGACCAAAGCACATGCGAAGATCACCGAGTTGTCCTGGGAGCCGACCTTCGCAACCCCGGCCACTCGATTCGGAACCGACTACACCTTCGAGAAGGCCCCCAAGAAGGACCCGCTGAAGCAGATCATGCGGTCGTACTTCCCGATGGAGGAGGAGAAGGACAACCGCGTGTACGGCGCCATGGACGGCGCCATCCGCGGCAACATGTTCCGCCAGGTCCAGGAACGGTGGCTGGAGTGGCAGAAGCTGTTCCTGTCGATCATCCCGTTCCCGGAGATCTCGGCGGCGCGCGCCATGCCCATGGCGATCGACGCCGTACCCAATCCGGAGATCCACAACGGTCTGGCCGTACAGATGATCGACGAGGTCCGTCATTCGACGATCCAGATGAACCTCAAGAAGCTGTACATGAACAACTACATCGATCCGGCCGGCTTCGACATCACCGAGAAGGCATTCGCCAACAACTACGCGGGGACCATCGGTCGTCAGTTCGGCGAGGGTTTCATCACCGGTGACGCCATCACCGCCGCCAACATCTACCTGACCGTCGTCGCCGAGACGGCCTTCACCAACACCCTGTTCGTCGCGATGCCCGACGAGGCCGCCGCAAACGGTGATTACCTACTCCCCACGGTGTTCCACTCCGTGCAGTCCGATGAGTCCCGGCACATCTCGAACGGCTACTCGATCCTGCTGATGGCGCTCGCAGACGAACGCAACCGCCCCCTCCTCGAGCGCGACCTCCGCTACGCATGGTGGAACAACCACTGCGTGGTCGACGCCGCGATCGGCACCTTCATCGAATACGGCACCAAGGACCGCCGCAAGGATCGCGAGAGCTACGCCGAGATGTGGCGGCGCTGGATCTATGACGACTACTACCGCAGTTACCTGCTGCCGCTGGAGAAGTACGGCCTGACCATTCCGCACGACCTGGTCGAAGAGGCGTGGAAGCGCATCCTCGACAAGCACTACGTGCACGAGGTGGCCCGCTTCTTCGCCACCGGCTGGCCGGTCAACTACTGGCGCAACGATGCCATGACCGACAAGGACTTCGAGTGGTTCGAGGAGAAGTACCCCGGTTGGTACAACAAGTTCGGCCGCTGGTGGGAGGACTACAACCGGCTGGCCTACCCGGGCCGCAACAAGCCGATCGCCTTCGAAGAGGTGGGCTACCAGTACCCGCACCGCTGCTGGACCTGCATGGTGCCGGCGCTGATCCGCGAGGACATGGTGGTGGAGAAGGTCGACGGCCAGTGGCGCACCTACTGTTCCGAGCCCTGCTACTGGACCGACGCCGTCGCCTTCCGTAGTGAGTACGAGGGCCGCGAGACCCCGAACATGGGTCGCCTCACCGGCTTCCGCGAATGGGAGACGCTGCACCACGACAAAGATCTCGCCGACATCGTCCAGGACCTCGGGTACGTGCGCGACGACGGCAAGACCCTGGTCGGGCAGCCACACCTCGATCTCGACCCGAAGAAGATGTGGACTCTCGACGACGTACGGGGAAATACCTTCCAGAGCCCGAACGTGCTGCTGAACCAGATGACCGATGCAGAACGTGAAGCGCACGTCGCGCAGTACCGGGCCGGCGCGACTCCGCTCTGACTCGACCCGATCCGGCCGGCGCGAATGCATTCTCGCATCTGCACCGGCCGGGTTCTCCCCTGAAGCACAGGAGGTCTACGGTGGCCGACACTCACCGCATCCACTTCGAACCCGTCGACATAGAGATGGACGTCGACGAGGACGAGAAGATTCTCGACGCGGCCTTCCGGCAGGGCATCCACCTGATGCACGGATGCCGTGAAGGGCAGTGCTCGGCCTGCAAGTCCTACGTCCTCGACGGCGAGATCCAGATGGATCGGTACTCGACGTTCGCGTGCAACGACTCGGAGGTGGAGGAGGGTTATGTATTACTCTGCCGCGCACACTCGTTCAGCGATTGCACCATCGAGTTGCTCAACTTCGACAAAGACGAACTTCTCGGCGGTGTGCCCATCCAGAACGTGCGCGCCCGGGTGCTCGCCATCGAGCCCGTGACCCGGGACATCGTCTCCCTCGTCCTCCGGCCGCTCGAACCGGAGATCTTCGAATTCAAGGCCGGGCAGTACGCCGACATCACCATCCCGGGCACGGAGGACCACCGCTCGTTCTCGATGGCCACCGCACCCGCGACCTCCGATCGTGTCCAGTTCCTCATCAAGAAGTATCCGGGCGGGGTCTTTTCGGGCCTGCTGGACGGCGGATTGAACCTCGGCGACGAGGTGCACCTGAACGGACCCTACGGATCGTCGACCCTCAAGGAAGGCCACGTACTCCCCGTCGTCTGCATCGGTGGCGGGGCGGGGATGGCGCCCATCCTGTCGTTGCTCCGGCACATGAGTGACACCGGAGATCCTCGGCCGGTCCGCTTCTACTACGGTGCCCGCACCGCCGCCGATCTCTTCTACCTCGACGAGATACGAGATTTTGCAAATACGTTACGGGACTTCGTCTTCGTGCCATGCTTGTCGGAGAATTCGGACTCTCCCGAAGGGATTGCGGGAGTGGAGACGGGAATGGTCCCGGAGGTCGTGGGAGCCCGCGAGAGCGAACTGCACCGGTGCGAGACATACCTCTGCGGGCCGCCTCCGATGGTCGACGCGACCTTGGACCTGCTCGAGAGCAGGGGCGTGCCCAAGGACCAGATCTTCTACGACAAGTTCACCAGCCCGACCTTCGACTGATCGAGTTCCCCATTTCGTCCCAGCGACAGGAGAATCCGCAGATGACCGCCACCGCAGATCCCGCGCGGCGCAGTTTCCCCAGTATCGAATTCACCGATGCCGAGGCCGGCGCCCTGGAGTTCCCGAGTTCGAAGAGCCGCACGTACAACTACTACAAGCCCGCGAAGCTACGGGCGACAACCTACGAGGACGTCACGGTCGACGTGCAACCGGACCCCGAGCGGTACCTGAGCCAGGGCTGGATCTACGGGTTCGCTCAGGGCCCAGGTGGCTACCCGAAGGAATGGACCCTCGCGAAATCATCGGACTGGCACCAGTTCCGGGATCCCAACGAAGAATGGGACCAATCTATCTACCGTAACAACGCAGCGGTCGTGCGGCAGGTGGACCTGTGCCTGAAGAACGCGAAACGAGCCGACGCGTACGAGGCCTGGAACACTCCCTGGCTCACCTTCATCGCGCGCAATCTCGGTGCATGGATGCATGCGGAGCACGGTCTGGGACTGCATGTGTTCACCTCGATACAGCGGTCCGGTCCGACCAATATGATCAACACCGCGGTGGCGGTCAACGCGGCGCACAAGCTGCGTTTCGCACAGGATCTCGCGCTGTTCAACCTCGACCTCTCCGAATCCGGTGTGCCGTTCGACGGAACGGTGCACAAGGAGGTCTGGCAGTCCGCTCCCGAGTGGCAGGCGACCCGCGAGGTGGTCGAACGGCTGACTGCGGTGGGCGACTGGTGCGAACTGCTGTTCGCCACCAATATCGTCTACGAGCAGTTGGTGGGATCACTCTTCAGATCCGAACTGATCATGCAGATAGCAGCACGGAACGGCGACTACATCACGCCGACGATCGTCGGCACCGGCGAGCACGACTACGACCGCGATCTCGCATACACGCGAGCACTGTTCCGGATGCTCACGCGGGACGAAGAGTTCGGAGATGCGAACAAGGAATTGTTCTCCACCTGGATGAGCACCTGGGTGCCGCGTTGCATCGAGGCGGCCCGGTCGCTGCAGCCGATCTGGTCGCAACCGTCCGACAAGGCGATCACGTTCGCCACGAGTCTCGAATCCGCCTCGACCAAGTTCCGAACTCTGCTCGAGGAGATCGGTCTGGAAGCACCGAAGGAGCTGGAACAGTGACTATGAATTTCGGATCCTCCACCGAGATCTCCGACCGATGCGGTGTGACTCTCATGAATACCCCTATCGGACGTGTCGTCGCGGACGTGATGGGCGCCAAGGAGGGGGTGGACTTGACGGAGTACCCCTCGATGATCCGCGTCGACGGCACGAAGCTTCTCGAGTTCGACTACGACGAACTCACCGACGCGCTCGGCAGCGAGTTCGACGGATCCGTCTTCGAAGAGATCAGTTCCACCCATTACGGACGCATGGTGCACCTCGATGACAGGACCATGTTGTTCGCCAGCCCCGAGGACGCCGCCGAGTACATCGGTTTCGACCTCACCGCGCCCTAGGAATCGAGGACGGTATGTACACCAAGGATGACGAAAACTACTTCATCGTCGATTCGCACGTTCACATCTGGGACGCGCGTCCCTCCAACCTGAGGAATATTCACGGCCAGCAGTTCATCGACTGCTTCTACGACTACCACAAGAATCTCAGTCCGCAGGAAGAGGTGTGGGACTTCGACACCTACGCCTACTACGGCAGCGAGAGGTTCATGAAGGACCTGTTCGTCGACGGTTACGTCGACCACGCCATCTTCCAGGCGACCCTGCTGAGCGAGTTCTACAAAACCGGTTTCGGGCAGACGGAGGAGTGTCTTGCGCTGACCCGCAAGCATCCCGGCAAGCTCACCTACAACCACGCTTACGATCCGCGGAACGGGGAGGCCGGCCTCGAGCAGTTGCGCCGGGACGCCGAGAGCATGAATCTGCAGGGGGTCAAGCTCTACACCGCCGAATGGTTCGGCGACTCACGCGGATACAAGCTCGACGACATGTGGTCACGCCGATACTTGGAAGAATGTATCGAACTGGGTATCAAGAACATTCACGTCCACAAAGGACCGACGATCCGGCCGCTGGACCGCGATGCCTTCGACGTCGCCGACATCGACAAGGTGGCCACCGATTACACGGATCTGCGGTTCGTGGTCGAACATGTCGGTCTGCCCCGCCTCGAGGACTTCTGCTGGATCGCGACCCAGGAGTCGAATGTGTACGGCGGCCTGGCGGTGGCGATCCCGTTCATCCACACCCGCCCGCGCTATTTCGCGCAGATCATCGGTGAGCTCATGTACTGGATCGGGGAGGACAAGATTCTCTTCTCGAGCGACTACGCCCTGTGGACACCGCGTTGGCTGATCGAGAAGTTCGTCGACTTCCAGATCCCGGAGGACATGACGGAGTACGCACCCCTGACGATCGACCAGAAGAAGAAGATCCTCGGTCTCAACGCCGCCGCGCTCTACGACATCGACGTGCCCTCCGAGTTGCGGCTCGCCGAGCCGGCAGGACAGGAAGGGGTCGACGTCGCCGCGGGCGCGCAGGATGCGGTGTCGTCATGACCGGCGAACCGGTGACCTCCGACGACGTCCTGCGGGCGTTGTCGGAGGTCGTGGATCCCGAACTGGACGAGCCCATCACCGATCTCGGGTTCGTCCGTTCGGTGCTGCTCGACGACGAGGGTGTGACCGTGCACCTGCGCCTGCCCACAGCCTTCTGCTCACCCAATTTCGCCTACCTGATGGTCTCGGATGCGCAGGACGTGCTCGAGGGCGTCGAAGGGGTGGGACGGGTTCGAGTCCTGCTCGACGATCACCACGACAGCCAGAAGATCAACAGTGGCCTTGCGGCGAACGCGGGATATCAGGGGACCTTCGGGGTCGAGGCAGTGGACAGCCTCGACGACCTGCGGCGCACCTTCCTCCGCAAAGCGCATCTCGCGGCACTCGAACGGTGCGTCGAAGCGCTTCTCCGCGAGACCGCGCTGACACTCGATGCTCTCCCGTCGCTGACTCTGAGTGACATCCCGGCGGGCCGGTACCGGTCGGCTCTGCTCCGCCGTCGACTCGCGATCGGCCTGACGCTGTGTCCGGCCGGGCGGGTATTCGTCGACGACGACGGCACACCGATCGCGCCGGATGCGATCCCGATGCGCCTGCGGTTCGCGAAGTCCGTGCGGATCTCCATCGAAGGCAACTCCCACTTCTGCCGGGGTCTGCTCGCCACCCGCTACGCCGACGACGACGGCATCGCAGGACCACGGATCGTCGACGTCCGATCAACCTCGTCCGTTCCAGCCAGGAGGGTGTCATGAAGGCCGTGCAGGTCGTGGGCTACCACACGAAACTCCAGCTCACCGAGATTCCGGAACCGGAAGTGGAAGGCCCGTTCGACGTGATCGTGCGCATCGGCGGAGCCGGGGTGTGCCGCACCGACATCCACATCCTCGAAGGCCAGTGGGCAGAGAAGAGCGGCGTCGAACTGCCGTACACGATCGGCCACGAGAACGCCGGGTGGGTACATGCGATCGGCGAAGCGGTCACGAACGTCGCGGTGGGCGACAAGGTGATCCTGCACCCGTTGATCACGTGCGGACAGTGCCGCGCATGCCGCTCCGGCGACGATGTCCACTGTGAGAACAGCGCCTTTCCCGGCATCGACACCAACGGTGGCTACGCGGAATTCCTGCGGACCACGGCCCGTAGCGTCGTGCGAATCGACGACTCGCTCGAACCCGCGGATGTCGCAGCCCTCGCCGACGCCGGCCTGACGGCCTATCACGCAGTTGCCAAGGCGGCGAAGGTGCTTCGTCCCGGCGACACCTGTGTGATGATCGGCGCCGGCGGTCTCGGTCACATCGGCATCCAGGTACTGAAGGCGATCTCGCCGGCCACCCTCGTCGTAGTCGACCGAAATCCCGACGCTGTGAAACTCGCGGCCGAGATCGGGGCCGACCAGGCGATCGTCGCGGACGGCACCCACGTGCAGCAGGTCCTCGATCTCACCGGTGGCAACGGCGCCGAAGCTGTCGTGGACTTCGTGGGCGAGGGCGGCGCAACCGAGGAAGGCGTGGCGATGCTGCGACGTGCCGGCAGCTATTACGTAGTCGGCTACGGCGAGAACATCGACGTCCCGACCATCGACATCATCTCGACGGAGATCAACTTCATCGGCAATCTCGTCGGCTCCTACAACGATCTGCAGGACCTGATGGTCCTCGCCGCGCAGGGCAAGGTCGGGCTCCACACCACGAAATACCCGCTCGGCGACTTCCAACGGGCGATCGACGACCTCGACGCCGGTCGCGTCCGAGGCCGCGCGATCCTCGTCCCCTGAACCGCGCTCCGCTCACGAAAGGAATCTGTACATGGCCAAGGATCTGCGGTTCGAGCAGGAAGCCCGCACGCTGCTGGAATACGGAGTCAACGCCCTCGCCGACGCGGTGAAGGTGACACTCGGCCCCAAGGGCCGTAACGCAGTACTGGAGAAACTGACCGGTCCGCCGACCATCACCAACGACGGTGTCACGATCGCCCGCGAGATCCAACTGCGCGACCCCTTCGCCAACATGGGAGCGCAGTTGGTCAAGGAAGTCGCGATGAAGACCAACGGCACGGTGGGCGACGGAACGACCACTGCGACCGTGCTCGCGCAAGCCATGGTGCGAGAAGGGCTCCGCGCCGTCGAGGCCGGTGCCAACCCGATGCGTGTGCGTCGCGGTATCGAGCGCACGGTCCCCGTCGTCGTCGATGCGGTCCGCACCCACTCCGTGCAGATCAGAGACCGCAACGACCTCGCTCGCATCGCGTCGCTCGCAGCCGGCGACGACGACTCGATCGGCGAGGTCATCGCCGACGCGGTCGTCCACGCCGGACGCTCCGGCGTCGTCACCACCGAGGAATCGGACACGCTCGGGATGTCTGTGGACGTCGTCGACGGAATCGAGTTCGACCACGGCTACATCTCCGGGTACATGATCACCGACGCCGAGCGGATGGAGTCCGTCCACGAGAACCCCCTGGTGCTGCTCACCAACAAGAAGATCAGCCAGGTGCAGGACATCATGCCGAGCATCGAGGCGGCCAAGCGGGCGGACCGGCCACTGGTCGTGCTGGCAGAGGACGTCGACGGTCCGGCCCTGCACCTGCTCGTCGGCGGCAACATGCACAAGACGATGCAGTCCGTCGTCGTGCGCGCCCCCGGCTTCGGCCACCGGAGAGTCGCGGAACTCGAGGATCTCGCCGTAGCGCTCGGAGGCCATGTCGTCGCCAAGGACACCGGCATCGAACTGTCGGAGGTCACCGCCGATCACCTCGGATCGTGCGACCGCGTCACGGTGACCGAGAACGATACGACGATCGTCGGCGGTCACGGCGATCCGAAACTCGTGGAGTCCCGCATCGCGCAGCTCGAGGCCCAACTCGGTCGGGCCCGCCTCGATGCCGACCAGGACGCACTGCAGCTCCGCCTGGCGCGACTGACCGGAAGTGTCGCCGTCATCAAGGTCGGCGGCGCCACCAGCGTCGAACTCAAGGAACGGATGCTGCGGGTCGAGGATGCGCTCGCCGCGACGCGTGCGGCCCTCGAGGAGGGTGTGGTCGCCGGCGGTGGCACCGCACTGGGGCAGGCGCACCGGGCACTGGCCGACCTGGATCTTCCGGGTGACGAAGCGGTCGGGCGTGACGTCGTGCGACGGGCACTCGCCGAACCCGTGCGGCGCATCGCCATCAATGCGGGGTTCGACGGCGATCACGTGGTCCAGGTGGTCGAAGGCTTGCCGCTCGGTCACGGATTCAATGCACTCACCGGTGAGTACGGCGATATGTTCGACGAGGGCGTGATCGACCCGTTCAAGGTCACCCGGGCGGCCTTCGAAAGTGCGGCGTCGATCGCGGCCCTGCTCATCACGACCGAGACGGCCGTGGTCGAGGAGGTCGTCGGCAACCCGGGGGCGATCCACGCGCCCGGCTTCGGCGACCTCGCCGAAGGCATGATCCGTCCCTCGAACATCTACTGACCGGAGGCAAGATGATCTTCATCGTGGTCCGCTTCAAGGTGCTGCCCGAGCATCAGGACGACTGGCTCGCGACGACCGCGGATTTCACGGAGTCGACCCGCAAAGAACCCGGAAATCTGTGGTTCGACTGGTCCCGGAGCGTGGACGACCCGTCCGAATTCGTTCTCGTCGAGGCATTCAGGGACGAGGACGCCGGAGCAGCGCACGTGAAGTCCGATCACTTCCGCAACGGCCTCGACGCGATGCGACCGGTTCTTGCCGAGACCCCGCGCATTCTCAACACGGAGATTCCCGGTACGGAGTGGTCGCGGATGGGTGAACTCGAAATCAGCTGACGGACTACGTGTTCGGGTGTGGAGTCCTGCGGGATTCCACACCCGAACCCGTAGTCGATCCGTGACCGAGGGTCAGCCGCGTTGAGCCTGCTTGACCAGTCCGCCACCGATGATCAGGCGCTGGATCTCACTGGTGCCCTCGTACAGACGCAGCAGACGCACGTCGCGGTAGATTCGCTCGACCGGCACGTCCCGCATGTAGCCGGTCCCGCCGTGGATCTGCACTGCCAGATCTGCGACCTTGCCTGCCATTTCGGTGCAGTAGAGCTTCGCCACCGAGGGCGCGATGCGCCGGTCGGTCTCGTCGACCCAGGCCCGTGCCGCGTCGCGTACGAGCGCGCGACCGGCCATCACACCGGTCTGCTGATCGGCGAGCATCGCCTGGACCAACTGGAAGTCGCCGATGGGTGTGCCGCCCTGCGTCGCGGTCGCGGCGTAGGCTACCGACTCGTCCAGCGCCCGCTGTGCCTGCCCGACCGACAGGGCGGCGATGTGCACACGTCCGCGGGCCAGCGATACCATCGCTGCCTTGTACCCCACGTCCTCACTGCCTCCGACCAGTGCGGAGGCGGGAACCCGTACGCCGTCGAAGTGCACGTCGGAGGTCCAGGCGCCTTCCTGCCCCATCTTCGCGTCCTTGCTACCGACCTGGACACCGTCGGTGCCGGCGGGAACGAGGAACACCGCGATACCCGGGCCGCGATCATCGGCGGGGCGGGTACGGGCGAAGACGACGAACAGGTCGGCCAGCGGAGCGTTGGTGATGAACCGCTTCTCGCCGGTGATCACCCAGTCCTCGCCGTCGCGCACGGCCTTGGTGCGAAGTCCCGACGGGTTCGATCCGGCGCCGGGTTCGGTGAGCGCGAAGGATGCGACGACCTCTCCGGAGGCGATGCCCTCGAGCCACTTCTGCTTCTGTTCGTCGGTGCCGAAGTTGACCAGAACCTGACCGGCGATTCCGTTGTTGGTACCGAACATCGACCGCAACGCCAGTGTGGTGTAGCCGAACTCCATCGCGAGTTCGACGTCCTGGACGAGGTTCAGGCCGAGACCACCCCACTGCTGCGGAATCGCATACCCGAACAGACCCATGTCCTTCGCCGCGCGGCGGACGTCGTCGGGGATCGCGTTCGTCTCGGCAATCTCCTGTTCCCGCGGCACGACCACGTTGCGCACGAACGCACGGGTCTGGGTGAGGATCTCGCGGAAGTCGTCGTCGTCGACCTCTGCCGCCTGTGTCGAGAGTGTCATGACCTCCACTTTCCGTCTTGCCTGCACGGCAAGTCCAATACGAATGGCGCCATCGCCGTATAGGCATTGTCGATGGACAGGTGGGGGCGATACACCGGATCCCGCCGTTATATTCGACGCATCGATCTGCTCCCGGGCGTTTTTCGGCCCGCCGAAAGGAAACCTGATGTCTTTGCTCGAAAACCGCACTGCTGTCGTCACCGGTGGAGCACAGGGGATCGGTTTCGCCATCGCCCGCGAATTCGTCGAAGCGGGTGCTCGTGTGGTGATCGGTGACCTTGACCTCGACGCGGCCACCGCCGCGGCGGAAAAACTCGGTAGTCGCGAGGTTGCCCGTGCTGTGCGCAGTGATGTCGTCGTGGCGGAGGACTGGGACGCACTGCTGGCAGAGGCTGTCGACGGGTTCGGCTCGCTCGACGTGGTGGTCAACAACGCCGGTATCACCCGCGATGCCACCATGCGCACGATGACCGAGGAGGACTTCGACCTCGTGATCGGCGTCCACCTCAAGGGCACGTGGAACGGCACCCGCAAGGCCTCGGCGATCATGCGTGAGGCCAAGCGCGGCGCGATCGTCAACATCTCGTCGTTGTCCGGCAAGGTGGGGATGGTCGGTCAGACGAACTACTCGGCGGCGAAGGCCGGCATCGTCGGCCTGACGAAAGCGGCTGCCAAGGAAATGGCGCATCACGGCGTGCGCGTCAACGCAATCCAGCCCGGTTTGATCCGCTCCGCGATGACCGAGGCAATGCCGCAGAAGGCATGGGATCGGAAGATGAGCGAGATTCCGATGGGGCGTCCCGGAGAAGTCGGTGAAATCGCTTCGGTTGCACTCTTTCTCGCGTCGGACATGTCGTCGTACATGACCGGGACCGTACTCGAGGTCACCGGCGGTCGCTTCATGTGACATCCCCGTCACCTCGTCACTTCTCCTGAAAGAGTCGTCATGCGCGAAGTTGTCATCTGCGAGCCCGTCCGTACCCCCATCGGCCGCTACGGCGGAATGTTCAAGTCCCTCACCGCCGTCGACCTCGGTGTCGCAGCACTGAAGGGAATGCTGGACCGAACCGGGGTCGCCCCCGACGAGATCGACGACGTCATCCTCGGCCACTGCAACGGCAACAGTGAAGCACCCGCGATCGGGCGCGTCGTCGCCCTCGACGCGGGCCTGCCCGTGACCGTCCCGGGCATGCACATCGATCGCCGGTGCGGGTCGGGCCTGCAGGCCGTGATCCAGGCTGCGATGCAGGTCGGCAACGGCGACAACGATCTTGTGGTCGCCGGTGGCACCGAGTCGATGAGCAACTCCGCGTTCTACTCCACCGACATCCGCTGGGGTGGTGCGAAAAACGGGGTGCAGATGCACGACGGTCTCGTGCGCGCCCGCTCGACCGCCGGTGGCCGCTTCCACCCGGTACCAGGCGGCATGATCGAAACCGCCGAGAACCTGCGCGCCGAGTACTCGATCTCGCGCGCCGAACAGGACGAACTCGCCCTGAACTCCCACCTGCGGGCGGTGGCCGCGCAGGCGAACGGCATCCTCGCCGAGGAAATCGTGCCCGTGACCGTGCGCAGCCGCAAGGGCGAACAGGTCGTCGACACCGACGAGCATCCTCGCGCGGACATCAGTCTGGAAACACTCGCAGCGCTCCGCCCGATCATGGGCAAGCAGGACCCGGAGGCCACCGTGACGGCCGGTAATGCCAGCGGCCAGAACGACGCCGCGTCGATGGCTCTGGTCACGACCCCGCAGAAGGCCGCCGACCTGGGCCTCACGCCGCTCGTCCGCATCGTGTCGTGGGGAGTGGCGGGGGTCGCGCCCGAGATCATGGGGATCGGTCCCGTGCCGGCGACCGAGATCGCCCTCGCCAAGGCCGGAATCACCCTGGCCGACGTCGACGTCATCGAACTCAACGAGGCGTTCGCGGCTCAGGCCCTGGCGGTGACCCGCGAATGGAAGTTCGGGGCCGCCGACTTCGAGCGCACCAACGTCCACGGTTCCGGTATCTCGCTCGGGCACCCCGTCGGCGCTACCGGCGGCCGGATGCTCGCGACGCTCGCCCGCGAGTTGCAGCGCCGCGAAGCCCGATACGGGCTCGAGACCATGTGCATCGGTGGCGGACAGGGTCTGGCGGCGATCTTCGAACGCGTCTCCTGACCGCTGCTCAGGACCGGGTCTTCGTGGACCGGATCAGGTCCACGAAGGCCCGCCCGGCCTTCGACAGAGATTCGGGTGCGAAGGCGAGGCCGAACGGCCGGGTGAAGGTGGGTTCGCATGCCCGCACCACGGCGACGTCCTGGGCCGACTCGGCCAGCGACCGCTCGACGAACGACCCGCCGAGGCCCGCGAGCACCATCGGCAGTCGCGCTTCTCGGTGTGCCGTCAGCACGGCGATCGGGCGCCGCACTCCCGCGCGGCGCATCGCGTAGTCGATCTCGTCGCTCATCGCCCCGCCGCCGCGTGGCACGAACACCATCGGAATGTCGGGCAGCGCGGCCAGGGCCACCGCCCCTGGCGGCAGATCCGTGCCGGGCGGGTACGCGAGCCAGTATTCCTGTTCACCGAGTTCGATGACTTCCAGGCCGACACCGTCTTCGAGCGGCAGGTGCGCCATGACGAATTCGCAGTGCCCGTCCCGGATCACCCCTGCGGCGAGTTCTTCGGACCTGAGGTCGCCGAACCGCACGGTGGACCTCGGGTGGGCGCGCCGGAAGCGCGCCACCAGGTCGACGATCGGGCCGGTGGCAAGTGCCGGAAACACCATCAGATCGAGGCTGCCCGTTACATCGTCGGTGGCGTCGGAGAGCAGTTCCTCCACCGCGTTCACGTCACGCAGAATCTGACGGCTGGGACCGATCAGGCTCTTTCCTGCTGCGGTGAGCACCATTCCGCGACCGATGCGGTGGAACAGGTTGACGCCGAGTTCCCGTTCGAGGCTCCGGAGTGCTTGGGACACCGTCGGCTGCGCGACACCCAATGCGGCTGCGGCACCGTTGATTCCGTCGTTTTCGACAACGGCGAGGAAATACTCGACCTGTCGGAACTCCATCGCTATACTCCCCGGTTGCCGGTGGTCGCGGACGTGAGGAACGCGGCGGCGGCCGGGGAGGGCTCCCCGGAGCGCAGCACCAGTCCGACCGGTCGCATGATCGGAGGATCCAGCGACCGGATCGCAGCACCGGGCATGAGTTGCTGCGCGACTGGCCGCGATGCCACTGTCGCTGCGGTGCCACGCATGACGAATTCCCAGATGGCGGCGGGATGCGCACAATCGACGACGACGTTCTGCTCACCGAGCAGTTCGCCCACCCGGGCCGCATTCGCGCGTGACCCGAGGTCGAGGACGAGCGGAATCGCCCGGACGCGCGCGCGGGTCACAGGATCAGGAACGTCGGCGGCGAGGTCCGGGTGCATGGCGAGCACCATCTCTTGCTCGAGGATCGGGACGGTGATCATCCCCGCGTGCTCCACCGTCATGTCGGTGACACCGATCTCGGCTTCGCCGCGGCGCAGTGCCGCATGTACGCCCGCCGGTCCGTCGGCATCGAGAACATTCACGGTGATGCCCGGGTAGCGGGAGCGGAACTGCTGGACGAGCGTGACGACGGGGTGGACGGAGAAGGCGGAGAACGTCA
This sequence comes from Actinomycetes bacterium, assembly GCA_023417985.1. Taxonomy (GTDB): domain Bacteria; phylum Actinomycetota; class Actinomycetes; order Mycobacteriales; family Mycobacteriaceae; genus Rhodococcus. The sequence goes on along the minus strand of JAEZDV010000204.1, from coordinate 7,332 downwards.
CGAGTTCCACCCGTCCGGCCTCGAGATTGCGGACGGCAGCGACTTTCTGCTTGGCGCGGTCTACATCGGCGAGGATGCGCCGCGCCGCGACCTCGAGAACCCGCCCTTCCGCTGTGAGCGTGAGGCGCCGTCCAGTGCGGTCGAAGAGAGTCGTGTCCAGGCGACGTTCGAGGGTGCGGATGGCCTGGGACAGTGACGGCTGCGAAATATAGAGGGACTGCGCGGCTTTCGTGATCCCACCGTGGTCGACGACAGCCACGAAGTAGGTCACGAGATGCAGGTCCACGCCGTCATCGTAGGTGACCGGAAACCCCGTCGGCACACCGCGTATCTCGGCGTTCGGCTCGACCGGTCGATCATCGGGCGGCGCTCTCGGACGTGCCGAGAGTGGCCCGGAGCGTGCGCTTGAGGATCTTGCCGCTGGCATTCCTGGGCAGTTCGGCGACGATGTGGATCCGTTGAGGCTTCTTGTAGGACGCGAGTCGAGCGGTGGTGAAGGCGACGAGTTCTTCCTCGGACGGCGGATCGATTCCGTCGGCGATGCGGACCGCGGCGGTCACCGCTTCTCCCCATCGGTCGTCCGGCATCCCGACCACAGCCACTTCCGCGACGGCCGGGTGCTCGGCCAGCACGGCTTCGACCTCGACGGGATACACGTTCTCTCCGCCCGTGATGATCATGTCCTTCACCCGGTCGGTGACGTAGAGGTAGCCGTTCTCGTCGAGGTGCCCCGCGTCGCCGGTCCGCAGGAAGCCGTCCTCTGTGTGCAGCGTGGCCGACTCGGCGTCGCGACGCCAGTAACCCGAGACGTTGTTGCGGGAGCGCGACACGATCTCGCCGGTTTCACCCTGCGGAAGTGGCTCTCCCGTGGCGATATCGCGGATCTGTACTTCGGTACCGGGCAGTGGCTTTCCAGCCGAGCGCAGAAGATGAGTGCGAGTGCCGCGGGGATCGTGGTCGTCGGCGCGCAGGGCGGTGAGCGCGCCCGTGGTCTCGGTCATTCCGTAGCGTTGCACCATGCGGCACCCCAGGGTGTCCATCGTCCGCGCGAGCAGCGCGGGAGTGATGGGTGAGGCACCGTACGCGATCACCTCGAGGCTCGACAGATCGTAATCGGAGAGATCCGGTAACTCGAGCAGCATGCCGATTGCGGAGGGTACGAGGAACGTATGACTGACGCGATGTTCGGCGATCGCTTCTGCCACCAGCGCCGGACGCAACTCGCCGAGCAGAATCGTGTGCAGCCCCGCCGACAACGAAGTGCTGAGCCAGCCCGCACCCGCGATGTGGAACAAGGGCAGAGCGTTCAAGGAGACGGACTCGTCCTCGAATTCGTACAAGGCGAAGGTCTCCGGGACGTTGTACAGGTTCCGGTGAACAATGACAACGCCTTTCGGCCTTCCGGTGGTTCCGGAGGTGTACAGCTGTAGCAGTTCCGCCTCGGGATCGTCTCCCCGGCCGGGATCGGTGTCATCGCCCTCCGCTACGAACTCGTCCCACACTCGTGCTCCGAACACGGCCTCGGGGGCCCCGACCACGACGACACGCACGTGCGGCGCTGCCGCAACAATCGCTTCGGCTGAGGCGGCGAACTCGGAATCGACGATCAGAACCTCGAGTCGCGCGTCCACAGCGATCGCGGCCACCTCGTCCGGCGTGAGCCGCCAGTTGAGGGGCGTGAACACGAGACCGGCCTTCGCGCATCCGACGAACGCTGCCACTCCGGGCATGCCCATGCGCAAGAGCGCGCCGACACGTCCGGGCGCCGACGTCAGTTCGGTCAGCGCGGACGCGACCCGGTTGCTGTACGAGTCGAACTCACCGTAGGTCAGGGTGGTCTCGCCTTCGGTCACCGCCGGCCGGTCCCGGCGCTCGACTGCGAGACGACGGATTCGGTTCGGAAGGTGCAGTTCGCTCACGTCGTGCGCTCCTGATCGGCAAAAGCGCGAACGGAGTGCTCGCGCTTCCCCAATCGAACACGCCTGTGACGGCGACCACAAGAAGCCACAGCCGCACCACGCCATAGGGGAAACCTATGGACAGGCGAAGGCCGGAAGCCGCATTTCGGGGGCGGCGGAGGCCCCATTGGACGTCCGAGAACGCAGTGACCTGCCTGTCCTCTCTTTTGTCGATGTTCACTATCTCCAGTCGTGCGGCCGAGGGAGGTTCCACAGCAGATCGTGGACCTCCCCGGGTGACGGGACATCGTGGCAGACTGCGGCACAGCCCGATCCGATAACGTTCGAGGGGGTACGAATGACATTTGCGCGCCGGACAGCGCTGACAGTGGCGATCACCGCGACGACGGCGCTGGGAATCTCGACGGGGCAGGCGAGCGCCGTTCCCGCCGTCGACACCGTCGTGAACGGAATCCTGTCCGTCACACCCCTCTGCCAGGGAGTTATCGACGAACTGATCATCGCCTGCACCGGATTGGAACAACTGACGACGCGTGCTCCACTGATGCTCGATTTCGATCCGGTCCGCACCCACCTCGTCGTCCTCGGCGCGGGGCTGACCGATGACGGCAAGATCCGGCCCGTTCTCGAGGAGCGACTCGGTGCCGCGCTCGTAGTCGCACACCGCTATCCGGCGGCACCCGTCGTCGTCACCGGCGGGGTGCCACGCAACGGTGTCACAGAGGCTCGTGCAATGCGGGATTGGCTGGTGGCACGCGGAATCCATCCGGGCCGGATCATCGAAGAAGGTGCATCCAACTCCACCGTGGAGAACGCGCGCTTCACCAACGACGTCCTGCTCAGGCGGGGGGCTACCGGCGCGGTGCTCGTCACCAACCGGGACCATCTGCGGAGGGCGATGATCAACTTCCGTCAGGCCGTCGACGCGCGTATCCCGGTCGCGGGCATCGTCGCGCAGTGACGAAGCCCTGAGTCAGGGGCAGCCGACCTCGAGCGACGCGACCACCCGCCGCAGAAGCTCGGTGTCCCCGGGGGCGGTGTCTGCCGTGAACCTCCAGTCGGTGTTCGTCCACGGGTCCGAAAAACGGCCGTCTTCGGCGGCCGGGAGATGCTGCGATACGTCGTGCAGCACGTCGTACGCAGGATTGTCGACGGTCCCGTCGTCCGCGCCGGTTATCACGATCGAAATATTCTGAGCCGAACCCATTCTCGCGAGATGCACGATGTTCACCAGATCGCTGCCGTCGAAGCCGTGCGGGAGACCGGCGAGCACGATTACGCGGGGCTCGGGACCGGAGGTGTCGGTACCCGCCCTCAGCGCGAGGCCGGTGAGGTCGGCGGCTTCGGCGAGGCCCTTCAACTTCGGCGTTACCCCGGTGACGTCGTGGATCGGAGGGCCGGCCAGCATCGGCCGCGCAAGCTCACTCAAACCGAGCAACGATCCCGACGGGTCGATGATGTCGAGCCGGGATCCGGGACGCGCGGAGAGCAGTCGCACGGCCAGCGACGATGCGACGGCGCCGGCAACGTCGGCCTCGCCGTCGATCCACAACGGCCTGCCCAGCGGCAGCGGTACGCAGAGGGGCACTCGCAGCGGGCCACGATCGGGCGCCGACAACTCGCCCACCCTCACACCGTCTCCCGGAACCATCGCGCCGTGCCATGCGCCCGAGTTCCATGAGGCGAGCGAAGGGGGCAGAACGGTATCGACCGTAGCCAGTTCCGCGGTGAGCACGGCGCTGTCGTCGTGATACCGGGCCTCCGCTGCGGCGGTGAGTTCCTCGCAGCGCCGGTGTGCTTGTGCACGAGCACTTTCTGCTGCCGCACCGGTGCGCGAGGACGGATCCGCGACTGCTGCGGACAGTTCGTCGTCGAGTCGGTGCTGCGCGTACTCGTGCGCAGCGACGTACGCGGCGGCCGACCGGGAGGCATCCTCGAGGATTCGCCACACCAGTTCGCACGACGGAGGCAACTCGGTCCCGGTCGACACCGGTGCCGCGACCGCTGCGGCGGCCACGGGCTCGTCATCGACGACGACGCCGTGTGCCGCGAGCATCTCTGCGAGCCCGCCCGCATAGCCGGCCCCGAGCGCGCGGATCTTCCATTCGCCGTTGCGGCAGTAAATCTCCCAGCACAACAGCGCAGATTCCGTGCCGGTCGCCGGTTCGATGCGGAACGAGGCGATGAGGGTCCCGTCGACGTCGGACAGCGACGTGGACACCGAGGTGGGGTGATCGGTGCCCACCGCGCAGACCACTCGTGCGCCCGGACGGAGGGCCTCCGGCTCGACGACGATCGTGTCACCCTCGAGCCGGACACCGGCTGTGGACGGCTGGTTGTAGAACACGACGTCGTCCGACGAAGTCACCCGCAACCGATCGTCCACCACGAACGCACACACATCCGGCGCGACCTGCGCGGACGCTGCGAACCGGACCGTGCGGACCGTCAGCGGGGCATTCTGCCCCGCCGAGAATGCATGCGACATCCGTTACGTGGCCAGGAAGCGACCGAGCTGGGGTGCGGCCTCACCCGGGTGCTTGGCCTGGATACCCTCGCCGATGGCCTGCAACTTCCAGGAGTTGCCCTCGCGGTACACCTTTGCCATCACCATGCCCGTGAACGGCATACCACCCTGGAGGGTGTACCTGGCGAGTTCGGCGTTGGTCGTGCCGTCGACGAGTCGGCAGAACGCGTTCTGGACCTGCTCGAAGGTGTGGCCCTTGTACGACGTGACCACGAACATCACGGTGTTGATGTGCGGCGGGATGCGCGTGAGGTCGACGAGCACGACCTCGTCGTCACCCTCTCCTTCACCGGTCAGGTTGTCGCCCTGGTGCTGGATCGACCCGTCCTTCGACTGCAACTGCCCGTAGTACGCCACGTCCACGATGTTGTGGTCGGCGAACAGAACCGCGGAGGCGTCCAGATCGATGCTCGCGGACCGGTTGCCGAACAACCCGCGCTTCTCGACCGGATCCCAGCCGAGACCCATGCGCAGGTACGTCAGCGCGACGCCGCCGTCCTTGCGGAGCGTGACCTTCTGGCCCTTGACGAGGCTTACGGGCCGGTTCTTCGTCAGGCTCACCTCGGCAGGCTGCGCAGGTGCCGCCGCCGGCGGCGGCGTGGACTGCGGCGGGGGCGGCGGGGTGTACTGCTGCTGCGGCGGGGGTGGCGGGGTGTACTGCTGCTGTGGCGGGGCCGGAGCGTCGTCGACGGACACGCCGTGATCGGTGACGAGCGCCGCGAATCCGCCCGCGTAGCCCTGACCGACCGCACGTACCTTCCACGCACCCTGGCGCCGGTACAGCTCGAGTGCGATGACGATGGACTCGCTGGAGAGCCCTTCGATGCGGTACTCGAACAGAACGTTGCCCGCAGCATCCGAAACCCGGGCCGTCGGCGGTGCGAACCGGCCGAAACTGCTGCTCGCATCGTCGAGGGTGATCACCGCGCGCACCTGATCGATATCGGCGGGAACCTGCGGCAGCGAGACGGCCAGTGAGGAGTTCTGTCCGGCCTGCCCGGGAACGAGACGCACTCCCGGTCCGGACGGCTGGTTGAAGAACACGAAATCGGCGTCGGACCGCACCTTTCCGTCGGCCTTGACCAGCAGCGCCGACAGGTCGGCGGGTGTCGTGAGCTCGAGCGAAACGACGACGTCGGAGACGTTGAGCGGTCCGTTCTGACCCTTGGAGAGCGAAGTCGGCAAGAGATGTGTCCTCACTGTGTCGGCGACCGGGGTTGGCGGTCGCATGCAGTCCTACTCTACGAAGCGCCTTCGGCCCGGGCCGACCGGGCGAACCAGGAGAGGATCTCCTCACCGGCCGTGATCCCCGAGTGTTCGGTCACCGAGAGGTTCGAATGCTGCCATTCGAGCAGTTCGAGTTCGCCGTGGCGCGGCCGGATCGCAGCGTCCGCGGCCATCAGCATCTCGGCGTCGAGCGCTCCGTCGCCGGCTGCGAACACCGGGGCGTCCGCGTCGATCACTCCCTCTTCGGCGAGTCTGCGGTGCACTTCGGCGACCGCATGCGACTTACAGACGCTGTCCGGCATCGTGTAGATCTTGCGGCCCTGCTGAGAGGCGTTCCACCCGCGACCCTGGCACCAGGTCTGCCACTCCTCGAGGAACCCGGCCGGCTGCGCGGCGACGTCGACGACGAGATAGCAGAACAACTCGTCGGCGATCCGGAACTTGGAGACCCAGCTCTCGGAGATGCGGGCGCGCAGTTCGGCGGTGACCTCGTCGAGTCCGGCGCCTCCCTCACGTACCGCAGCATCCACGTGCCGACGCCATTGCTCGTCGAGTTTTCCGTCCGTCAGCAGCGCTCCACCGTTGCTGGTGATGGCGTAACGCCACGGACCGCCGGGGAGATCGATCCGGCGGAACTGTTCCGGCGTCCGGGTGGTGGTGGGTACGACGGTGTGCGCGGTGGTGAGGTCCTCGAGTTGCCGGGCGGCGGTCTCGGTGACGTACGACAGCGGTGCGCCCTCGTAGTACTCGATGCACCTCAGATTTCCTGTCGAGTACTGCGAGCCCGTCATCGCCGCACGCGAGTAGATGAGGGTGCGGTCGAGGTCGGTGGCGATCAATGCTGCTGTCACGGTAGGTCCTTGATCAATCCCATACATGAATACGCGAGGTCGGGTACCTCTTCGACGGGCACATCGCGAGCCGCGGCGAGCATCCGGATGTGCGCGTGTTCGTCGGAGGTGAGGTCGCGCACGAGGACCTTCCACGGAACGCGGCGCAGCAGCACCCGGGTGGTCTCACCCACCCCCGGCTTGACGAAGTTGATGCTCGAGATGCCGTACCGCACGCGGATGCGTTCCACGGACTCCCAGCCTGCCCAGGTGGGTTCCCGGTCGGATTCGAGCAGCGCCTGTGCGCTCCCCGATGCCGATGTGCGGTCGCCGAATTCGGCCGAGACCGCGTCGAGGAGGAGATTCGAGACGTCGTCGCCCGCGAGCTCGGCGTAGAACTTCGCTCCGTGGAACTCGCCGGGACCTATCCAGGCGTCGTTCAGTACCGTGCGCGACACCAGTCCCGACACCGTCGAGTTCAGGCAGGCCGACGCGATGAGGAAGTCGTCGCGGGTGCCGTAGGTGCGGACGCAGTGACCGGGGTCGGCAAGAACTGCGAGATCGTCCGACAGTCGCGGCCCGCCGGCGGCCGCGTACGCGTCCAAGGCGGCGGTGAGTTCACCGGCGATGGCGCCCTTGCCGGTCCAGCCGTCGACGAACACCACCGATTCCGGGGCGTGGTGGCTGGTGATGTGGTCGAGGGCGACGGTGTCGATGCCGCGGCCGCGGACGATCGAGATCGTGTAGTGCGGCCACGACTGCTGGTGGAACCGCTGCGCCCAGCGGCGGACGAGCACACCGATGGGGGTGCCGGCACGGGCCAGTGATG
>JAEZDV010000210.1 GCA_023417985.1 Actinomycetes bacterium | reverse complement strand
CGATGGTGCCGATCCGTCCGACGGTCCTGCCGCCGGCGGTCACGTCGTCACCCGTCTCGGGTCGGCCGTCCGCCGATCCGTCGAGGTGCAGCAGCACGAGGTGCCGCGGCGGCTTACCGAGATTGTGCACGCGGGCGACAGTCTCCTGGCCGCGGTAACACCCCTTGTCGAGGTGGACGGCGCCGTGCTCGCCGGGACCGCCGATCCAGCGCACCTCGTGCGGGATGGTGCGGTCGTCGGTGTCGAGGCCGATGCGGGGCCGCACGGCGACGACACGCAGCGCCTCGTAGGCCCACGTTCCCGCGGGGCGTGCGCCGGCGGACTGGACGGCCGTGAAGATCTCGACGATCCGGTCGCGGGGCACCAGCAGGTCGTAGGAGTCGTCGGTGGGCCACGGCATGCGCCTGACGAACCCGCCGCCCGGCAGCGCGGCCGCGGCGTAGGGCGTCGCCGGCAGGGCGTCGATGCCGAGTGCACCGAGGATCGCCGGGCTCCCCGCTTCGGGCCCGAGGAGCGAGAGGACGGCCAGTTCGTTGCCGTCGCGCGGCTCCGCCTGGGACCAGAACACCATCTTGGTCAGGAACCCGAGGAGATCGGGTCCGCGGCTCGGTTCGGTGTCGATCCAGGTGACGCCGTCCAGGTCGGTGAGCACGAAGTGGTGTTCGACGCGGCCGTTCACATCGAGGCTGAGGTTCTCGGCCGAACTGCCGTCCGGGAGGGAGGCGACGTGCTGGCTCGAAATGGTGTGGAGCCACGACAACCGTTCCGGACCGGAGACGGCGATGACGAACCGGGTGGACCGGTCGACGATCGCAGCGCCGGTGAGAGCGGCGCGCTGTTCACCCAGCGGGTCGCCGTAATGCCAGGCGAGGCCCTCGTCGGGGGAACCGGGGGGTGACGCGACAGCGTCGGGAACGGTGAGGAGACGGCTCTTGGACACGATCGGAATCTCGGTCACGTCACCAGTCTATGGGGAAGTCACCGCGGGATCGCCACTCGCTAGGGTATGACCATGGCTGACCGGGTGCTGATGACGCTGGACGGCGAGGTGCGGGACCCCGACGCGCCTCTGGTGCACGCAGACGATATCGGAGTGCTGCGGGGCGACGGGGCGTTCGAGACGCTGCTGGTGCGCGAGGGACGCGCATGCGCGGTCGAACTGCACCTCGCCCGGCTGGCCGCGTCCGCACAGGCCCTCGCTCTTCCCGAACCCGACCGCGCGGAGTGGCGCGCAGCCGTCGACCTCGCGGTGGAGGAGTGGGGCAAAGACCGGGAAGGGGTCCTTCGCCTCATCTATACGCGCGGGCGGGAAGGCGCCGGTTCTCCGACCGCGTTCCTTCTCGTGACCGACGTTCCGGAGCGGGTCCAGCGGACTCGACGCGAGGGGGTGTCGGTGGTGACGCTCGAACGTGGATTCTCCGTCGACATCGCGCGGACCGCGCCGTGGCAGCTCGCCGGGGCCAAGACCTTGTCCTATGCGACGAACATGGCGGCGTTGCGTCAGGCGGAGTCGGTGGGCGCCGACGACGTCATCTATACGAGCAGCGAGGGATATGTGCTCGAGGGGCCACGCTCGACCGTCGTGATCGCGCGCGGGCACACCCTGCTCACCCCGCCTCCCGAGATGAGCATCCTGCTGGGCACCACCCAGCAGGCCCTGTTCGATCTGGCCGGTAGTCGCGACTTCGCGGTGCGCTACGAGCCGCTGCGTCCGGCCGATCTCATCGTCGCGGACGGCGTGTGGCTCGTCTCGAGCGTGGCGCTCGCCGCGCGGGTCCACACGCTCGACGGACACCCCCTCTCTGTGAGGTCGCTCAGCGGTGTCGTCGAGGCTCTCGTCGACGAGGCGGTCGGCGCAGCCGGCTGAAACTCCGCATTTCTCCGGTCCTCTGTTCCGAAGCGGGCCTACGCTGTGAGGCGGGATGTGAGACGCGTCCCGTGTGTTTGAGGACACCGGCGGTACCCGACCCGAGTTTTTTCTACTACATTCCGTAGTAACGAGGCCGAACCGCCCTGAGCGGGGCTTCGTGTCTACAAGTAGAGCGCCGGCCCGCGCGCCAGCATTCGAACCCCGTATTCGGGCCTCACCTCGGAGCGACTATGGATGTGTTGGATCTGTCCCGATGGCAGTTCGGGATCACGACGGTGTATCACTTCATCCTCGTGCCCTTGACCATCGGTCTCGCGCCCATGGTCGCGATCATGCAGACGATGTGGGTGGTCACCAAGAAGGATCGCTGGTACCGGCTGACCAAGTTCTTCGGGAAGATGTTCCTGATCAACTTCGCGCTCGGTGTCGCGACCGGCATCGTCCAGGAGTTCCAGTTCGGCATGAACTGGAGCGAGTACTCCCGCTTCGTCGGTGACGTCTTCGGAGCGCCGCTGGCACTCGAGGGTCTGGTCGCCTTCTTCCTGGAGTCCACCTTCCTGGGGCTGTGGATCTTCGGATGGTCGCGTTTGCCCAAATTGGTGCACCTGGCGACGATTTGGCTCGTGGCCATCGGCGTCAACGCGTCGGCGTACTTCATCATCGTGGCCAACTCGTTCATGCAGCACCCGGTCGGTGCCACCTACAACCCGGAGACCGGACGTGCGGAGCTGTCGAGTATCTGGGCACTGCTCACCAACAACACGGCATTGGCGGCGTTCCCGCATGCCGTGACCGGCGGATTCCTCACCGCAGGCACCTTCGTCGCAGGTATCGGCGGCTGGTGGATGGTACGAAACATGCGACGTGCCAAGGCGATCAAGGCGTCGGAGCCGGAGGAAGCGCAGCAGCTCGAGCACGATGCGCGCGAATTGTTCCGTCCCGCCACCCGCATGGGCCTGCTGGTGATGATCATCGCCGGTGTGGGCCTGTTCGTCACGGGCGACATCCAGGCCAAGCTGATGTTCGAACAGCAGCCCATGAAGATGGCCTCGGCAGAATCATTGTGCAAGACGGAAACCGACCCCGACTTCTCGATTCTGACGATCGGCACACACAACGACTGCGACGGTGTCATCCACGTTCTGCAAGTGCCGTACGTCCTGCCGTACCTCGCCGAAGGTGAGTTCTCGGGCGTGACGCTGCAGGGCGTCGAAGACCTCCAGGCGCAGTACGAGGAGGAGTTCGGTCCCGGCAACTACACCCCCAATCTCTTCGTCACCTACTGGTCGTTCCGCGCGATGATCGGTCTGGCCGCCGGCTCCGCAGCACTCGCGATCGCGGGTCTGTGGGTGACGAGACGGGGCAGAGTGCCCGATCAGAAATGGTTCTCGGTGCTCTCGCTCATCGCGATACCCACCCCGTTCCTGGCGAACAGCGCCGGCTGGATATTCACCGAAATGGGACGCCAGCCGTGGGTCGTGCACCCCAACCCCACCGGCGTGGACATGATCCGGCTGACCGTCGAACAGGGTGTTTCCGACCACGCGACCGGCACCGTCCTCGTATCGCTGATCACATTCACCGTCGTCTACGGGGCGCTCGGTGTGGTGTGGTTCCGGCTGATCCGGAAGTACGCGATGGAAGGCCCTCAGCCGCACGACTCGCAGCCGCCCGGTACCGACGACGGTTCGGACGACGACGACACCCAGCCGAAACAGCTGTCCTTCGCGTACTAGGAGAGATCTCCCATGGCACTCCCCGAAGTCTGGTTCATCCTGATTGCGGTGCTCTTCACGGGATATTTCATCCTGGAAGGCTTCGATTTCGGTGTCGGAATGCACTTTCCGGTGCTCGGTCGCGGATCCACCGAGACCGCCGACACCCGTCGCCGCGTGTTGCTCAACACAATCGGCCCGGTCTGGGACGGCAACGAAGTGTGGCTCATCACGGCCGGCGGTGCGTTGTTCGCCGCGTTCCCCGAGTGGTACGCGACGATGTTCTCCGGGTTCTATCTGCCACTGCTGTTGATCCTGGTGGCGCTGATCGTGCGAATCTGCGCGATCGAGTGGCGCGGCAAGATCGACGATCCGGTATGGCGGCGCCGCTGCGACTGGGGCATCATCTTCGGCTCGTGGGTTCCGGCGGTGCTGTGGGGTGTCGCGTTCGCGAACATCGTGCGCGGTGTGGCGATCAACGCGGACAAGCAGTACGTCGGCGGTTTCTTCGCCCTCCTCAACCCGTACGCGTTGCTCGGTGGTGTCACCACCGCCCTGGTGTTCGCGTTGCACGGCGCGGTGTTCATCGCACTCAAGACCTCCGGTGACGTCCGCGAGGACGCGGTCTCCCTCGCACGGAAACTCTCGATTCCGGCGGTCCTCGTGGCGGGTGCGTTCGTGGTGTGGACCCAGCTGGCGTACGGCAAGACCTGGACGATGATCCTGGTGGGTATCGCTGCAGCGGCACTGGTCGCCGTCGTGGCTCTCGTCGCCGCCGACCGTGAGGGATGGGCATTCACGTTCACCACGGTGGCGATCGCGGCGACGGTCGTCCTGCTGTTCGCATCGCTGTTCCCGAACGTCATGCCGTCCACGCTCGATCCCGCGTGGTCGCTGACCATCGACAACGCGTCGTCGAACCCGTACACCCTGAAGATCATGACGTGGGCTGCCGTGGCGGTCACTCCCGTCGTGCTGCTGTACCAGGGGTGGACCTACTGGGTGTTCCGTAAGCGCATCTCCACGGCGCAGATCCCGCCGTCAATCGGCCTGAAGTTCAGCTCGAAGTGACGCTGAACGCGACCGCCGGCCCCGCCCCCGGGCCCCAACCGCGGGCGGGGG
>JAEZDV010000064.1 GCA_023417985.1 Actinomycetes bacterium | reverse complement strand
CGAAGGCATGTAGAGCACAAAGGGGTTTCATCGTGGCACACGACCGGCTGCTGTTCATCGGCCATCCCGACGCCGGAGAAGTCGCGCAGTGGAGCGCACTGCGCGATCTCGCTCCCCAACGGGGGTTGGTTCCTACCCGCAAGTTCGAACCTGGTGAAGTGGTGTGGGCGGTGGCAGCCGGCGGCGTCCTCGACAACGCGACATCCGGCACGCCTGCGCGCATGGTCGACGCGTTGCGCGCCGCAGACATCCCCTGCACCACCGCGCTGGATGCGATCCGGCACGTGTACTGAGCTGCACCTTCATTCCTGCAACGAATGTCCCGTCCGGCTGACCGGACGGAGTTCCGGCAGACGACGTCGTCACGATGCCGGACTTCAACCGCTGTTCCCGCCGCAAGCGGTACGCCCAGGCCTTTCGGTCCTCGACGCCCTCGTCGAAACTCTGGCGCCGCGCGAAAGGTCGCGCGCAACTCTGTTGCGGATCACCCCCGGCCAGAGCCACCGAAACCAGCGCCGGAACCGGCACACTGCTCGTGTGACGACAATGCGCGGGAGACAACCTTCGCAATCACCGCGGGACCATCGGCTCCTGCAGATCGGTGTACCTGCCAGTCCGAACGGCGGACCCCTTCGTGCCGTCGCTGATGGCGAGAGCACCCCGAGGAACCCACCCAGCGGAACGCGGAGGCCCCGCCCGTGCATGCCCTGATGCGATACACCATCCACGCCGATCACCGGCATCCCATCTCGACCTCCTCCGGGATGTCTACGCGAGAATTGGCCGATACCCGGCCGACCGGAATCAGCTGGTCCACGTATCGGGAAGGTGACAGCGCACCTTCGTCGAGTTCGTCGAGGGACCGGACCTGCCGCATCCACTTCCTCGGATCCCGGCCTTCCAGCGGTACCGCAGCGGACTGGACGACCGTTGCGAGGGCGAGCGGGAGTTCATCGAAATCCAGCAGGTCGGCGAATTCCGGGCAGGCCGACCCGACGACTGAGTGGCACACTCCAGGACTGGTGCCAGGCCTACCGGCCCCTACACAGTCGGTTCACCCTCTCGCAGTGGCTCGGCGAAGTGGGCACGAATCCGGAGGGCTTGATCGATCACCCGTTCGCCGAGCCGGATGCGGTCGTCGAGTGCTCCGGTCAGCAGCACCCATGACCTCCCTGTCGCGGTGAGCGAGTCGACGAACCACTCCGTCATCTCCGCCCGGATGCCTTCCCCGTCGCGTATTCCGTCCTGCACGAACGGAACTCGCTCGTGATCGGTGACGAGGTACAGCGAGTTCCGGTCGGAGACTTCGGCCCACGCCCGTCCACCGCCCTCACCCAGATAACGGCGTTCCCAGACCGTGGTCGCGAAGGCATCGGTGTCGCACAGGAGCACGGGGGAACCTGCCCGCGCAGCGTCTTCCTCGAGGCGGGTCTGCTCGGCGGCGATGCGCGCGAAGTCGTCGCCGGTCCAGGTGAGGTCGTGCATCGTCGCGGCGGGATCCAGAGCCTTCTTTCGAGCGAGTTTGTCCAGAGTTGCCTGTCGTCCGTATTCCGGGACCCACTGCGTCCGCTCCCAGACCCCTCCCCGCGCCCGGTAGCGTTCCGCCAGCGCACGACTGACCGTCGTCGTGCCGGTGGATTCGGCACCGAGAACCACGACGCGGGTCGTGAGGCCCTCCCGAACCGGCGCGTCGAGATGGTCCCACTGCCCTGCAAGATCGGCACGACACCCGGTTCCGGACACCGGGTATGCGATGCGATCGGGATCGATACTCACGTGGGTCGCCGAAAATCTCTGTGCCAGTTCGTCTCCGTACTTCTCGCTGGAAACCACCGCATCGACGGGGATCCGGGTGACGCTACGGGCAGCGGCGCGCATACAGGCGACCTGCGCCGCCCAGACGGTGTCCGACGCGAGGTCCATCGGTGCGTCGCACACGATTCCGGTGACAGTGACGGCAGGGTCGGCGCCATGGGTCTCACGCATCCAGGCCACTCTCTCGCGTAGCGGGATCGACTCTGCCGCCGACGACATGACCACCACAGTGACCCGCTCGGCCACACGTGCCGCGCTGCGCACGAGATGGTGGTGCCCGACGTGCGGTGGGTAGAACTTGCCGATGACGAGTGCGTGCCTGTACATCACGCCACCGCTGCCGATTCGGGCGCCACCAGGCGGGTGCCGCGCCACGCGATCAGGCCACGTACGCAGAGAATCAGGAACCCGGTGTAGAGCAGGGCGGTCAGGGTGAGACCTTTGTGCAGGAAGAGCGGGATGTAGATCAGATCGGCGGCGATCCACAGCAGCCACGACTCCCACCGCTTGGTTGCCTGACCCCACGTGGCGAGCAGGGACAGGACGGTGGTGACGGCGTCCCAGAACGGCACGGTCGACGGGGTGGCCGTCTCGAGCAGAACGGTCAGTGCCGCGGTGCCCGCGATTCCGACTCCGGCGAGCCACAACCATTCGGTCGGGCTCGTGCCGGTCACCGGCAACGCGCCACCGTCACGTCCGCGCACCCAGTTGGTCCAACCCCACAAAGCGAGCGCGATATACACGATCTGCAGTCCCGAATCCGCGTACAACCCTGCGGTGGCGAACAGCAGGATCCAGACGAGGTTGTTGACGATGCCGATGGGCCAGTTCAGCGCGGACTGTCGGCCCACCAGGTACACGCACCACGCGCCGGAGACGAAACCGAGGACCTCCGCCCACGTCGTGGGAGCACCGAAGGCAGTGAAGGCCGTCGAGTTCAGGAAGGTGAGCATGGTGATCCTTTCGCTGGTGCAGCGATTAGATCAGTATTGCGCTAAGTATGCAACGGGACTCACCCGGTCTTGGCGGGCACACATGTGTCCGCAGCGTCACCATCTGCCCGTGCGCTCGTCGGGCACATTGCGGCAGTGCATATGGTTGTGCGATGGAAACCGAGTTGGTCCGCTGGACCGAGGACGGCATCGAGCAGTCGGCGGTGTGGCGGTCCACCAGCGGAGCGAAACCCCCGAAGAAGATCCGGGTGGCCGACGATTCGATGACCGCCGACGAGGCATATCGCCTCGCGTGCGAGGGGACGGCGTTGCTGTGGCGCGGTGACTTCCACAATGCCCGCCAGCTCGGTACCGCCGTCGCCGCCCGCGCCGGACGCAAGACCCGCAAGACATCCACCGACCCCGCCACCGCCTTCCATCTGCACCGGCAGACTCAATCCCGGCGCGCGAGCATCCTCGGCATGCTGCTCGTCCCGTTCGACGCCGACCAGTCGATCCCGCTGCGGCGAGCTCCCGATGTGCGGCAAGCCGTTCACGAGGCGTACGGGCCGATCGATGAGCCCACCGTCACCACTTTGCGAGACCTGTTGGGCGCGATCGGTGCCTACGAGTGGCAGAAGAAGGGCGTCGAGATCCCCGCCCTCGCCGCGCGCATCCACCCCGGATACGGCGTGTTCTCACCGATCCGCGGCGAATATGTCGACCTTGTCGCCGACACCCCCTTGCCCTCGCTCACCAAGGCGTTCGACATCGGCACCGGCACCGGCGTGCTGGCCGCGGTGCTCGCCCACCGCGGCGTCGAGACGGTCGTCGCGACGGAGGTCGACGCGAAAGCCCTCGCCTGCGCGCGGGCGAACCTCGACCGGCTCGGGTACAGCGACCGGGTGGAGGTCGTGCAGACGGATCTCTTCCCGGAGGGCCGGGCACCGCTGGTCGTGTGCAATCCGCCGTGGATTCCCGCTCGGCCGACGTCGCCGATCGAATCCGCCATCTACGATCCGGACAGCGCGATGCTCCGCGGGTTCCTCGCCGGACTGGCCGACCACCTCGAGCCTTCCGGGGAGGGCTGGCTCATCCTGTCCGACATCGCCGAGCATCTCGGACTGCGCACGCGTGAGGAACTGCTGACGATGATCGACGACGCCGGCCTGATCGTTCTCGGCCGCCGGGATGTGGCGCCGAGGCACGGGAAGGTCGTCGACCGCTCGGATACGTTGCACGCTGCCCGCAAGCACGAAGTGACGTCGCTGTGGCGACTCGGTGTGCGGGACCGTCCCTAGCGAGTTCCGCGACCGCCCTGCAACAGTTCCTTCGCCAGCGGCGTCGGGAACCTCGGCATCACCCGCACTCCCCCGAGCCAGTCGTTCAGCCGGGCGGCTTCCTGTTCCAGTAACGCCGAACCTTCCGCACCGATGTCCTCGAGCAGGTGGAGGGTGACGGCACCGTCGTCGTCCTGCCACCACGTTCCGACGATCCGCCCGTCCCACCACGCTGTGGGACCGGCGTTCCCGTTGGTGTCGAACAGCGCCTGCCGGTACGAACCGAGATACCAGTCGCGTTCGAACCAGCCCATGGTCGTCGGGTCCAGCGACGGCAGCAGTGCACCCCACGGTCCGACGGCTGGGGTGTCATCCACGTCGTCGGGCATCAGGTAGCCGGTGCGTCCACCGAGATCTACTTCCACGGCTTGCAATTCGGCGAGCGCCGCGCGCACCGCCTTCAACGTCGAGCCGAGCCACCATTTGATGTCG
The DNA here is from genome assembly GCA_023417985.1 of Actinomycetes bacterium. Classification (GTDB taxonomy): domain Bacteria; phylum Actinomycetota; class Actinomycetes; order Mycobacteriales; family Mycobacteriaceae; genus Rhodococcus. Next base: position 785 of record JAEZDV010000064.1, on the reverse strand, counting down.
GCTTCGGTGCCGGGACCGAAACGCCGCAGCCACAATTCCACCAGGCGGCGCACGCCGTCGTTCTCGCTGCACGGTTCGATCTCCGAGCCGAGCCACGACTCCGTGGTGGCCCAACTCGGCCGCGAAATGCGCCACGCACCATTATTGGAGGCGCGCACCACTTTTCCGGATGCCGAGAGCACCGTCAGCACCCGGGGAGCAAAGGCGATCTTGCCGGCCCACGACTTCCCTGCGCCGTAGTCGATAGCGCTGTCGATATGGGGGATCTCCTTGCGCAATTCGGTGGACGTCGCTTCTCTGCCATCGGACAACGCGTCGAGGACGTGCGCACATGCCTTGTCCAACCACTTCTCGCCGTCGGTGTGCAGACCGGCGGCCTCGATATCCTTCGCGACGCTACGGCGTTGCGCCACCGCAACCCGGTCGCTCGCGCCGGCTTGAGCAAAAGGAAGCACCTGCCGCGGAAACACGAAGATCGTCCGCCGCATAGCGAGATGCTTGACCAGCGAACGGTCGACGTACAGCGCGCGGTCGAGGTCGGAGACCTCGAAATCGTCGACTCGCGCCCAAGCCGACAGATACACCGTCGCGGGATCGGTGCCGTGCAGGCAGACGACGCTGGTCGCGGCCTCGACGGCATCCTTCGCGTGGAATTCCGGAGCCAGACAGTGTCGTGCGGCCAGTCTCGCCCGGCGTTCGGTCGCGTCGATCGTTCGCAGCGTCATGGCGCCACCATAGTGTTCACCTGCGACGAACTTTGGTGCGTCAGTGCCCGCCTGGCGGGC
>JAEZDV010000045.1 GCA_023417985.1 Actinomycetes bacterium | reverse complement strand
ACGTCGACGTGGAAGGCGAGAAGCTCACCCGCGAACTCGCCGCCGACGAGACGGAGACGGAAGCAGAAACGGCCCGGGTGTGACGATCCGGTCGGCGGTCACCGGCGTTCGTGCCGGTGTCCGCCCGGCCGGTTCCGCGGTCACCGATCCCGGGCCGGACTCCGCGATCCGGGATCGCCGCGCCACGCAGGTAGCGTGTTGCCCATGCTGATACGGCTGTTGCGGCGGTTTCTCGCGCCATACAAGGGCGCGCTTGCCGCAGTGGTGCTGTTCCAGCTCGTCGCGACGGGCGGGATGCTGCTGCTGCCGAGCCTCAACGCCGACATCATCGACGAGGGCGTGGCGGCCGGAGACGTCGGTTTCATCATGCGCACCGGGCTCCTGATGCTGGCGATCAGCGCGGTCGAGATCAGTGCGGCGATCGGCGCCGTGTACTTCGCCGCCCGCGCCGCCATGTCGTTCGGCCGGGATGTCCGGCTCGCGGTCGTGCGGCGCGTCGGCGAGTTCTCGTCACGCGAGTTCGGCACCTTCGGCGCGGCATCGCTGATCACCCGCAACACCAACGACGTGCAGCAGGTCCAGATGCTCGTCCTGATGACCTGCACCATCGTGGTGACCTCTCCGATCATGGCGATCGGTGGCATTTTCATGGCGCTGCGCGAAGACCCCGGAACATCCCTGGTTCTCGTCGTCGCGGTACCGGTCCTCGTCTTCACCATGGTCTCGCTGATCCTCCTGATGCTGCCCGGCTTCCGGGTCATGCAGAAGCGCATCGACGGGGTCAACAGGGTTCTTCGCGAACAGATCACCGGCATCCGGGTGGTGCGCGCATTCGTCCGCGACGAGACCGAGCGCGCGCGCTTCGAACGTGCCAACGACGACCTCACCGCGACCGCGCTGCGGGTGGGGCGGGTCAACTCCGTGCTGTACCCGTCGGTCCTGCTGATCGCGAACGTGAGCACCGTCGCCGTGCTGTGGGTCGGTGGCCATCGCATCGACGCAGGCGAAATGCAGGTCGGGTCGATCACGGCGATGATCACGTACGTCGCACAGATCCTCATGGCGGTGCTCATGGCGTCGTTCATCGCCATCATGACGCCGCGCGCCACCGTCTGCGCCGAGCGACTTCTCGAGGTGCTCGACACCGAACCGACCGTCGCCTCCCCACCCGACCCTGTCCGGCAGCTTCCCGCGCGGGTCTCGGTGGAGTTCCGGAACGCGGGCTTCTCCTATCCCGGCGCCGACGCGCCGGTGCTCCGCGGCATCTCCTTCCGTGCCGAACCTGGCACGACCACCGCCATCATCGGCGGCACCGGGTCGGGCAAGAGCACCCTGTTGCGGTTGCTGCCACGCCTGATCGACGCGACGGAGGGGCAGGTGCTCGTCGGCGGTACCGACATCCGGACGCTCGACACGGAGGTGCTGCGCTCCCGCATCGCGGTGGTGCCGCAGAAGGCGTACCTGTTCTCGGGCACGATCGCGGACAACCTGCGGTACGGGCGGGCCGACGCCACCGACGCCGAGTTGTGGCACGCACTCGAGGTCGCTCAGGCCGCGGACTTCGTGTATGCCACCGCCGACGGGCTGAACACCGAGATATCCCAGGGCGGCACGACCGTCTCCGGTGGCCAGCGGCAACGTCTCGCCATCGCTCGCGCGCTGGTCCGCCGCCCGTCCATCTACCTGTTCGACGACGCGTTCTCGGCGCTCGACCCCGCGACCGACGCCCGATTGCGTGCCGCGCTCGAACCCGAAACCCGCAACGCGTGCGTCCTGATCGTCGCGCAGCGCGTCTCGACGGTGCAGGACGCCGACCGCATCGTCGTGCTCGACAACGGCACCATCGTCGACGTGGGTACGCACCTCGGCCTGCTGGGACGTTGTGACACCTACTTCGAGATCGTCGAGTCCCAGAGAATGGCGGCTGTGTGACCACCCCGGAGGAGAGTTCGCTGTCGCGCTTCCGCACCGTCGTCCGCGTCCTGGGGATGCTGCACCCGCACCGATATGCCGTCTATTCGGTGGTCCTCGCCGCGTTCCTCGGTGTCGTGAGCGTGTCGGTCGCCCCGTTCGTTCTCGGGCGCGGCACCGACGTGATCTTCAACGGCGTCATCGGAATGCAGCTGCCGGCCGGTCTGTCGAAGGACGAGGCGATCGCGGGCCTGCGCGCCGAGGGGCGGGACCAGTTCGCCGACATGGTGTCGGGCATGAACGTGATCCCCGGTGTCGGCATCGACTTCGGGAACCTCGGGCGGATCCTCGTCATCGTTCTCGCGCTGTACCTGCTGTCGTCGGGCCTGATCTGGATGGCGGCCTACGGCCTCAACGAGATCGTGCAGCGCGTCGTGCGCGACATGCGGTCGCGGGTGGAACGCAAGATCCACCGGCTACCCCTCAAATACTTCGACACGCACTCTCGCGGTGACATGCTCAGCCGTGTCACCAACGACATCGACAACGTGTCGGCGGGCATGCAGGAATCCATTTCGCAACTGGTGCTCGCGGTGCTGACGCTGCTCGGACTCGTCGTGATGATGCTGTTCATCTCGCCGATGCTCGCGATCGTGGCGATCCTGACCGTTCCGGCGTCGGTGCTCGCGACCGTGGTGGTCGCCCGTCGCTCCCGGAAGCACTTCGCGTCGCAGTGGGAGGCGACCGGCGTTCTCAACGGGCAGATCGAGGAAGCCTTCACGGGCCACGAGCTCATCACCGCCTACGGCCGTACCTCGGAGGTTCAGGCACGGTTCACCGAGACCAACGAGTCGCTGTATCAGGCGTCGTACCGTGCGCAGTTCGTCTCGGGTCTCGTGATGCCCCTCGTGACGTTCCTCGGCAACGTGGGTTACGTGGTGATCGCCGTCCTCGGCGGCCTGCGCGTCGCGTCGGGTACCGCCACTCTCGGTGAGATCCAGGCGCTCATCCAGTACTCCCGGCAACTCGTCCAGCCCCTCGCCCAGATCGGTGCGATGGTCAATCTGCTGCAGTCGGCGTCGGCGTCGGCCGAGCGTGTGTTCGCGGTGCTCGACGAGCCGGAGGAGGAACCGGAATCCCCGGCACCCACCATGCCGTGGAGTCGTCACGGTCTCGTCGAGTTCGAGCACGTCTCCTTCTCGTACCTGCCGGACCGGCCCCTGATCGAGAATCTGTCGCTGCGGGTCGAGCCCGGTCAGATGGTCGCGATCGTGGGTCCGACGGGAGCGGGCAAGACGACGCTCATCAACCTCATCCTGCGCTTCTACGAGGTCGGCTCCGGCCGCATCCTGGTCGACGGGGTGGACATCACGCAGATGTCGCGGGACGAACTGCGTTCGCGCATCGGAATCGTGCTCCAGGACACGTGGTTGTTCGGCGGCACGATCCGCGAGAACATCGCGTACGGCAACCCGCACGCCACCGAGAACCAGATCATGTCTGCTGCGCGGATGAGTTACGTCGACCGATTCGTGCGCGCGCTGCCCGACGGCTACGACACGGTGCTGGACGAGGAGAACGGCAGCCTCAGTGCCGGAGAGCGCCAGCTCGTCACGATCGCGCGTGCGTTCGTCGCGAAGCCGACGATCCTCATCCTCGACGAGGCGACCAGCTCGGTGGACACCCGCACCGAACTGCTCGTCCAGCAGGCCACCGCCCGGCTGCGCGACGACCGCACGAGTTTCGTGATCGCACACCGGCTCTCCACGATCCGGGATGCCGATCGCATCGTGGTCATGGAGGACGGGCATATTGTCGAGCAGGGCACCCACCACGGTCTGCTCGAAGCGGGTGGGGCGTACGCGCGCCTCTACGACGCCCAGTTCAAGGTGCTGGTCGAATGAGGTATCGCCACCCGGTCATGCAGTCCTGCTCGGTTGCTGCAGTACTTCTCGGGCGGTGCGGCGGACCACTTCGGTGAGCGAGTCGAGGACGGGTGACTCGAGTTTCCAGCGTTGCCAGTACAGCGGCACATCGAACGGCCGGCCCGGGGCGAGGTGGACCATCCCTGTCGTGTCGGTGAGCATGGGTTCGGGCAGCATGCCCCACCCCAGTCCCAGACGAACAGCATCGACGAACTCCAGTGCTCCCGGGATGTAGTGACGGGGCGGTTCGAGGTGTGCGCGTGTCACTCGGCGCAGGGCGCGGTCCTGCATGTCGTCCTTGCGATCGAAGCTGAGCATGGGCGCTACGCGCAGGGCAGCGGTGGTGATCCCGTCGGGAAACCAGTGGTCGGCGAAATCGGTGCTCGCCATCGCGTAATAGCGCATGGAGCCGAGCTTTTCGGACGTGCAGCCCTGCACCGGTTCGGGCACCGAGGTGACGGCGGCCATAGCTGTGCCGTCGCGCAACAACTCGGTGGAGTGGAACTCGTCTTCCCGATGCAACTCGAACAGCGCGTGGTGACGCTCCGGCATGCGAGCGAGCGCGCGCAGCATCCACGTCGACATCGAGTCGGCGTTGACGACCAGAGACATCGGCACGTGGTCGCCTTCGCCGGGTGAGAGTCCGAGTGCGTCCTCGGTATCGGCCTCCAGTCGCGAGACCTGGCGGGCGAGCCGCATCACCGCTTCGCCTGCAGCGGTCGCGGTCACGGGACGGGTGCGACGCAGCAGCACCTGTCCGACATGTTGTTCCAGCGCCTTGATCCGCTGGCTCACTGCGGACGGTGTGATGCGCAGGATTGCAGCGGCACCGTCGAACGTGCCTTCGTCGAGTACAGCGGCGAAAGTGCGTAGTTGAGCGAAGTCTGCCTCCATATTAAGCAAGTCTAATGGTGATGAAGAAAAATCAACTGTTCTTCATCGGGATACGTTCCTACCGTGGACGGCATGCATCTCGTCGTCGCCGGCTTCGGCATGGGCATGTCCCTCATCGTCGCGATCGGCGCGCAGAACGCCTTCGTGTTGCGGATGGCCATCGCGCGCCGACACGTGCTGCCCGTTATCGCGGTGTGCGCGATCTCCGATGCGATTCTCATCACCGCGGGGATCGCCGGTATCTCCACGCTGCTGGACCACGCTCCCGGGGCGGTTAATGTGATCCGCTGGGCCGGAGCGGCATTCCTGATCGTCTACGGACTCATGGCTGCACGACGTGCTCTGCACCCGTCGGCGCTCGCCGCAGCGCCTGGCGGCGCCGTCACCATCGGTGCGGCGATCGCCACCTGCCTCGCGCTGACGTGGCTCAACCCGCACACCTACCTCGACACGGTCCTCATGCTCGGCTCGGTCGCCAACCACTACGGCGACCCGGGCCGGTGGCTGTTCGGTGTCGGCGCCATCGCCGCGAGCGCGGTGTGGTTCGTCGCACTCGGTTACGGCGCTCGCCACCTGCAGGGGTGGTTCAAGAAGCCCAATGCGTGGCGCGTCCTCGACGGTGGTGTCGCGGTCCTCATGCTCGCGCTCGGCGCGGGCCTCGTGGCATCGGGGACGTAGCGGCAGCGCGGACCCGAGCGCCCGAACTCAGGGTTCGGGAATGTCGAGTCCGAAGTTCTCGCGGGTGACGGCTTCGGGTTCGGGTCCGCCCCGCACCCCTGTGTCGAGGGCATCGATCGCCGCGAGTTCGTCGGCGGTGAGGTCGAAGTCGAAGACGTCGGAGTTCTCGGCGATCCGCGACGGCGTCACCGATTTGGGGATGACCTGACGTCCTTCCTGGAGGTGCCACCGGAGCATCACCTGAGCCGGTGTCTTGCCGTGTGCCCGGCCGATCTCGCCGATCACGGGATCGTCGAGGGTGGACCCGTGAGAGCCGTTCCGGTAGAAGGTGATTCCCCTATCGGCGACCACGCCTGCGATACGATGCCGTGTTCGGCGTCGGCCTCGAGCACTGCGGGCCGGCGGAAGTAGGGGTGGACTTCGATCTGGTTGATCGCGGGGACGATCGAGGTCGCACCCATCAGCCGGGTGAGATGATCCGGCATGAAGTTGCTGACTCCGATGGCACGCACCCTGCCGTCCGCGAGCAGGGTCTCGAGCGCCTTGTAGGCGTCGATGGTGAGGTCGAACTCGCCGGGCAGTGCCTGGTGCAGGATGAGCAGGTCGATCTGCTCGACACCCAGTTTCGTGGCGCTCTTGTCGAATGCGTGCAGGGTCGAATCGTATCCGTAGTCGGTGATCCAGATCTTGGTCTCGAGGAAGATGTCCGACCGCTCCACGGGCGACTGCGCGACGGCCCGGCCCACTTCGTGCTAGATACGCGGCTGCGGTTTCGATGTGCCGGTAGCCGATGTCCAAGGCTGTGGTCACCGCGGTGACGGTCTGTTCGGGTGGGGTCTGGAAGACACCGAACCCAGCGCGGGGATGGTGACTCCGTTGTTCAAGGTGATCAGCTGTTCGAGGTGATCAGCGGTGCGCCCATTTCTCCACGCTGGGCGCCGCTCACCGTATCCGGGGTTCGTCTGCCGAAAACGCCACGCTCGGACGTATCGGTTCGAGGTGCGTGAAGACCGTCGTTCCGGGCAGAGCATCGCCGAGGTCCGCTTCGAGTCGATCGAGAAGATCGTGACCTGCCCGAACGGTCCAGTCGCCGGGCACACGCACGGTCAGATACACGAAGCGCTGCCGACCCGCCTCCCTGGTGCGCGGCGGAAGGATCTCGACGGAATCGTCCTCCCGGTACCGGTCGAGGATCGCGTCCACCGCGGCGACGTCCTCTCCCGGAAGCACGACGTCGAGCATCCCCATGACGGACTGCCGCACCAGCCCGTAGCCGATCCGCAGAATGTTGACGGCCACGAGGATCGCCACGACAGGATCGAGCACGTCCCAGCCGGTCAGCACCACGAGGCCGACACCGGCGAGCACTCCCACCGAGGTCCACACGTCGGTGAGCAGATGGTGCCCGTCGGCCACCAGGGTGATCGAGCGGTGCCGCCGGCCGGCCCGGAGAAGCGCGAGCCCCACCGCGAGGTTGATCACGGACGCGCCGGTGGACAGCGCGAGACCTATCCCGGGTTGCTCCACCGCCTGCGGGTGCAGCAGCCGGTCCACCGACGACCACAGGATCGCGGTGGCCGCCACGAAGATCATGGTGCCCTCGACGGCCGCCGACAGGTACTCGGCCTTGCCGTGCCCGAACTGGTGGTTGTAGTCGGCCGGTTTGGCGGCGACACGCAGCGCGATCAGTCCCACCACCGCGGCGACGAGGTTGACCCCGGATTCCAGCGCGTCGGACAGCAATCCCACCGAGCCGGTGAGGACTGCCGCGAGCGCCTTCATCAGGATCGTGACCAACGCGGCAGCCACCGACAGCAGCATGTAGCGCATCAACCGCCGGTTCTCGTCCGTGTGGGTCATCGAAGTCAGTGCTCGACGAGCGAGAACCTTCGGCCGCTCGTCTCCGAGGTGATCAGCTCGACGTAGTTGAACTTCGAATCCGGCACCCAGGGGGACAGACCCAGCGCATCGACGGCCTGCACGTCACTGAAGTGCTGGAGGATGTGGGCGCGTCCGTGCAGGACCACGCTCCACGCATCGTTCGCCTCGATGTGGTCGACCTGGAAGGCGACCTGCGGGTAGACGGCCAACTCTGCGAGTTTGCTGCCTTCTCCGCTGCGGAAGTACACCTTCCGGTCGCGAACCGCGTAGTTGACCGGATAGATCTCGGGGCGGCCGTTCACCACCACGACGATACGGCCGACCTTCTCGGACGCGAGCAGTTCCCAGCTCTGCTCGTCGCTGAGGACGGTGGTGGGTTCACCGGTATTGGGAATCTCGCTCACGGGACACTCCTCCACTCGCTGCGTCTTTGTCCTAGCTCACCACGAACGCTGCCCGGGTGCACTCGAACCCCATGACTGTCTCCTCACAGTACGGTGAGAACTGTTCGATCTACGACACCGAGGAGCCGTTATGCAGGTGGCAACTGCGCAGACGTGGCACACCGCGTCGGCGCCCGAGGTGGCCGAGGCGCTGGGCGTCGATACGAGTCGAGGGCTGTCCGCGGCAGAAGTGGCGGAGCGGTCGGCGGAGCACGGGCCCAACCTGATCGCCGAGGCGGCCGGCACACCCGCGTGGCGCAAGGTGCTCGCCCTGCTCGCCGACAAGATGACGCTGGTGCTGGTGGTTGCCGCGGTGGTGAGCGCGGTCGTCTCGCGTGAGTGGGAGACCCCGGTGGTCATCTTCGCCGTGATCACACTCAACACCGTCCTGAACTTCGTGCAGGAATCTCGCGCGGAGAACAGTCTGCAGGCACTGAAGAAGATGTCCGTGTCCACCACGCGGGTGCGCCGGGACGGTCGCGAGCAGTCGTTGCCCCGCGAGCAACTGGTGCCCGGGGACATCGTGTTGCTCGAATCGGGTGACTCGGTACCCGCAGACGGCCGCCTCGTGCAAGCGGTCCGTCTGCAGGTGGCCGAGGCTGCGCTCACCGGCGAGTCGCATCCTGTCGACAAGTCGATCGAACCCGTGGCCGAACCCGACGCGCCTCTCGGTGACCGCACCGACATGCTGTTCATGAATACCGAAGTCACGCGGGGTCGCGCGGAAATGGTGGTGACCGCCACCGGGATGGCCACCGAAATGGGGGCCATCGCCACCCTTCTCGGCGGTGCGGGCGTCGAACAGACTCCGCTGCAACGCCGGATCGGCCAGCTCGCGCAGGTACTCACGATCGTCGCGATCGTCACCGTCGCGCTCGTGTTCGTCCTAGGCGTGCTCCGTGGCCAGACGTGGTCGGACCTGCTGGTCACCGCGGTCTCCCTCGCGGTCGCGACCATCCCCGAAGGGCTCACCGCGGTCGTCGCGTTCACCCTCGCGATGGGAGCGTCGCGTCTCGCCGCGCGGGGCGCGATCGTCAAACAGCTCGCCGCGGTAGAAACGCTCGGCAGCACAACACATATCGCCACCGACAAGACCGGCACCCTGACGCTCAACGAGATGACCGTGCAGCGGTTGCTGGTGCGCGGCCGCACGTTCCGGGTCACCGGATCCGGGTACGGAACCGACGGCAAGGTCCTTGTCGGGGACGGCCTTCCGGCCCCCGACTTCACGGATGCGCTGCTGGGAATGGGGCTGTGCAACGACGCGACGGTGCGTGACGGTGTGCTCGTCGGCGATCCCACCGAGGGCGCGCTGGTCGTGCTCGCCGAAAAGGGTGGAATCGACGTCGACGGTGCGCGCACCGCACACCCCCGCCTCGCCGAGGTTCCCTTCGATTCCGCCTACAAGTTCATGGCGACGTTCCACGGCCTGCCGGAAGGGCGGTTCCGCTGCTTCGCCAAGGGCGCGCCGGGTGCGTTGCTCGAACGGGCCGCGCGCGTGGACGGCGCGGACGGTCCGGTCCCCCTCGACGACGAGGGACGCCGGCAGATCCGGGAGGCCGTGAACGGACTCGCCTCCGACGGACTCCGGACGCTGATGATCGCCGGACGCGACCTCGACGCGGTACCGCGCGGGGATGCCGACGCGTTGCAGAACCTGGTTTCCGACCTCACCGTCTTCGCGGTGGTGGGCATCGTCGATCCGCCGCGAACGGAAGCGAAGGCGGCGATCGAGGTCGCGCACGAAGCGGGCATTGCCGTGCACATGATCACCGGTGACCATCTCGTCACGGCTTCCGCCATCGCCGGTCAATTGGGGATCGGAGGTACCGCTGCGTCGGGTTCGGACCTCGACGCGCTCGACGACGACGAGTTGCGCACCCGGGCAGAAGGATTCGGCGTGCTCGCGCGGGTGGCACCCGAGCACAAGATCCGGTACGTCAAGGCACTGCAAGCGGACGGGCAGATCGTCGCGATGACGGGCGACGGCGTGAACGACGCCCCCGCGCTCGAACAGGCCGACATCGGCGTCGCGATGGGGATCACCGGCACCGACGTGTCGAAGGGTGCCGCGAACATGATCCTCACCGACGACAACTTCGCGACGATCGTCGCCGCGGTGGCCGAGGGCCGCGGCATCTACGACAACATCGTCAAGTTCGTGAAGTTCCAGTTGACCACCGCGTGGGGATTCGTGTTGATCTTCCTCGCCGCCGGCGCGCTCGGCCTGGCGGGCGGTGCCCCGTTCACGGCACTGCAGATCCTGTGGGTCAACATCATCATGGACGGTCCGCCCGCGCTCGCCCTCGGCGTGGATCCGACCGAGCCGGACGCGATGAAGCGCCGCCCACGGCCGGCGAAGGAAGCGCTGCTCAACCGGTCGCGGATCCAGCGCATCCTCGGCCTGGGCATCGTCATGGCCGTCGGCACCCTCCTGGTGCTGCGCTTCGGGCCGGATCTTTTCCCGGACAGCGCCGACGACCCCTTGTTCGCCACCACCCTCGCGTTCACCACCTTCGTGTTCTTCCAGGTCTTCAACCTGTTCAACGTGCGCTCGGACCTCCGTTCGGTGTTCTCGCTGCAGACGCTGACAAACCACACCATCTGGATCGCGATCGTCGTCGTGATCGTGCTGCAGATCTGCGTGGTGCAGACGAGCTTCCTGCAGGGCCTGTTCGATACCACCGGCCTGACCGCAACCCAGTGGATGCTGGCGATCGGTGTCGGTTCGGTGGTGCTGTGGGTGGACGAAATCGGAAAGGCGATCGCCCGTGCCCGGCGCCGGGACTGAACGCCGGTCCGGACTGCCGCGTACCGGGCGGTCGTCGGTGAGGTAGCGGTGACCTGCCACAATCGTCGGGTGAGTGTCCTTCGCAGTACCGATTCCGCGCTACCGGTTCCGCCCGACCCGTTCTTCACGGTCGGAGCCCGACTCGACAACGGATTGGGTCGTACCGGCACCATCCACACGCCGCACGGTGACATCCGTACGCCCGCGTTCATCGGCGTCGGAACCAAAGCCACCGTAAAGGCTGTGCTGCCCGAGGCGATGAAGGATCTGGGTGCGCAGGCGTTGCTGGCGAACGCCTACCACCTCTACCTTCAGCCCGGACCGGACATCGTCGACGAGGCCGGCGGGCTCGGGAAGTTCATGAACTGGGACGGCCCGACGTTCACCGACAGCGGCGGCTTCCAGGTCATGTCGCTCGGCGTGGGCTTCAAGAAGGTCATCGCGATGGAAGCGGTCGGCGTGCAGAACGACGACGTCATGGCGCACGGCAAGGAACGACTCGCCCGCGTCGACGACGACGGCGTCACCTTCAAATCGCACCTCGACGGCTCGATGCACCGGTTCACCCCCGAGGTGTCGATGCAGATCCAGCACCAGCTCGGCGCCGACATCATGTTCGCGTTCGACGAGCTGACGACGCTGATGAACACGCGCGGCTACCAGGAACGCTCCATCGAACGCACGCAGGCATGGGCGGTGCGGTGCATCGCCGAGCACGAGAAACTCACCGCCGAGCGCGCGCACCGCCCCTACCAGGCACTCTTCGGCGTGGTGCAGGGTGCACAGTACGAGGACCTTCGCCGCGAGGCGTGCCGGGGCCTCGAATCGATCGTGGGGGAGTCGGGCCGCGGGTTCGACGGGTACGGAATCGGCGGCGCACTCGAGAAGCACAATCTCGGCACGATCGTGCGCTGGTGCTGCGAGGAACTGCCCGACCACAAGCCGCGGCACATGCTCGGCATCAGCGAACCCGACGACGTCTTCGTGGCGATCGAGCACGGAGCCGACACGTTCGACTGCGTGAACCCGTCGCGGGTGGCACGCAACGCGGCGATCTATCACCCCGACGGGCGCTTCAACATCAACACGAGCCGGTTCCGTCGCGACTTCACGCCGATCGACGAGAACTGTGACTGCTACACCTGCACCCACTACACCCGGGCGTACATCCATCACCTCTTCAAGGCGAAGGAGATGCTCGCGTCCACGTTGTGCACGATCCACAACGAGCGGTTCACGGTGCGCCTCGTCGACGAGATCCGGCTGAGTATCGAAGGCGGGTACTTCGAGGAGCACAAGGCCGAAACCCTGGGCCGGTTCTACGCGAAGAAGCGTCAGGCGGCGTCCGAGACAGGAGCGTAGGTCGGCTCACGCTTCTTCACATACGCGATCACGCGGTAGGTGACGGGCAGGAGCACGACTTCGATCAGCGTCTTCCACAGGAAACCGACGACCACGAAGTTCGCGAAGTCTTCCCAGGTGGAGATGCCGATCGCGCCGGCGGCAATGGAGCAGAAAACGAGCGTGTCGGCGAACTCGCCGACGACGGTCGATCCGATCAGGCGTGCCCACAGATGCTCTTCCTGCGTGTGTTCCTTGATACGCACCAGGACGTACGAGTTCAGCAACTGGCCCACGAGGTAGCCGGCGAGGCCCGCGAGCAGCATGCGCGGGACCACGCCGAGTACCGCTTCGAACGACTCCTGGTTGGGGTAGAACTCGGCGGCAGGTAACGACTGCGCGATCCAGAAGGCCAGCGCCGAGAGTGCCACCGCACCGAAGCCGTAGAGGACGGCGCGGCGGGTCGCGGCGAATCCGTACACCTCGCTGAGCACGTCGCCGAGGATGTACGCGAGCGGGAACAGGAAGAACCCGCCGTCGGTGATGATCGGCAGGATCTGCAGCGGTCCGAGCGAGACTTCCACGTCGCCGAAGAAGGCGATCCCCTTCGTGGCGCAGATGTTGGAGATCATCAGGACCGCGGTGAACAGGACGACGATCCCCGGGTAGCAACTGCTGCCGACGCGGGCGAATGCCGCGTGATGCGAGGCGGAGGTAAGGGAGTTCGTTTCGTGCTGTGCCACCCAGCCATCCAAGCATCACGCGACGTTGATCGCGAAGTCGCGCGCGACGACAGTGGGCCACGTCCGGGAGGACGGGGCCCACTGCGGAGGTGCGGGGTCAGGACTTGACGACCCGCGTCCCTCCGGCGAACTTGTCGTGGATGCCCTGCTTGCCGTTGTCCTTCTCGATGGTCACGGCGATGCCGATCCATGCGGCGAAGGACGCGAGGCTGACGAGCCAGCCGAGGAAGGGGATACCGCTGAAGATCTGCAGCGCGACAAAGGCGTTGCGCTTCGCGGCCTCCTCGCGGGTGGGGAGTCCTCCGTTCGGACCGACGACCGACAGACCCAGCAATTTCTTGCCGATGGTCGCGCCCTTGGTCGACTCGAAGTGGGTCCAGTACGCGAACGCTGCGGCGCCGGAGAGCACCGCCATCACGAACGCCATGAACCCGCTGTCGCTCCCGAACACGACGATGCTGGTGAGAATCGCCATAGGGATGCCGACGATCAGCGAGTCGAGGATGCGGGCACCGAGACGGGGCAGCAGTTCACCCGGCTGCGTGCTGCCGAAATTCGCCCCGGGCGCGGGCGGGAATCCGGGCAAGCCGCCGTACTGCGTGGCGCCGTACTGCTCGTTCTGGGGCGCCCCGTACTGGGGAGCGCCGTACTGGGGCGCCCCGTACTGCGGGGTGCCGTTCTGCGGCTGACCGTACTGGGGTGCACCGTACTGGGGTGCACCGTACTGGGGTCCACCCTGCTGGGGTCCACCCTGCTGGGGTCCACCCTGCTGGGGCGCGCCGTACTGAGTGGCCCCCGCGCCGTGCTGGGGTGCCCCGTACTGGGGTGCCCCGTACTGACCGCCCTGGGCCGGGTCGTTGGGGTTGTACCCGGACTGCATCGGGTTCTGGAACTGCTGGGTGTAATCGGCGGGCTGGCCGCCGTACGGCTGATCACCGTGCGACGGGGCACCGGGGTAACCGCCGTGCTTGTTCGGATCCTGCGAAGGGGGTGGGTATCCACCGGTGGTCATCTGGCTCCTTGTCGATCGGCATGGCAACGCGCCACGGT
>JAEZDV010000206.1 GCA_023417985.1 Actinomycetes bacterium | reverse complement strand
GCCCGCGTGCGAGCCGGCCACCGCCTCGAGGGTGCGTTCGCGGGCGTGCCCTTCCTCGTCAAGGATCTCGGGCAGGACATCGCCGGTATCCCTACCGGCAGCGGTTCCCGTGCCCTCGCCGAGGTGCCCGTCGAACGGAACTCGGTGGTCGTCGACCGCTGGCTCGACGCCGGCCTCGTCGTCTTCGGCAAGACCAACACCCCGGAGTTCGGGCTCAAGGGCATCACGGAACCGGAAGTCAACGGTCCCACGCGCAACCCGTGGAATCCGTCGTCGACCCCCGGGGGCTCGTCCGGCGGTTCCGCCGCCGCGGTCGCGGCCGGGGTCGTACCCGCTGCGGGTGCGAGCGACGGCGGCGGGTCGATCCGGATCCCGGCGGCATGCTGCGGTCTGGTGGGACTCAAGCCCGGGCGCGGGGTCGTGCCGACGGGACCTCTCGGCAGCGAGCCGCTGCACGGGGCCGCGACGAACGGGGCGATCACCCGGACCATCCGCGACTCCGCGGCTCTCCTGGACGTGATGGCCGGTCCGTATCCTGCGGCGGCCTTTCTGAGTGCGGCTCCACCGCAGTCGTATTCCGCTGCGGCACGGACCGTGCCGCAGCGGCTGCGCATCGGTTACGCGACCGCGTCCCCACTCGGGACCGGCGTCGACCCCGAGGCGATCGCGGCGGTGGACGCCACCGTCGCCCTGCTCGACGAACTCGGTCACCACGTCGAGCCCGCGGCGACGGGCGTCGACGAGCGGCAACTGGCCACGGACTTCCTCACCATGTGGTTCGCGTCGCTGGCCGCCGAAGTCGACGAGGTGAAGCAACGCACCGGGTCGGGCCCGGACGGATTCGAGTTCGACACCCGCATCCTCGCCGAACTGGGCCGTACCGTGCCCGCGCCGCAGTATCTCGCCGCGCTGGATCGCTGGGGCGAACACACCACCCGGCTTGCTGCGTTCCACGAGCGCTACGACCTGCTGCTGACTCCGACCTTGGCCTATCCGCCCGCGAGAATCGGGGAACTGGCCACACCGCGCTGGATGAGCACCCTCGGGAATGCGCTCATCGCGACGCGCCTGGGCAAGGTTGCCCGCTGGACCGGCCTGGTTGATCGGATGATCGACGAGAATCTCGGCCGCACCCCGTACACCCAGCTGGCGAACATCACCGGACGTCCCGCGATCTCGCTCCCGCTGCACTGGACGGCGGACGGCATGCCGCTCGGTGTCCAGTTCGTCGGTCCGCTCGGCAGCGAAGGCATGTTGCTCGCCCTCGGCGGCGAACTGGAACAGGCCCGTCCGTGGTTCGACCGGCGTCCGGCACTCGCCGTCGGCTGAGTCGGCCCCGGCGCTCGATTCCGGGCGGCTGTCAGTCCCGGTCGGGGAGCGGACGCTGCGGTATCACCGGTCGTCCGAGCGGATGCCGGACTCGCCGCTTGGCCCCGGAGTAGACCTGCACCGTCTCCTCGGCGACCTGCCCCCAATCGAAGTCGTCGGTGAGCCGGGCCCGGGCTGCCCGGGCGCGTTCCTGCGCGGCGGCCGGGTCGTCGAGCGTCTCGCGCACCGCGGAGGTGAGCGCCGCGACGTCGGCGGGCGGAAACGAAAGGCCCGTCGAGCCGTGGACGACGGCCTCGCCGAGTCCACCGGCAGTGGAGGCGACCAATGGTGTTCCCGCAGCGGCAGCTTCGAGCGCGATGATGCCGAACGGTTCGTACCGGCTCGGCAGCACGATGGCGTCGGCGGTGTGCAGCCATCCGAGCAGCTCGGCGTGGTCGAGGTTGCCGACGAAACTCACCGACCGTGCGACCCGATGGACACGAGCCTGTTCGCGCAGCCACTCGGACTGGGTCCCTTCGCCGGCGACGACGAGCGTGGTGCCGGGGTGGGAGCGCCGGATCCTGGGCAGGGCGGCGATCGCATCCTGCACGCCCTTCTCGTACTCGAGCCGCCCCACGTACAGCAGTCGGGGTGGACCGGACCGAGGCGCGCGTTCGCGATACGACCATGTGGTGATGTCGATGCCGTTGCGGATCACCGAGATCTTCGGCAGGTCGGGGCCGTACAGGGCGGTCACTTCGTCGTGCATCGACGCGGAACACGTGATGAGCGCGTCGGATTCGTTGGCGAGCCACCACTCGACCGAGTGCACCTGGCGGTTGGTCCTGCCCGACAGCCATCCGCTGTGGCGGCCCGCCTCGGTGGCATGGAGGGTCGAGACGAGGGGTACGTCGAAGTATTCGGCCAGGGCGATGGCCGGGTGCGCGACGAGCCAGTCGTGCGCGTGCACCACGTCGGGTTGCCAGCCGTCGCCGATGCCGCCGCGGCTGAGGCCGACGCCGGCACGCACCATCGCATGTCCCATCGCCAGGGTCCACGCGAGCATGTCCTCGCCGAAGACGAAATGCGGTGCGTCCTCGGCCACTGCGACGACCAGCACTCCCTCCGCGATGTGACTGATCGTGGGGTGCGTCGTGGCGTCGGTCCCCGTTGGACGCCGCGACAGCACCACGACTTCGTGCCCCGCGGAGGCGAGTTCGGTGGCGAGGTGGTGAACGTGCCGACCGAGCCCACCGACGACGACGGGCGGGTACTCCCACGACACGATCAGAATCTTCATCACTTGCCTCCGTGGCGTCCGGGCAGGCGTCGCGCGTCGAGCCCGGGGAAAAGGTTGTCGGCCCGGTTCCAGCCGTCGGCCAACCGTACTGCTGCCGAGTCCCGACCGGAAGCCACCGCCTCGGCGATCTCCCGCAGCGCGTGCGCGTGGGTGTGCGCACGATCGCGTGCGTATGCGGCGGCGGTGTCCTTGCTGACCATGAACGCCCAGTCGCTCGAGACGGTCAGCAGCGCTTCGCGCAACATCTGGTCGTGCACCCGGTTGCGCAGGGCGGGTGCTCCGAGTGGCTGTCGGTCACGCGCCTTGTCGAGTGTGTCCAGCGTGGTGCGGACCACCTCTTCGTTCAGACGGACGAGATCGGAGACCTGATCGCCCGCCCACACGCGCCAGTCCTTGCCCGATCCCCACGACGAGTTCGCGAGATCGACCGGGCCACCGACATATCCACGGTCGCGTGCGTCGGCGAGAGTACCCACCTCGATTCCTGCTTCCGGCAGTGCTCGCAGCAGGCGTTCGAGGAACAGCGGGCCCTCGTACCACCAGTGCCCGAACAGTTCGGTGTCGAATGCGGCGACGACGAGCGCGTCGCGTCCGATGCGTGCGGACTCGCTGCGGAGCCGCCGCCGGATGGTCTCGACGAAGTCGGACACGTGGCGGTCGACGGCGAGGGAGGCGAGTTCCGGGTCGTAGGGGGCCTTGTCCTCCGACGCGACCGCGCGACCGGTCACCCGCGACGGCTTGAGACCGGTGTCGTGGCAGTAGGTGTGGAAGTCGCGGTAGGCGGAGTGCCCAGGGTATCCGGACTTCGGCGACCACACCCGGTACGACACCTGCAGATCGCGCCCGAAACAGACGACGTCCGAGTCGAGTACGGTCCGGCCGAGGCTCGTGTCACCGTGCAGGGCAGGGCCGTCGACCATGAAGTGCTCGACACCCGCTGAGGCGTAACCGATTTCCATTCCGGGTGTGAAACCGCATTCGGGGCCCCAGATGCCGCGGGGACGGTGCTGCCACCGGGCCTGCGCGTCGTGCAGGCCTTCGGTGAGGGAGAACTCGCGCATGCGCGGGTCGAGGAGCGGTTGGAACGGGTGCGCGAGAGGGCCACCGAGCAGTTCGATCGCCTCGGCATCGACCAGTTCGCGCAGGACGGGCGAACCGCCGTGGCGCCAGCGGGTTTCGAACATCTCCAGCGCCGCACCGGCCGCACGGTGTTCCCGTGCCCCGAGCGCCTTGTAGGACTCCTCGGCCATGCCGGCCGCCTCGTGTGCACGCAGTTGCCAGTTGCCGAGCCAGTGGTGCATGCCCGCGAGGCAGTGCGGGTCGTCGAGCTGGGCTGCCAGGACGGGCGTGATCCCCAGAGTGACCATGCGGGTGTGCCCTTCGCGGGTGAGGCGCCTCAGGACATCGGTGACCGGGAGATACGTTGCGGCCCAGGACTGATACAGCCATTCCTCACCGACCGGCCATCTGCCGTGGTTCGCCAGCCACGGCAGGTGGGAGTGCAGGACGAGGGAGAACATGCCGGGCTCTGCGGCGGAGTTCGTGGTCACCGTGCGGGATCCTTCACCGCGACAGCCACCAGATCCAGGCTGCTGTCGATGTCTTCGGGGTCGAGCACGAAGTCGTCGACGGTGATACCCGCGACGTCGTCGGTGAGATCTGCCGGCCACGGCTCACCGGCCAGGGCGCGTTCGATCTGCGCGTCGATGAACGACCCGCCGTGTTTGGCGTCGAGCGCGCGGAGTGCGGGGCCGTGGTGCACCCCGGTCATGAGTTCGACCCGGAATCCTGCGTCCCCGAGCAGTTCCGAGAGTTCGGCCGCGTTCAGCTCGCGGGTGTGGAACGGATTGAGCGGTGTGTCCCGCCCGGGCGAGAAGGTGATGCGGTTCGGTGTGCTGATCAGCAGCGCGCCGCCGGGCGTCAGGACGCGGTGGCATTCGCGAAGGAACTGTCCCTGATCCCAGAGGTGTTCGATGACCTGGAAATTGACGACGACGTCGACGGTCTCGGCGTCGAGGGGGAGTTCGGCGAGGTTGCCGTGCCGCATGTCGACCCGCGGATAGCGGGCGCGGATGTGGGTGACGGCGCTCTCGTCGTAATCCAGGCCGATGACCCGGGCTGCGACGTCGGCGATCATGTCCGCGCCGTAACCTTCGCCCGCGCCGGCTTCGAGGACGGTCCGGTCCCGGCATCGATCGAGCAGGCGCCGGTAGACCACTTCGTGCCGCCGGAACCAGTAGTTCTCCTCGGCGATGCCGGGCACGGTCCGTTCGCCGGTGAGGGGAAGAGTCGGGCTGTCGTCGGCGCGGCTGTTGGTATCGCTCACCGACGAGACATTAGTGCCACCCTCTCCGGCACCGTTCCGGTGGTCCAGATCACAGGTTTGCCTGTCCTTTCGTGCGGCTATGGTGAACCAGGAATCCCGCTAAGTTACCCACGGGTAACTTAGCGTTTGATAATCTATCGCACACGCCGTGCGACAGACACGAGTGCTCGGTTCAGGCAGCGCCTTGCCGACCAAAGGCAGCTACACACAGGAGGTCGACGCAGACCCATGACGAACATCGTCGTTTTGATCAAGCAGGTCCCCGACACGTGGTCCGAGCGCAAGCTCACCGACGGCGACTACACGCTCGACCGTGAAGCCGCCGACGCGGTTCTCGACGAGATCAACGAGCGGGCGGTCGAAGAGGCCCTGCTCATCAAGGAGCGCGACGGTGGCGAGGTCACCGTGCTCACCGCGGGTCCCGACCGCGCGACCGACGCCATCCGCAAGGCGCTGTCGATGGGTGCCGACAAGGCCATCCACCTCAACGATCCCGCGCTGCACGGCTCCGACTCCATCCAGACCGCCTACGCGCTCGCCGCGGCACTCGGTCAGATCGAGGGCGTCGAGCTCGTCATCGCCGGCAACGAGGCCACCGACGGCCGCGTCGGCGCTGTGCCCGCGATCATCGCCGAGTACCTGGGCCTCCCGCACCTGACGCACCTGCGCAAGCTGACCCTCGCCGACGGCAAGGCCACCGGCGAGCGTGAGACCGACGAGGGCGTCTTCGGCCTCGAGGCACCGCTTCCCGCGATCGTCTCGGTCACCGAGAAGATCAACGAACCGCGCTTCCCGTCCTTCAAGGGCATCATGGCCGCGAAGAAGAAGGAAGTTCAGACCCTCACCCTGGCGGACATCGGCCTCGACCCCGAGATCTTCGGTGTCGCGAACGCCGCGTCCACCGTCACCGGTGTCACCCCGAAGCCTGCGCGTACCGCAGGTGAGCGCGTGACCGACGAGGGCGACGGCGGCGAGAAGGTCGCTCAGTACCTGGTCAGCCACAAGATCATCTGATCGCGCCCACGCGACAACACCAGACATATCTAGGGAGAGAAGCAAGCAATGGCAGAAGTACTCGTGCTCGTCGAGCATGCCGAGGGCGCACTCAAGAAGGTCAGCACCGAACTCATCACCGCCGCACGCGCGCTCGGTGAGCCGTCGGCAGTTGTCACCGGCCCCGCAGGCACCGCCGACAAGCTTCAGGAGGCGCTCGCCGCCGCCGGTGCTGTGAAGGTCTACGCCGCCGAGTCCGACATCATCGACGGTTACCTCGTGACCCCGAAGGTCGACGTCCTCGCCGCGCTCGTCGAATCCGCCAGCCCCGCAGCGGTGATCACCGCCGCATCCGTCGAGGGCAAGGAGGTGTCGGGCCGTCTCGCCGCCCGCATCGGCTCCGGCCTGCTCGTCGACGTCGTCGACGTCAAGAGCGACGGCTCGGCCGTCCACTCGATCTTCGGTGGCGCGTTCACCGTCGACGCCAAGGCCAACGGCGACGTTCCGGTCATCTCGGTTCGCCCGGGTGCCATCGAGGCCAAGCCCGAGGCGGCCGACGCCACGCGCGTCGACGTCGAGGTTCCGGCCCAGGAAGAGAACGCCGTCAAGGTCACCTCGCGCGATCCCATCGTCGGTGGCGACCGTCCCGAGCTCACCGAGGCGTCGATCGTCGTCTCCGGTGGTCGTGGTGTCGGCTCGGCCGACAAGTTCTCGGTCGTCGAAGAGCTCGCCGATTCGCTCGGTGCAGCGGTCGGTGCGTCCCGCGCCGCGGTCGACTCGGGCTACTACCCGGGCCAGTTCCAGGTCGGTCAGACCGGTAAGACGGTCTCCCCGCAGCTGTACATCGCGCTGGGCATCTCCGGCGCCATCCAGCAC
>JAEZDV010000351.1 GCA_023417985.1 Actinomycetes bacterium | reverse complement strand
CTCTCCGGTCGGCCATGGCGTACCCGAGACCCGAGGGTGCCTGGGTGTGGTCGCGGATCGCGCGGAAACGACCGTCACGATGGCGCGCGACGTCGACCGCGTGGATGAAGAGTTGGTGCGGGCCCGGAAGGGTGACCCCGTGGGCGACGCGGAGGTACCCGGGGTGGCCGAACACCAACTCCGGGGGGATCAGGCCGGAAGTGAGGGTCCGTTGCGGGCCGTACAGATCTGCCAGCAGCGCGTCCAGGACACGAGATCTCTGCACGAGGCCGCGTTCGAGCACCTCCCAGTCGTCTGCCGCGAGGACGAGCGGAAGGGCGTCGATCTCCCAGCGCCCGGGACCGGTCGATTCACCGTGTGCGTCGACCGGGTTGTAGGTGATGCCGTGGTTGTCGACCAGCGTGCGTACGCGACGGCGGTAGCGTTCGAGCACTGCGGGCGAACCTCCGCCGAGCACCCCGGCCAACTCGTTCCAGTGGTCCCGGATTTCGCCTGGAGCACTGCGGAGTTCGTCGTAGGGCAGACCCGGCGGAGTGCCGAACTCCCCTATCGGATCCGCCTCGGCCACATGCTGCATGAAGCGCCGCCCTCTCGATCCTGTTCGTCGGCGCACCGTCTTCCACGACCCGCTCGACCGTCGCACCGGCGACCGGGTCAACCTTGCCAGGTGAAGCTGCTCAACGGGTATTCGTGGACCGGAGGGCGGCGCACGGGGTGCCGCACATCACTGCGCTGGTATTCGGCCGGGACTACTCCGGCGAGACGTGGGTGACCCTCTTGAAGCC
The DNA here is from genome assembly GCA_023417985.1 of Actinomycetes bacterium. GTDB lineage: Bacteria > Actinomycetota > Actinomycetes > Mycobacteriales > Mycobacteriaceae > Rhodococcus. Next base: position 13,557 of record JAEZDV010000351.1, on the reverse strand, counting down.
CTTCGCGGTGGCACGGTCCACGCCGGCTTTCACCACACCGAAGATCAACCCTTGCAGTGCGGCCGCGACGAGTACGTCGCGGGTGCTCTGTGCCAGGTCCTGGGGTTCCGGCTTCGGACGGTTCGCCCCCACCCGCTTCCATACCTGCTTGAAGACTGCTCCCGCGAGCACACCTCCCCCGATACTCGCTGCCATGGCGAGGGGCTTGTAGACCATCAAGCGTGCGTCGGGCATGTGGTGGTTCCTCCTTCGGCGTGGCGCACACGGGTGGCGCCGCGATCTCCCGACCGAGGTACCCGCCTCCCGCCGAGAGCAAACGGCGTGGTCGTAGCGCCTGTGAGGGATGCGGGCACACGCGAGGAAGTGCTGTTCGGCTATCCCTGGGTTTCCGTCGGGTTCGAATTCGGTTGTCCCGGGATATGCGACGAGACCGCACGTCCTGCGACGTGCGGCCTCGCGGCGGGCGAATCAGGCGGTTTCGATCAGGCTTTGGCAGGCTGGGTCTCGGCCTCGGGTTCGGGTTTGTAGTCGATACCCGACTCCTTGCGCTGCTCCGGCGTGATGGGCCCGGGCGCATCGGTCAGCGGGTCGACACCGCCGCCCGACTTGGGGAACGCGATGACCTCGCGAATGGAATCCATTCCGGCGAGCAAGGCGGTGATGCGATCCCAGCCGAACGCGATCCCGCCGTGCGGGGGCGCACCGTACTTGAAGGCGTCCAGCAGGAAGCCGAACTTGTCGTTCGCTTCCTCCTCCGAGATGCCCATCACCTTGAACACCCGTTCCTGGATGTCGGGGCGGTGGATACGGATCGAGCCACCGCCGATCTCGTTCCCGTTGCAGACGATGTCGTACGCGTAGGCGAGAGCCGAACCGGGATCGGTGTCGAACGTATCCATGAACTCGGGCTTGGGCGAGGTGAACGCGTGGTGCACCGCCGTCCACGCCGAATGTCCGAGTGCCACGTCGCCGCTCGCGGTGGCATCTGCGGCGGGCTCGAACAGCGGAGCATCGACGATCCACACGAAGGCCCACGCGTTCGGGTCGATGAGGTCGAGCTTGCGCGCGATCTCGCCACGCGCCGCGCCGAGAAGCGCACGCATCGGCTTGGTCGCACCAGCGGCGAAGAAGATGCAGTCACCGGGCTTGGCGCCGACGTGATCGGCGAGCCCGGCCCGCTCGGCGTCGGTCAGATTCTTGGCGACCGGCCCGGAAAGCTCGCCGTCCTCCCCCACGAGGACGTACGCGAGGCCCTTGGCTCCGCGCTGCTTGGCCCATTCCTGCCATGCATCGAGCTGGCGCCGCGGCTGGCTCGCACCTCCCTCCATCACGACCGCACCCACGTACTCCGCCTGGAAGACGCGGAAGGTTGTGTCCTTGAAGAACTCCTTGCACTCGACGAGTTCGACGCCGAACCGCAGGTCCGGCTTGTCGGAACCGAATCGGCGCATCGCCTCGGCGTACGTCATGCGCGGGATGGGTGTCGGGAGTTCGTATCCGACGAGCCGCCACAACGCTTCGAGCACGTCTTCGGCGAGGAGCATGACGTCGTCCTGGGTCACGAACGCCATCTCGATGTCGAGCTGCGTGAACTCGGGCTGCCGGTCGGCCCGGAAATCCTCGTCGCGGTAGCAGCGGGCGATCTGGAAGTACCGCTCGATACCGCCGACCATCAGCAGCTGCTTGAACAGCTGCGGCGACTGCGGCAGCGCGTAGAAACTGCCGGGCTGCAGGCGGGCGGGGACCAGGAAGTCACGCGCGCCTTCCGGAGTGGAACGCGTCAGCGTGGGAGTTTCGACCTCGACGAACTCGTGGTGGGCCAGCACCGCACGCGCAGCGGCGTTGACCTTGCTGCGCAGCCGGATGGCCTTACCCGGGCCTTCCCGCCGCAGGTCGAGGTAGCGGTACTTGAGGCGGGCTTCTTCGCCTGCCTGGTCGTCGAGCTGAAACGGCAGCGGAGCCGACTCGTTCAGCACCTCGAGCTCGGTGGCGTTGACCTCGATGGCACCGGTGGGAATCTCGAAGTTCTGGTTTCCCTCGGGTCGCATCTCGACCACGCCGGTGACCTTGACACAGTATTCGGCGCGCAGACGGTGCGCCTGTTCGAGCACTTCCGGGTCGCGGAAGACCACCTGCGCCACCCCCGACGCATCGCGCAGGTCGATGAAGATGACCCCGCCGTGGTCGCGGCGCCGAGCGACCCAACCGGTGAGGGTGACAGTCTGCTCGGCGTGCTCGGCTCGCAACGAGCCGGCGAGATGGGTGCGCAGCACGGATGTCCTTTCGAAACGATCAGCGACGGGTTCGTCGGTGTAATCCTACGAAAGACGAGAACAGGGTGGGCACACGCATGCCGAATAGCGTCGTGACAAGCTGGTGCGACTTCTGGGCACTGCGACGAGAAAGTGATGCGATGACCTTCAACGAGGGCGCACGGATGAACCCGGGCCGAGTTCGCACCGGAGGCGGGGGACGCGGCGGCAAGATTGCCCTCGGCGGCGGCACCGGCGGCATCCTGATCCTGATTCTCGCGTTGTTGTTCGGCGGAGATCCCGCCTCGCTGCTCGGCGCCGGCGACCCGGGTCGATCCAGCGGTTACGAGGCGGGCGGCACCGTCGAAGGATGCGAGACGGGCGCCGACTTCAACGCGAATGTCGACTGCCGCATCGTGGGCACCATCGGAAGCCTCGATCTGGTGTGGGAGGAGAACCTCGCGCAGCAGACCGGAGTGGCGTACGTGCAGCCCGGCGTCGAACTCTTCAATGGTGCGACCTCGACGGGCTGCGGCAATGCCACCAGCGATATCGGCCCGTTCTACTGCCCGCCCGACGAAACGGCGTATTTCGACACCAGCTTCTTCGAAGAACTCGTGACGCGCTTCGGAGCGAGTGCCGGACCGCTCGCGCAGGAGTACGTGGTCGCGCACGAGGTTGGTCATCACATCCAGAACCAGCTCGGCGACCTCGGGCGCGCACAGGCCGACCCGCGCGGACCCGAGTCCGGAGCGGTCCGCACCGAGCTCCAGGCCGACTGTTACGCGGGGGTGTGGGCGTACCACGCGGACAAGATGCCCGATCCGAGTACGGGGCAGCCGTTCCTCACCCCGCTCAGCGACACCGACATCCGGGACGCGCTCTCCGCGGCGTCCGCCGTGGGTGACGACCGGATCCAGTCGGCCGCTTCGGGTCGCGTCAACCCGGAAGCGTGGACGCACGGCTCTTCCGAGCAGCGACAGAAATGGTTCCTCGCCGGCTACCGGACCGGTCAGGTCTCGGCGTGCGACACCTACTCGGCACGCGACCTGGACGCTCCGGACGCGTTGCGCTGACGCCGCGTGCTCAGGTGACCGTGACGGTCATGTTCGCCCGGTCCGCGTCGAGATCCGCCAGTCGCCGCATACGCAGCGACACCGGCCAACTCCCGGGGCGCCTCGCGTGGAGGTAGAAGATCCGCTCGCTCGATGCCCCGGGAAACGGGTTTTTCGAGGGCACGAACCGGACGTCGTGCAGCACGAGACCCGCGCCCACCCGGTTGACGAACCAGCAGTAGTCGCGGGAAGTGTTCTCCTCTACGCGCAGTTCGATCATGTCTCCCACGTCGACGGTCAGATCGCGTGGGCCGGTGCTGACGTGTTTCATCACCTCAGCGTACGAGCCGACTGTGATGTCGACCACAACTCTTGCGAACGTTCGGGCGCCTGGTGCGGAAGTGAGATGTGTGACAACCCACCGTCCCGGGCACCCGAAAGGGATGAACGACGAATCACCCGGCACCACGCGGACCGACGCGGAGATCGGTGGCTATCTGCTCGCTCTGGCCGACGACGAGGCGTACACCGAACTGACCGAGGCGGTCGGGATGCTGATCTCCAGCACCGACTCGCACCCTCCTCCCTACAACGGTGTGTTCCGGTGGGTGGTCAGCGCCATCGCGGATGTGCTGGTCAGTAAGTGCGGGCCCGAAGTGCGTGGCGACGAGGGTGTCTCGCTCACGATCCACACGGCGGACGGCGGTGTGGTCGACCTGAGCAGCGTCGCGGAACCTCAGTCGAGCATCATGAAAGCTGTCGCCGCCGTACTTGCCGGTGGCGCATCCGAAGCACGGGTGAAGTTGGGGCCTGTCGGACTGGGCATGGACTGGATGGGCCGCCTCGAAATGCTCGTCGAAGCAGTGTTGTGGCTCGACAAGCTTCTGGACACACCAGCCTCGAACCCACCCGACACATTCCCGTGGTGACACAACCTCTCCCTGAATCCGGTCCACTCCGGCCGCTCGCGTCACGCGCGACTCGCCAGCAGCAGACCGAAAGCACCGAAAGCCCCCACGAGCAGAGCGACCGGAGCCAGCCCCTCGACTCCGGACGCGGCGACCTCCGATCCGACGATCAGTCCCCCGAGCGCGGCACCGCCCGCCACACCGAGGCTGAGAACGGTGACGACAACACCGCCCGCCGCGGGGCGGAACTGCGGTGACGCCAGTCGGAGTACCCGGACCTGCATCGCGGGCGGAAACAAGCCGATGAACCCTCCCCAAATCACGATCGCGCCCACGAACACCGCCGGCACCGCAGGCGCGATGCACAGCATGCTGAATGCGGCGAGCGCCGCGAAGGCGGAGGCAGGCAGAGTGGCCCGGGGCCAACGATCCGACAGCCAGCCCGACAGTGCAACCCCGGCGGCACTGGCCGCACCGAACACCGTCAGCAACACCGCCACGGCACCGGCATCCCAATCTGCGACCTCGGTGATGAGCAGCGCGACGTAGGTGAACAACACGAAGTGCGCGACGAGCACGAGCGCCGCAGCGAACGCGGTACCGACGGACAGAATCACGCTGCGATCCCAGCGTGCGCCCGCGGCGGTACCGGAAGTGTCCGTCCCGTCTGGTTCATCGGCGAGAAGCGGTACGAGGAGTCCCGCGGTAAGGGCCAGCACAAGGGATGCACCGCCGAAAATCGCGCGCCATCCCGCGACTTCGACGAGTGCGGCACCGAGTGGGAGTCCGACGAATCCCGCGATCGTGGGGCCGGACAACACGATTGCCAACGCGCGTCCGATCTGCTCGGGCGCGACGATGCCGGAGACGTACGCGACGATCACCGCCCAGAACACTCCGTGCCCGGCCGCGGCGGCCACCCGCCCGAGAAGCGCTACTTCGAAGGTCGGCGCGAATGCCGTCACCAGGCTCGACACCGCAACCACCCCGAGTGTCGCCGGAATCAGGAGGGTCCGGCGCACCTTCATCGTGGCGCGCACCAAGGGCATGCTGGTCAGCGCGACCGTCAGTGCCCAGGCCGTGACCAGCGCCCCGGCCACCGCGGGTTCGACTCCCAGCCCGCGCCCGATCTGCGGGAGGAGACCCGACGGCAGCATCTCCATGGTCACCGTGGCGAACGCGGCGAAGGTCAGCGCGATCAGTTTCGTCCAAGGCAGCGACTGCTTCGCCGGAGACCGGGCACCGGGTTGCGTCGCGGTATTCTCCGATGTGGTCGAACGGTCGACGTCGGTCATGTGACGACGCTAAACTTTGACATCAGCGTCAAGGTCAAGGTCGAGGTCAAGGAAGAAACATGCGGATCGGTGACCTCTCCCGCAGAACCGGACTCTCTTCCCGGATGCTGCGCTATTACGAGCAGGAAGGCCTGCTCCACCCGGGGCGGAGCGCGAACGGCTACCGCGATTACAGCGAGAACGACGCCGCGCGCGCGATGTTGATCCGCGACCTCGTGCGCTCGGGTGTGCCCACGCGCCTGATCCCGCCGGTTCTCGACCGACGCGACGGACTCGAGGGCCGGTGGACACGCAACTGCGACCGGGTCTTCGCCGACATGCTCGGCAGCGAGATCGAAGACATCGACAGCCGCATCGGGTGTCTGACCCGTAGCCGGACCGCCCTCGACGAGTTGCTGCGCTTCGCGCAAGCTCAGATCGGGTCCGAGCGAGCGAACGCCTGAGCACTCACGCCAGGCATATTCGGCGCGAGCGACGTGGCAGTATCCCGGCCATGCACCGCGCCGCTTCGACAGTCGTCCATCGCGTCCTGCGTTCTGCACTTCGCATCGTCGATTCCGCGGAATCGTCGGATGGGAAACCCTTTTCGGATCCGGAGATCCTGGTGCCGCGCATGCGGTCACGGAGTGTGGGCTGGACTCACTATGGGGTCATGATCCCCGATCTCCCGGAACCGCACCGGTTCTTCTCGATGATGTCCCTCGTCGGCGCAACCGGATCCACGGCGTTCGACAACGACCACGCCCTCGCCGGCAGTCCCCGCCGCAACGCATCCGTCGTTGCCGGTACCGCGGCATCACACCCCGCGCACTTCGGCAACTACGCCTTCGACGACACGTTCTTTGCGGCTCCGGACGGTTCGGCGCTGCGCTTCGGCGACGACCTGACGCTGACCGGCGGTTACCCGCACTTCCGGCTCGAAGGTCACCTCGGTGACGTAGAGATCGCGTTGCGCCTGACCAACACGGACAAGGTCTCGTGGTTCTTCCGCAACCCGGTCTACAAGCACTTCGGTCTGCTCACCGAGTATGCGGGCGCAATCACCCACGCCGGCAACACGATCGACGTAGAGGGTCTGTGCTCGTTCGAATACGGTGCTTGCCCGAGCCCCTATCTTGTGCGCGACACGCCACTGCACCCGTCGTTCAAAGCTCCCCTCGATTATTTCGTGTATCAGATCGTCAATCTCGACGCCGACAACCAGATCCTGCTCAGCCGGTACTCGATCGGTGGCACCCCACTGATGACGACAGCACACCACCGTTCCCGCGACCGGTACGGCACGAGGTTCGAGGATGTGTCGTTCGAAGTGGTACGACTGCGCGACACACCCGAACCGACGCCCTACGGAAACCCGATGGAGGTTCCCGGCGAAACCCGTTTCCTGGTGAAGGACATCGACGGACGTCCGTGGCTGGACCTGCGCGCGACCATGGACACAGCATTCACGTTCGGGCTGGGAAGCGGGTTCGTCACCGGGTTCGCGTACACGGCGATCTGGCGTGGAGCCGAGATTTCGGGCCGGGGTTATTTCGAGTTCATCGATCGGCGGCAGGCTGATCGACGGACTCTCCCCGGCCGCGGGCGCCTCGACGGATCACCAGTACGGGACATGCCGCGTGCTCGGCGACATACGAACTGACCGAACCGATCAGCAGTCCGGCGAACCCACCGTGCCCCCTGCTGCCCACCACCACGATCGTTGCGTCATTACTCGCTTCGGTGAGAACCTGTGCCGGATTCCCCGCGGCGACGCGCTCGCGTAACCCGGAAGGAAGATCCTCTCCGTATGCCTCGGCGAGCGCCGCTTTCAAGACGGTCGCCGCATCCTCGTCCGGGCGGTACCCCTCGGGATATGCCGCGAAGCCGTACGTGTTCGGCAACTGCCACGCGGTCACTGCCTCGATGCTCGCGCCGAGGCCGGGTGCAATGCGCGCCGCCCATCGAAGAGCGTTGATCGACGGATCGGAACCGTCGACACCTACCACCACTCGCGGGGCCTCGCCACTGGACGTCATCGTGCGGCCACCCTTCGTCACGTACGTCCGACCGTAGGCGAACGCCGCACGCAGGCGCAGGGGAATGTGAACGTCAGGCTGTCCACCGGCAGATGCTGCCCCCGAATTCGACGATTCTGCCCGACGCGTTGCACTGCGTCAGATGCCGGGAATGAATCCCGGATAGACGTAGTGGCCTGGGCCGCCACCCGGCATCGAACTACCGGTCACGCTGGGCAGGTTCACGGGCAATCGCACGAGCTTGTGCGGATTCCCGCGCTCGTCGGCCTGCCAGCAGTCGTAGGTGACGCCGTGGAACGCGGTACACACGATCCGGGTACTCGTACCGAAAGGCGACGTGAGCCGCTCCCGTGCGTCGATCGGGTTCCAGTAGGCCGGGTCGGCCGGGGTGAGGAAATTCTTCGTCTCGAACGGCACGAACGGAGTGGGGTAATCGGGCATCGGCGGCCATTCGTCCGCCGCGGCGGTTGCTGTACCTCCGACAGCTACTGCGGCGATGCACGCCGCTGTGACGGCGAACCGGGTGATGTTTCGCGATGCGCTCATCGGATCCCCTGCCCTCGGTACCGGTTCGGAGTCCGGCGTTTCCGGACAATCTAAACCGAAATATTCCCGGGCGGAGCCGTTCTGCGTGAGCAAGCGTGCCTTGATTCTCCTGTCGACAGGGCCGAAGATCGCGATCTCGGCCGGGAGCACAGGTGTCGGTGGAGATACGCTCCGCCGGCTCGTACTCCGAGAGCCGTCCGACACTTCACGGTTTCGTGCCCTCCGAATCGGCCGACGCATCACCGGGTACGTCCGAAGCATCCGCCCGGTCGATCCAGGAGGACGATGTGTCAACCCATCTGACGGCCGAGACCTGCGGGACCTGCTCGGCTCTTTTTTCCCCGACCCGTGCTCGTTCTCGACGAGGGCCGGTTCCACACCGTCGACGCCGCGCACACGGAGGAGCGACGACGAGGGACCCGTGGTCGGCCACGGGCCCCTCGTCGTGCGCTACGGACCTGGTACTAGCCGAGCATCTCAGCCGAACCGGAGAAGAAGTTCAGGGCGTCGAAGAGTGACGAGGCTGCGCTGAAGAAATCTGCCAGGAAGGCGAAATCGATCATTGTGCTCCTCCGATCATGCGGTTTTCATCGGTAGTACCAGCAAATTCTGGCACCGCCATCCCATTCTCGCCGCATTCTCCTGTTCTCGCAGTGCGAGTGGCATCCCCGATTCGGCCCGCAGCAGGCGTCTCGGTTTGTCCACGGCGACGGCGGAGACCCCCTCGAGAGATTAGTTCGTGCTGGTTGCAGGGCTGGAATCTCGCCTGCCCCGGGGCTCGACAAGCGCGCTCGACCGCCGGTATATCCGTCACCGAAATTCGCGGAAGATGCACCACGCGAATCCGCCATCGAATGGCGGGTAATTCGAATTACCGCAATTGTTCCTTTTCGGTAAATCGGGTCGAATGTCTCGCACTTCCCGCGTCGCCCCGATCTCAGCCGAGCTTTCCGGACAGGCGCTCGAGACGGGCCATACTCGCCCCGTCCAGTCCGACGATCTCCACTCGCTTACCTCGCTCGGCGTACTTCTGCTGGACCGAGTCGAAGGTCGCCACCGTCGAGGCATCCCACACTTCGGCATCGGCGAGATCGATGACCACATGCTCGGGGTCGTGTGCGTAGTCGAAGCGGTACACCAGGTCGTTGCTCGACGCCCAGAACAGTTCGCCGGACACCCGGTACGTGCGGGTCCCCGCCATGTCGGCGGTCTCCACCCGGGTCATGTGCGCGACCCTGCGCGCGAACGCGACCATCGCGGCCACGACACCCGAGACCACGCCGATCGCGAGATTGTCGGTGGCGAGCGTCGCCGCGACGGTCACCACCATCACCAGGGTCTCGCTGCGGGGCATCAACCGGAGCGTCCGAGGCGCGATACTGTGCCAGTCGAGCGTCGTCACGGCAATCACCAGCATCACCGCAACCAGCGCGGCCATCGGTACGGCCCCGACCACGTCGCCGACGGTGACACATAGCAGCAGCAGGAACAGTCCCGCGAGGAACGTCGATATCCGCGTCCGCGCGCGCCCTTCCTTGACGTTGATCATCGTCTGCCCGATCATCGCGCAGCCGCCCATACCGCCGAACAGTGCGCCGGCCCAATTCGCGACTCCCTGTCCCCACGCCTCGCGGGTCTTGTCCGATCGGCTGTCGGTGATCTCGTCTACCAGTTTCGCGGTCATCAGCGACTCCATGAGCCCGACGAGCGCGAGACCGACCGCGTACGGCGCGATGATCGCGAGAGTCTCCGTCGTGAAGGGAACGTCGGGGACCATCCACGTCGGGAATCCGCCGGGGAGGTCCCCCTGGTCGGCCACATCGGGCACGTCGAGCCCGAACAGGACTACCGCGCCCGTGAGCACGACTATCGCGATCAGCGCGGCAGGCACCGCGGTCGTCAGTTTCGGGATGACCACGATCATGACGATCCCGATCGCCACCAGGGGGTACACGAGCCACGGCACGCCGAACAGGTGGCGCAGTTGTGCCGCGAAGATCAGAATCGCCAGGGCGTTGACGAAGCCGATCATCACCGAGCGGGGAATGAAGCGCATCAACTTCGCCACGCCGGCGACGGCGAGCACGATCTGCAGGGCTCCGGCGAGCCACACGGCGGCGATGAGGTAGTCCAGACCGTGTGAGGCGACGAGCGGCGCGATCACCAGCGCCGTCGCTCCCGCAGCGGCAGAAACCATCGCCGGGCGGCCACCGACGAACGCGATGGTCATCGCCATGATGCACGACGTGTAGAGCGCGACCTTCGGGTCGACCCCGGCGATGACGGCGAACGACACCACCTCGGGGATCAACGCGAGTGCGGTCACCAGACCGGCCAGGATTTCGGTGGTGAGGCGCCGAGGCGATCGAAGGGTTTCCGACACGGTTTGCACCGGAAGAGTCTAGGCGCGGCAATCCGGGCCGTCGTATCACGCCGCCGCTGCCCGGTCCCCGGAAACGACGGTGTGCCGCATCGAACGGTTCTCCCCCAGCGTCGCCCCCACAGGCGTCCCAGCAGGCCGGCACCGTTGCCCCACAAGCACATCCGCGGATCGCGGGTACGCGACCCCGCACCGTCCCGCCCCTCACACCACGCTTTCCCGCAGTGACGATGTTCGACCACCCACACTTGCACCGAGGCCCTCCCCCGGTGCCGGACCACGACGGCGTGTTCTCTTCACAACCCAGTGGCGCTCCCGGACGATGTGCGGGTGATCGCACTTGCCGCACTCAGGGAACTTTGCACGCGCCCGATCCGTCATAATCTCTGTAGACCCTTTGTCCGCGAATACCAGAGAGAGCCATGAGTCGCGCCAAGCGCAAACCTCGAAGACCCATCCCGCCCACGAGTGACGAACCTCCCGGCGCCGAGCACCGGAGCCTCCCGTGCTGACCGCCCTCGGAATCGCGTTCGGTATCGCCGTAGTACTGGCCATCACCGCCGTGACCGGCTACTTCGTAGCCCAGGAATTCGCTTACATGGCCGTGGACCGGTCACGATTGAAAGCCCGCGCCGAAAGCGGTGACACCGCCGCGGCACGCGCCTTGTCCGTCACAAGACGCACCTCCTTCATGTTGTCGGGTGCGCAACTCGGTATCACCGTCACCGGCCTGCTCGTCGGTTACGTCGCAGAACCTCTCATCGGTAGCGGCCTCGGCGAAGCGTTCGGCGGAATCGGAATCCCCACCGCAGTAGGTGTGGCATTCGGCACAGTCCTCGCCGTGCTGTTCTCCACTGTCGTCCAGATGGTTTTCGGTGAGCTCGTGCCGAAGAACCTGGCGATCGCACGGCCCGAGCCCGTCGCAAGGTGGCTGGCTCTGTCCACCACCATCTATCTCAAGCTGTTCGGCTGGCTGATCCGGCTGTTCGACGCCTCGTCGAATCTGCTCCTGCGTGCGCTGCGCATCGAACCTGTTCACGACGTGGAACATTCGGCGACGCCCCGTGACCTGGAGCACATCGTCGCCGAATCCCGTGACGCCGGCGAACTTCCCAAAGAACTGTCGACACTGCTCGATCGCATCCTCGACTTTCCCACCCGGACCGCCGAACACGCCATGATCCCCCGCGCGCACGTGGATGTCGTCGATCTCGACGAACCGGTGCGCGAGATCCTCGCCAAGATGAGCACGGGACACACGCGGTATCCGGTGGTCGGCACCTCGTCCGACGACCTTCGTGGTGTGGTGCATTTGCACGACCTACTCGACGTGCACGCCCAGGCGGGCACAGCCGCATCGGTGTGCCGTCCCCCCGTCATCGTTCCCGCGACTCTGCCCTTGCCGGACGTTCTGAAGGAACTCACCGCCGCCAACGACGAAATGGCCTTGGTGATCGACGAATACGGAGGCTTCGCCGGCGTCGTCACGATCGAGGACATCGCCGAAGAACTCGTGGGCGAGATCGCCGACGAGCACGATCCGGCGGTCTCGGCCGAGGTCATCGTGCGCGACGGCGACGGCTGGCTCATCCGGGGCGATGCGCACCTCGACGAGGTGAACCGCACGCTCGAACACGAACTGCCGGAAGGTGATTACGAGACCCTCGCCGGACTGGTCATCACCGAGTTCGGCGGGTTGCCCGAAATCGGCGACACCGTCGAGATCCGGCTCGATCCCGACCCCGCCGACCTGGTGCACGAAGAGCGGCCACCACGGCGCACGCTCGTCGCGCAGGTCCGCGACATCGAAAAGCATGTGCCGGCCTCGTTGCACGTGACCGTAAGGAACGAGGAGGCGACGCGCGATGAGTAATCCGTGGGTGGTTCTGGCCGTCACAGTCGGATTGATCGCGGCCAGTGCATTTTTCGTCGCGGTCGAGTTCGCTCTGATCGCCGCACGGCGCCATCGGCTCGAGGACGCGGCGCCGGACAGCCGATCGGCACGCGCTGCTCTGCGGAGCGCGTCGGAGTTGTCCGTGCTGCTCGCAGGTTCGCAGCTCGGTATCACGGTGTGCACGCTCGCACTCGGTGCGACGACCAAACCCGCCGTGCACCATTGGCTCACTCCCCTGTTCGAGACCTGGGGTGCGCCGTTGTGGCTGGCGGACGTCGCCGGTTTCGTCCTCGCCCTGATCATCGTGACGTTCCTGCACCTTGTGGTCGGCGAGATGGCACCGAAGTCTTGGGCGATCGCGCATCCGGAGAAGTCGGCGACCATGCTCGCCATTCCCATGCGCGGGTTCATGTGGGTCACACGGCCCGTCATCGTCCGGCTGAATCAGCTGGCGAACTGGTGCCTGCGCAAGGTGGGCGTCGATGCCGTCGACCAGGTGAGCACCGGCCAGGACCCCGATGCGCTGCGGCACCTCGTGGAGCATTCCGCCACCGTCGGCACACTCGACGAGCGCTACCACGGGCACCTGACCAGTGCGCTCGAGCTCGAGGCACTCACGCTCGGTGACATCGTGACGCCGTCGCCGCCGAGCAGCGTCCGGCCGGAGGCGACTGCGCACGAGATCCAGGAGACCGCACACAGCACCGGCCACCTGAGACTGCTCGTGCGCGGTAACGGACACGTCGACGGAGTCGTGCATGTGCGGGACAGTCTGCAAGCGGCGGAGGGCGTCACCGCGGCGGATCTGATGCGTCCGGCCCTGACGCTCGACTCGTCCGTGGCGGTCTACGAAGCCCTCCACACGATGCGGGAAACCCGCAACCATTTGGCAACTGTCACAGCGGACGGCCGAGTGGTGGGTCTCATCACCCTCGCGGACGTCCTCGCCAGACTGCTGCCGACCGACGGCGTGCCCGCCTGACGGACGGACACGCTCGCCCCCGAGTGTCAGGAGGGGCCATCGGCCGGGATACCACGGAACGGTGGCCCCTTCGGTGTTTCCCGACACGCCCCTACCTGCTCGTTCTAAGGGCATCCCAACACGACACGCCGTACCGGCGAGTAGGGGTCCAGGTCTGTCATAGTTTTCACCCGGGCGCGGCATGTGCGGAACGTCACTCTTCGATCACTGCACACACCGCGTCGCTC
>JAEZDV010000301.1 GCA_023417985.1 Actinomycetes bacterium | reverse complement strand
CCCCGCCCCCCCCCCCCCCCCCCCGGGCCCGGGAGAGAGGATCAGCGGGTGATGGTGCGCATCGGCGGGCGGTCCTCGAGGTCGACCTCGGTGTCGAACGACACGAACGACTCACCCTCGACCAGGAACTGGGTCAGGGGCGCTCCCGAATCGGGAATCCCGCACCTTCCGAGCATGGTGCCGACGATCTGGCGGCTCATCGCCCCCAGTTCGGACAGCGGCCGGTTGCGGTGTTTCCGCACGCCGAGGTTGACCTGGGCTATCGCGTTCAAGCCGAGGCGATCGTAGGTGTCGAGGAGCAGACCGATCTCGACGCCGTAGCCGGGAGCGAACGGCACTGCTTCGAGCAGTTCCCGGGTGCCGGCGTACTCGCCGCCCAGCGGCTGGAGCACACAGGTCAGCTCCGGTCGCAGAGCCGCGAGGAGCGGCCGGGCCACGAGTTCGGTGACGCGTCCTCCCCCGTTCGAGTCCTCCCCGCCGCGAGTCTGGAGGGGGCGGCGGTAGTAGCCCTTCACCAGGTGGATGCCGTCGCCGAGCAGCAGCGGTCCGAGCAGCTTCGGTACGAACGCCGGATCCGGGTTGATCAGGTCCGAATCGACGAAGGCGATGATGTCGCCGGACGTGCCCGCCAGCGATCGCCACAGCACCTCGCCCTTGCCCGGTGCCGGAGCCAGTCCGGGTACCGCTTCCTCGCGCGAGACCACGCGCGCTCCTGCGGCGCGCGCACGGGCCGCCGTCTCGTCGGTCGACCCGGAATCGAGCACCACGAGTTCGTCCACGAGCCCGCCGAGCAGCGGATGGATGGTGTCGACCACGCCCGCGACGGTTTCCTGCTCGTCGAGCGCCGGGAGCACCACGGTCACGGTGCGTCCGGCCTTCGCGCGTTCGAGTTCGCCGACGGTCCAGGTCGGCTGGTCCCAGCTGTTCGCCTCGGTCCAGATGCGAGTCGGTGCGCTCATGCCAGCCCCCTCACTGTGCGGGCAGGCGGGCGTGTGCCCGCGATCGCCGCCACCATGTCGACCACCCGGCGGGTGGCCGCGACCTCGTGTACCCGGAACATTCTTGCTCCTGCTGCTGCGGCCAATGCTGTCGCTGCCAAGGTGCCCTCCAACCGGTCTTCGAGTTCGACACCAAGAGTCTCGCCTACGAAGTCCTTATTGCTCAGCGCCATAAGCACAGGCCACCCGCTGTTTACAAGAACTTCCACGCCCCGCAACAGAGCGAGCCCGTGATAGGTGTTTTTTCCGAAATCGTGGGTGGGGTCGATGAGGATCGAATCGGTTGCCACGCCCGTCCGCGCCGCGTTCTCGGCGGCGGACACGACCTCCGCGGCCACCTGCTCGACGATGTCCCGGTAGTGGACCCGGTGCGGGCGGGTCCGCGGGATCGCTCCTCCGGTGTGCGAGCACACGATGCCCGCGCCGAGTTCGGCCGCGACCTCGACGAGCTGCGGGTCGGCGCCCGCCCACGTGTCGTTGACGAGGTCGGCCCCTTCCGCCACCGCGCGACGCGCCACCTCGCTGCGCCACGTGTCGATGCTGATCAGGACCTCCGGATACCGCTCCCGGATCGCTGCCACGAACGGAACGACGCGGCGGAGTTCTTCGGCCGTGTCGACGACCTCACCCGGCCCGGCCTTCACGCCGCCGATATCGACGAGGTCGGCACCCTCGGAGACGGCCCTGTCCACGGCCGCGAGCGCCGCGTCGTCACTGAAGGTCGCTCCGCGGTCGTAGAAGGAGTCGGGGGTGCGGTTGACGATCGCCATGACGAGCGCACGGTCAGTGGCGACCGGACGCCCGCACAGGGGCGGCGGAACCGGCCCGGGAGGGGCCGGGGCGTCGTGGCCGGGTGTGACGGGCGGATGCTCGGAGGTGTCGCTAGCGGAGCCGCTCATGCCTTCATCCTGACACGGCCGCCGATTCCGGCCGGTCGGCGTCCGTCCGGTTCAGGGCTTCGGCAGATCTCCCCGTGCCACGCCGTCGACGTATCCCTCGAAGATCGGGGCGAAGCCTTCGCTCTTGCTCGCGAGCACGTACAGGTCGTCGCTCCCGATATCGTCGTAACCCTGCTCGCGCAGGTCCACCTTCCGGCTTTTGAAGGTCGTCGTGTACTCGAGTTCCTCCACGACGCGGACGAACAGCGGCACCGCGTAGCCCGGCAGGTTGCGGTGCAGGGTGTCTGCCAGCGCGCCGCCGTCGAACTCCGCACCGTCCTTCAGCGTCACCGCCGCCATGCCCGCACGCCCGTCCGCGCCCGGCACCTCGACGCCGTACACGACCACGCCGGAGATCGATTCGTGCGCGGAGATCGCGCCCTCGACCTGGGTCGTCGCGACGTTCTCGCCCTTCCAGCGGAAGGTGTCGCCGAGCCGGTCGACGAACGCGACGTGCATGTATCCCTGACTGCGGACGAGGTCTCCGGTGTCGAACCAGGTATCCCCGTCGGCGAATGCGTCGCGGACGAGCTTGGATTCGGTGGCGTCGGGATCGGTGTATCCGTCGAACGGTGAGCGGTCGGTGACCTTCGCGAGCAGCAGACCGACCTCACCTCGCCCGACGCGCACCAGCCTGCCGTCCTCCCCACGGCGCGCGGAGCCCGTCTCCGGGTCGAACTCGACGACCGCGTACGGCAGCGGGCAGACACCCGCGGTGCGCCGCTGGTTGAGCGCGTTGATGAAAGCGATGTTGCACTCGCTCGCGCCGTAGAACTCCGCGACCCGGTCGATTCCGAAGCGCTCGGTGAACTCGTCCCAGATCTCGGCGCGGAGGCCGTTGCCGACCATGAGCCGGATGTTGTGGTCGCGGTCGCCGGGGCGCTCGGGCTGACCGAGCAGATAACGGCAGAACTCGCCGATGTAGATGAATGCCGTCGCGTTGTTGCGCTCGGCGTCGTCCCAGAACTTCGACGCCGAGAACTTCTTGCCCAGTGCGAAGGTCGCACCCGCGCCGAGCACCGACGACAGCGCGACCGTCAGCGCGTTGTTGTGGTAGAGCGGCAGGCAGCAGTAGAGAGTGTCGTTGCGGCGCAACCGCACACCGAGACTGCCCAGGCCGGACATGGACTTCAGCCAGCGGAAATGGGACATCCGGCTCGCCTTGGGCAAGCCGGTGGTTCCGGAGGTGAAGATGTAGTACGCGATCGCGGAGGCCGAAAGCGTCTCCGTCACTGCCGGGTTCGCCGCATCGGCATCCGCGGCGAGCGCGTCGAGTTCCGCCAGACGCATCACCGAACCGGCCTGTGGTTCGGAATCGAGCGTCTCGAGGGCCTCCGCGCATTCTTCGTCGACCACCAGGACCTTGCTGTCGAGCAGGGAAAGGCTGTGCTCGAGTACGTCTCCGCGCTGGTTGTTGTTGAGCATGCCGGCCGCGGCCCCGAGTTTGACGGTCGCCAGAGTGAGCAGAAGCGCCTCCGGCTTGTTCTCCATGAGGATCGCCACGACGTCTCCGGTCCGGACGCCCCGAGCGGTCAGAACGGAGGCGTAACGGTTGACCTGCGCATTGGCGTCGCCGTAGGTGAGGGTGTCGCCTTCGAACCGCAGGAACGGATGGTCGGGCCGGCGTTCGGCCAGTTTCTGGAACACCGACCCGATCGTCTCCCGGGCACTCGGCTTGCGAGTCATTCCCACCGCGCCACGCATCAGACTCGGCAGGTCGGGCAGCATCGCGGGCAACTGGGCGACCAGGCTGGGGAGGGATACAGTCGATTCACGCTCTGCGGTGGCGGTTTTCACTGGCGGATCCTCACTGCGACGTCGGGCGGTCGGACGAACGGCGGCAACGCCCTCCGAACTTACCGGAGAGTAGGGAACGATCGGGAGAATCGATCCCTCAGCCCTCCCGGCGTGACCCCGCGCATCGATCCAGAGCGTCCTCGAGATCGGCGGTGACGTACAGCCCGTCGAGCGCGCGTCGCGCCACGAAGCCCGTGTCCACCATCGACTCGAGCCACGTGAGCAACCCGTCGAAATGCCCGAAGGGATCGAGCATGACGACCGGTTTCTCGTGCATACCCAGATATCCGGCAGTCCATGTCTCGAACAGTTCCTCGAGCGTGCCGATGCCACCGGGGAGGGTCACGAACGCATCCGCGCGATCCTCCATGATGCGTTTCCGCTCCCGCATCGTCTCGGTGACGATCAGTTCGTCCGCATCGACATCGGCCACCTCGCGGTGGACCAGTGCCTTGGGGATCACCCCGACGGTGTGGGCGTTCGCTTCCCGCGCGGCCTCGGCGACCGCACCCATCATCGAGACGTTGCCGCCGCCGGATACCAGCTGC
This sequence comes from Actinomycetes bacterium, assembly GCA_023417985.1. Classification (GTDB taxonomy): domain Bacteria; phylum Actinomycetota; class Actinomycetes; order Mycobacteriales; family Mycobacteriaceae; genus Rhodococcus. The sequence goes on along the minus strand of JAEZDV010000301.1, from coordinate 7,998 downwards.
CACCCTCGTCGGCCGATCGCCGTGCCCAGAGCCGACGCGAACTCCAGGTACTTGCGGTCGACGGGCCCCGACGCGCAGTACACGCACACCGAGACCGGCCGCGGGTCGCTCACCACGACGTCTCCTCTCCGTACAGAATGCCTTCCTCGTCCCCCCGGTGGGCCTCGCGGATGATCTGCACGGCCTCCTCGACACTGTCGGTCACCGACAGCAGATCGAGATCGGTCTCGAGGACCTTCCCCTCGCGGACCATGGTGGCCCGGAGCCACTCGAGCAGACCCGACCAGTACTCGGAGCCGAACAACACGATCGGGAAGCGAGTGATCTTGCCGGTCTGGACGAGGGTGAGTGCCTCGAAAAGCTCGTCCATGGTGCCGAATCCACCGGGCAGGCACACGAACGCCTGGGAGTACTTGACGAACATCGTCTTGCGGGCGAAGAAGTACCGGAAGTTCAGGCCGAGGTCGACCCACTCGTTGAGACGCTGCTCGAACGGAAGCTCGATCCCGAGTCCGATCGACAAGCCGCCCGCTTCGCACGCGCCCCGGTTCGCCGCCTCCATCGCCCCCGGGCCACCGCCGGTGACCACCGCGTATCCCGCCTCGACGAGTGCCGCACCGAGTCGCCGGCCGGTCTCGTAGTCGGGATGGTCGACGGGTGTGCGCGCCGAACCGAACACCGCCACCGCACGCGGCACCTCTGCGAGAGCACCGAAACCTTCGATGAACTCGCTCTGGATGCGCAGCACACGCCACGGATCGGTGTGGACCCAATCGGAGGGGCCCCTCCGATCCAGCAACCGCTGGTCGCGGGTCGTGGTGTCGCGAGCACGATCACCGCGGAGTTGGACGGGTCCTCGCTGGACGACGTCGTCGCGGGAACCGAATCGGTCGTCGGATGCGGAAGGGGTTTCTCCGGGCATGAGCAAACGCTATCGCGTCAGATAGGTGCGGAGGACGGAGGTGACGTCGGTGATCCGCTGGACCTCGACGTGCTCGTCCCGCTTGTGGGCGAGGTTGGGGTCGCCGGGGCCGTAGTTGACCGCCGGGATACCGAGTGCGGCGAAGCGCGACACGTCCGTCCACCCGTACTTCGCCCGGAACCGGCCACCGGCAGCCTCCACCAGCGCCGCGGCCGCCGGATGCGACAACCCCGGAAGCGCGCCCGGCGACATGTCGGTCGTTTCCATCGTGATCGGCAGGCCGGCGAAAACGTCGTGGACGTGCTCGAGAGCGTCGTCAGGACTCCGGTCGGGCGCGAAGCGGAAGTTCACGTCGAGTTCGGCCGCATCGGGCACGACGTTGCCCGCGATCCCACCGCCGATCCGCACGGCCGACAGCCCTTCGCGGTACACGCAACCGTCGATGTCGACCGACCGCGCCTCGTAACGCGACAGCCGGTCGAGCACCGGCGCCAGTTTGTGGATCGCGTTGTCCCCCAGCCACGACCTCGCCGAGTGCGCCCGGACACCGTCCGTCGTGATCCGGACGCGCAGGGTGCCCTGGCAGCCCGCTTCGATCTCCCCGCCCGTGGGTTCGCCGAGGATCGCCACGTCGGCGTCCAGCCAGTCGCGTAGCTCCCGCTCGATCCGGCCCAGGCCGTTGTACTTCGCCGCGATCTCCTCGCAGTCGTACATCACGAGGGTCAGGTCGTGTGCCGGGTCGGTGATCGTCGCCGCGAGGTGCAGGAAGACCGCGTCACCGGCTTTCATGTCCGACGTACCGCAGCCCCACAGCACGTCGCCGTCGAGCCGGGACGGGACGTTGTCGGCGATCGGCACGGTGTCCAGGTGCCCGGCCAGCATCACGCGGCTGCCCAGACCTCGGTCGGTGCGGGCGAGCACGCAGTTGCCGCTCCGCACGACCTCGAATCCGTCCGTCTGCTCGCGGAGCGCCTTCTCCACCGCGTCGGCGATGAGCGTCTCGTCCTGCGAGACGCTCGGAATATCGACGAGGTCGGCGGTCAGCTGGATGGGGTCGGTGTGCAGGTCCAGGTGCGGTACGGCCATATGTGAACGATACGGACGACGGCGCCCGCGGCTGGGACCGAGTGGGTTTTTCCCCAGGGCATCACCGGCCCGATTCGAGCCTCAAGTACGCTTCTCGACCGTGAGTGCACACGGAGCATCAGCAGTAGGCATCGCAAACATCGCGGCCGACGGGACCGTTCTCGATACCTGGTACCCGGCCCCCACGCTGGGCGAATACACCGAAACGGGAACGACCCGCCTCGAGGGCACCGACATTCCGTCGGACCTGGCTCTGGTTGCCGGAGCCGACGAAGCCCGCGACGTGAACCAGGTCGTCGTGCGCACCACGATCGCCGACCTGTCCGCGGCTCCGGTCGACACCCACGACGTCTATCTGCGTCTGCACCTGCTCTCCCACCGCCTGGTGAAGCCGCACGGGCAGAGCCTGGACGGCATCTTCGGGTTGCTCGCCAATGTCGTGTGGACCAACTACGGACCGTGCGCGGTGGAGAACTTCGAGACCGTCCGGTCGCGTCTGCGAATCCGCGGACCGGTCACCGTCTACGGCGTCGACAAGTTCCCGCGCATGGTCGACTACGTCGTGCCGTCGGGTGTCCGCATCGCCGACGCCGACCGCGTGCGCCTAGGCGCTCACCTCGCATCCGGCACCACCGTGATGCACGAGGGCTTCGTGAACTTCAACGCCGGTACCCTCGGCAACTCGATGGTGGAAGGCCGCATCTCCGCGGGAGTCGTCGTGGATGACGGCTCCGACGTCGGTGGCGGCGCCTCGATCATGGGCACCCTGTCCGGTGGCGGCAAGGAAGTCATCTCGGTCGGCAAGCGCTGCCTGCTCGGCGCCAACGCCGGTGTCGGCATCTCGCTCGGCGACGACTGCATCGTCGAAGCCGGCCTGTACGTCACCGCGGGTACCAAGGTCACCGGCCCCGACGGCACCGTCGTCAAGGCCAAGGAACTCAGCGGAGCGTCGAACCTGCTGCTCCGCCGCAACTCGGTGAGCGGCGCCGTCGAGGTCGTGCCCAGCAAGGGCAGCGGCGTCGAACTGAATGCCGCTCTGCACGCCAACGACTGAGGACGATCGTGAGTCAAGCCCCACAGACGGACACTCCCGAGGATCTGGGGAGCGGGCTCAAAGTCCGGCATCTGACGATGATGGGGCTCGGCTCGGCTATCGGCGCCGGACTGTTCCTCGGGTCGGGCGTCGGTATCCAGGCGGCGGGCCCGGCCGTCCTCGTCTCCTACATCCTCGCCGGCATCATGGTCATCTTCGTGATGCGGATGCTCGGCGAGATGGGTGCTGCGCTGCCCATCAGCGGATCGTTCTCCCACTACGCCCGCATCGGCATCGGACGCTGGGCCGGCTTCTCCATGGGCTGGCTCTACTGGTTCATGTTGATCATGGTGCTCGGCGTGGAGATCACCGGCGCCTCGGCCATCGTGCAGTCGTGGCTGCCGGGGGTCCCGCAATGGGTGGTCGCGCTGGTGTTCGTGACCTTCTTCGCGGTCGTCAACCTCGCCCAGGTAGCCAATTTCGGTGAGTTCGAGTTCTGGTTCGCGGCCCTCAAGGTCGCGGTCATCATCGGATTCCTGGTAATCGGCGTCCTGCTGGTCTTCGGGCTGCTCCCGGGCACCGAACCGGTGGGGACCACACACCTGCTCGGCGACGGGGACGGCTTCGCACCCAACGGCATGGCGGGTATCGCAGCCGGGTTGCTCGCGGTCGCTTTCGCCTTCGGCGGCATCGAGATCGTGACCATCGCGGCGGCCGAATCCAAGGACCCCGAACGGTCCATCGCGGTGGCGGTGCGCACGGTGGTCTGGCGTATCACGCTGTTCTACCTCGGCGCGATCTCGATCATGGTGCTGGTGTTGCCGTGGACCACCGCGAGTGGCGAAACCTCGCCGTTCATCGCGGTGCTGGACGTGGCCGGACTCCCCTACGCCTCCGGGTTCATGGAACTCGTCGTGGTGATCGCCCTGCTGTCGGCCTTCAACGCCAACGTGTACGGAACCTCGCGGATGGCGTACTCGCTCGCCCGCGGCGGCGACGGGCCGGCCATCCTCGGCAAGCTCACGCACCGCGGCGTTCCCCGCAACGCCGTGCTGCTGTCGGTGTTCTTCGGCTTCGTGAGCGTCCTGCTCAACTGGCTGCTCCCCGACACGATTCTGGGGATCCTGCTCAACGCCGTCGGGTCGGCGCTGCTCGCCATCTGGATCTTCATCGTCGTCGCGCATCTGCGGTTGCGTCGCCGGTTCGAGGAAGAGGGAACGCTGCGCCTGCGCATGTGGTTCTTCCCTTACCTGAGCTGGTTCACGCTCGCGATGCTGCTCGGCTTCATCGCCCTGATGCTCTCCGACAGCGGTGCCCGCGCCCAGCTCGCGTCGACGTTCGTGCTGTTCCTGTTCATCACGGCGCTCGGCTTCCTGTGGCATCGTCGGCGGGACGCGCGGGTCAACGACGACTCCGGTCTGCCAGAGCACTGACGAGGATCTGGGCCAGCTCGGGAATGTCCGCCGCGAGATAGCTCGAGCCACCGGTGGCCGCCGAGATCTCAGCGAGCGCCTCGCCGTCGGCCTCCTCCGTCACCCCGACCGTCACGACGGACACGGGCCGGTCGGGGTCGTGCAGCTCGCCGAGGGTCGCGAGCAGTTCGTCCTTGCCGATCCCCCGCGGGTTGTCGTTCGCTCCGTCCGTCACCACGATCACACTGTTGACGGCTCTCGGGTCGTAAACGGCCTGTGCAGCGCGGTACGCCTCCAGAACCGTGTCGTAGAGCGCGGTACCGGCGCCGACGGAGTCCGGCACCCGCTCGTCGAGCGAGGTGACGATCTCCCGCTGCGTCTCACCGCCGACGACCGTATCGAAGCGGCGGACCGGCGCGATCTCCACGTAGTCGCGCCCCTGGACACCGATGTCGCCGGCGAACATCCACAGACCGGCGGACACGCTGTCCGGGAAGACGTCGTCGGCGGCCCTCGCGGCCTGCCCGACGAGCTCGAGCGGAGTCGTACCGTCGACCTGCCGTCGCATCGACTCCGACACGTCCACCGCGATCAGGGTGCGCACCGGCAACGCGAACAGACTCCAGATGCGCAGCGCCTCGTCGACGACGGAATCGTCCCGCACCTCCAGCACCGGGACCGTTCCCAGACCACGAACGTCGGACAGGGCGTGTCCCACGCCGTCCCGGAAGCCCTCGCGGGACAGAATCGCGCGCGCGTCCGCGGAGTTCAGGGCATCGACGAGTGCCGCCCCGGTCCTTACCGCACGCGCGTTGCGGTCCGGATCGGGCGCGGTGACCACGACCGGGTAGTCGATCATCACGGTGCCGTTCGCCGGGATCGACACCTCGAGGTCCCGCTCCCGGGTCCGCCGGTACACCTGGGCCTGCTGTTCGGTGGTCACGGTGACGTCGTCACCCACGGTCTCGTCGAGCGCCGCCTGCCCTGTCGGCGACTCGGTCTTGCGGGCCCCTTCGCGCTGGGCGAGCACCGCGAGTACCGAGCGCACCGTCCCGACTGCGACGGTGTCGTCGGCGGTTTCCGCGAACGCCGCGCGGATCGCCGCTGACGCCGTTCCGGTGCGCAGCGGATTGCCCAGATTCAGGCCGGAAACCGCGAGCGCCGACCGCCAATTGGGTGCGACCGGCACCGCGCCGGGGGCGCCCGCGAGAACGAGCGGCGTCGTCGCCACCGGAAGCGAAAGCGTGCGCACCGACCCCGCGGCGTCGTCCTGGGCACGCCGTGCCCATCCTCCGCCCTCGGGGATCCACAGGTCGGGCGCACCTGCACCGGTACCCAGTTTGGACGCGACCTCGCCCGGTTCCTCCGCGGTCACACGGAAGACCGCGCATCCGGTGTCGGCGCGAGCGAGCGCCTCCCTGACCGCGGGAGCCAGGGCCGGTGCCACCGCGAGCGTGTACTCGTCGGTCGCCGAGCAGCCCAATCCCCACTGCCCCGACACGAACGCCAATGCCGCGACGGCCAGCGCGATCACCACCAGGCCCACCAGAACCGCTCGCGCGCGATCGGATCCTCTCCGACGCGGCGTCGGCACGCCGGATTCGTCCGTCACGTGTTCCCCTCCCGCCACGATGTTCCGTCCGCCCCGACACGTGTGAACTTGGCCACATGGTATCGGGTGAACTACGGACGCGTGACGGGACGGTGAGGTCAGCCGGCCTCGGGGTACAACCCTTCGAGACGGCGGGCGATCAAGGCTGCCTGGAGCTGCCGCAGCCCCGACGGCCGGGTCGGATCGAACCCGGTCAGCTGCGCGACCCGCTTGAGGCGGTAGTCGACGGTGTTGGCATGTACGTGCAGCGTGCGCGCCGTGAGCTGGCGGCTCAGGTCGTGCGCGATGTGGGTCTCGAGAGTCTCGACCAGTTCGGCGGCGTCGTCGAGGGGTTCGAGCACGCGGGCGAGGTGCTTGCGCGCCGGGCCGGGCCGGGTGAGCTGATATTCGAGGGCGAGGTCGGCGATGCTGTAGGCGCCCGCCGGGCGGCCCAGACGCCGCGCCAGATCCAGGAGTTCGTGCGCCTGCTTGGCGGCCGACGGGATCTCCGGAACCTCCGCGTGGACGAGAGCGACGGTCACCTCCACGCCGGCGACGGTGCCGATCCGCTCGCGGAACTCGTCGATGAGCGCGGTTGCGGACGATCCGGGCAGCAGAACGGTGCCGCCCTCCGGTCCGAGCAGTGCAAGATGCTTGCCCTCGCACAGCGTTTCGAGTTCGATCTCGACGCGGCGCAGCGTGCGCCGGGCGACGACCTCGGGCCGGACGTGGGGATTGCGCTCGTCGGGGTGCCGCGCCAGCGACACCGCGAGGACGGTGTACCCGTCGGCGAGTTCGAGGCCGGAACGCTGCGCCACCGAGGCAGCGTCCTGTCCGCTGAGCAGCGCGGTGACCAGTTCCTGTGCAGCGACGTCTCGCTCGCGGCGGATCGCGTCGAGTTCGGCGACGAACCCGGTGGTCGCGGCGACCGTCACCTTCTCGAGCAGTGCCATCCACAGTCGTGAAGCATCGGCCACCGACGCGACGTCGCCTTCGCGTGCTCGCTCGGTGACCAGTTCCCAGCCCAGGCGGATGCCTTCGTGATAGATGCGCAGCATGTATTCGAGACGGAACCCGGCGCGCGCCCACTGCGCGGCGCTGCTGCGCAGGTCGGCGAGGTCGGAGTCGGACGGCAGCTCTCCGGCGTCGAGCAGATGAATCGCGATCCGCAGGCAACGGACCGTCACCTCGGTGACGTCACCGCGCAGCGATTCCCCCGGTCGCAGGGAACACGGCGCGACGTTGTCGGCGAAGTGTGCGACGAGTTTGCGTGCGACGGCGGGCAGATCACGCAGCGGGACCGACGCCGGTTTGCCGTCCACCACGAACTTCGGCGCCTCGCCCGCACGGCCGCCACCCCGGCCGTGCTCGGCTACACGGATCTGATCCGTTACAGACATCCCTCGAACCCCCATCGAAGTAACAAACCTATATACCGTGGAGTAGAGAATCCGCCTAGCACCACAGCATGCGCAACCCCTGGGCCGTGGTTTATCTAGTCCGGGGTGACACGAAGACGTGGACGGAGCGTCGTCACCGATCGTCCGTCCCGAGTTTCCTCTTCTGCACCTTTCCCATCGCGTTGCGGGGCAGCGTACTCACCACCCGAATCTCACGCGGTCGCTTGTGAACCGAAAGTTGTTCTGCAACATAGCTTATCAACTCGTCCTCGTCCACCTCCGGTCCCGCGGACGCGGGGACGACAAACGCCGTGATGCGCTCGCCGAGGTCCGGGTCGGGCAGGCCCACCACCGCTACCTCCCCCACCGCCGGATGGCCGAGCAGCACCGTCTCGATTTCTCCCGCCCCCACCCGGAAACCGCCGGATTCGATCAGATCGGTCGACTCCCGGCCGACGATCCGGTGGAAACCGCCCTCGTCGACCACTGCTACGTCCCCGGTGACGAACCACCCGTCCTCCGTCCACGACGCGGCGGTCGCGTCGGGCCGGTTC
>JAEZDV010000296.1 GCA_023417985.1 Actinomycetes bacterium | reverse complement strand
TCGACTTGCATGTGTTAAGCACGCCGCCAGCGTTCGTCCTGAGCCAGGATCAAACTCTCCGTTGAAGACTCTCGATCAAACCCCGAAGGGCCAATCAGTCAAACTGAAAGAGCCAAATCACTAGCATGCAAAACTCAAACTAGCAAAACCGATCACCACAGACGGAAGAATGTGATGACCAGCAAAATTTGACCATCCACCAAAAAGCAGATGATCGCACCAAAAATATTGGCACTGACATTCATCGGCACACTGTTGAGTTCTCAAAGAACACGCACACACCATCACTCGCAAGTTTTTCAACTTGTTCGATCCGGGGTTGTTGTCCCTCCGGGGGATCCTCATCGGCTCCCTTGGGGGCGAACACCGACCTTACCAGAAGATCGTGTGTCGTGTAAACGTCCAGGCGCCTTCGTCCAACCTCGTTTTCCCAGTCCCTCAGGTCCGGGTCGGTGTCCGTGTCGCTCTGACTTGGACTAAGTTACGCGACGGTGAACTACCCTGCAAATTAGCTGGTCACAGAGTTTCCGTGGCGAGTAACCGCAGGTCGCGGCGCCTCAGCAGTACCCCGCACCCCCGATTCTTCAATCGTGACGCCGGACACAGTCTTCAGCGGGTCCCTCAACCGTGCAGAAGCGTCGGTTCGCCGGCACCCACACGCTCGATGTTCCCGCCGAGCTCCTGGATGATCTCGACGAACCGCGGATAGCCACGATCGATGTGGTAGACGTCGTGCACCTCGGTCACCCCGTCCGCGCAGAGGCCTGCCAGCACGAGGCCGGCGCCCGCACGGATATCCGATGCCCACACCGGGGCGCTCGAGAGTTCCTCGACTCCGCGGATCACGGCATGGTGTCCGTCGGTCCGCGCATCTGCTCCGAGCCGCACCATTTCCTCGACGAACCGGAACCGCGCCTCGAAGACGTTCTCGGTGATCATCGATGTCCCGTCCGCGACGGCCGCGAGACCGATGGCCATCGGCTGGAGATCGGTGGGGAACCCCGGAAACGGAAGCGTCGCGAAGTTGACCGCGCGTGGCCGCTCACGCTGGACGACACGGAACCCGTCGACGAGCGGCGCAACTTCTGCCCCGGCACCCCGGAGTTTGTCGAGCACGAGCGCGAGGTGTTTGGGGTTGATGCCCCGCACCGTCAGGTCACCACGGGTCATCGCTGCCGCGATCCCCCACGTCGCGGCGACGATGCGGTCCCCGATACAACGGTGGCTCGTCGGCGACAGTGACGGAACACCGGAGATCCGCAGGGTCGTGCTACCTGCGCCGGTGATCCGCGCCCCCATCTGGACGAGCATCGTGCAGAGGTCGACGATCTCCGGTTCCCGCGCCGCATTGTCGATCGTGGTCTCGCCCTTCGCGAGAACAGCAGCCATGAGGATGTTCTCGGTGGCACCGACAGACGGGAAGGCGAGCCGGATGGTCGCGCCGTGAAGGTCGTCCGCCTCGGCGACGACACAACCGTGCTCGATGGTGCTGTGCGCTCCGAGCAGGCGCAGGCCCGACTGGTGCATGTCGAGGGGGCGCGAGCCGATCGCGTCTCCGCCGGGAAGTGCCACGACGGCACGGCGACACCGGGCCACCAGCGGGCCCAGGACACACACGGACGCCCGGAACTGCTTCACCGCGGCGAAGTCGGCGTGATACTCCGGCTGGGCGGGCGTGGTGATCCGCACTTCGTCACCCTCGAGTTCCACCTCGCAGCCGAGACCGCGGAGGACCTCCGCCATCAAAGGCACGTCCAGAATGTCGGGACAGTTGGTGATCGTCGTGGTTCCCTCGGCGAGAAGCGCGGCCGCCATCAGCTTGAGCACGCTGTTCTTGGCACCACCGACGACGACATCACCAACGAGCCGGTTTCCCCCGGTGACAAGAAAGCGTTCACTCACAACGACACAGCCTAACGTCGTGTCTGTCCCTACAGCCGAACCGGTACCGTAGCGCCCATGGCAGTGCATCTCACCAGGATCTATACCCGTACCGGAGACGACGGTACGACGGGCCTCAGCGATTTTTCGCGGGTATCCAAAAACGACCCACGACTGATCGCGTACGCCGATTGCGACGAAACCAACGCCGCGCTCGGGGTCGCGCTCGCGCTCGGTTCCGTCCCGGAGCGCCTCGTCCCGGTTCTGCAGCAGATCCAGAACGATCTGTTCGATGCGGGTGCCGATCTGTCGACGCCGGTGGCGGAGAATCCGAAGTACCCACCGCTGCGTATCACCCAGCCGTACATCGATCGGCTCGAGAAGTGGTGTGACGAGTTCAACGAAGAGCTGGGACCGCTCGATTCCTTCATTCTTCCGGGAGGCACCCCGGCGGCAGCGCTACTGCACACGGCGCGCACGGTGGCGCGCCGGGCGGAGCGTTCAGCGTGGGCCGCGGTGGAAGCCGCACCCGAGACCACATCCGTCATGCCCGCGAAGTATCTCAACCGTCTGTCTGATCTGTTGTTCATCCTCAGCAGGGTCACCAACCCTGAGGGCGATGTCCTGTGGAAGCCCGGAGCGGGCGCATAGAAGTGTTGCTCTAGTAAGGACGGCGGCGCTGGGACCGTCCCGACGGCCTGGACTCGACCCAGGACAGGAATGCCGTCTTGGCGCCGCTGTCGAGGGCGATCTCGAAAGATCCGTCGCCGTCGACGATGTCGAGGATCACGATGTCCTCGGTCATGATGTCCGACTCGGCGGCTGTGGGGGCTCGCCGGGAGGACACCTCGATACCCTGCCGCGAAATCCGCGTGTCCGGACCCGGGCGCAGGCTGGAGAGCTTGTAGAACTCCAGTGTGTCGTCTCCGTAGCGGATGAGGCCGTGGCGCCATCCCGAAGAGTCGTTCTGGGGAAGCACCCGGAGAATCGCCTGCGTTCCTCCGCCCCGAAGCGCCAGGGCCCGGTAAACGAGAGCCGCGACGGCAGCCGCGAGCAGCACCACAAGGATGATGAGAACAATCATTCCTGGTGACACTGTCGTCGGCTTCCGTCGCGGCTCTACGTTTTGTTCGACGATCAGGCCCGTTCGACGGCCCGCAGGCGGCCCCTGGCCGCTGCGACTGCCGCCTCGTCCTGGCTTTCGGCCAAGATCGACTTCGCTGCCTCGACGTCGATATCTTCGACCAGGACGGCAGCCTCGGCGAGGACCGTCACTGTCGTGGCGGTCACCGAGAGGAATCCACCGTCCACCGCCATGACGATACGCTCCCCGTCGGCGGTCTTGACCGACACGACGCCGCCCTCGACGAGCTGGCCGAGGACCGGCTCGTGTCCGGGCATGACGCCGATTTCGCCTTCGGTGGTCTGGGCGGTGACGAGAGTCGCCTCTCCGGACCAGACACGTTCCTCGACGGCAACGATGTCTACGCGCATCTCAGCCATGCGGGCCTACTTCCCGGAGATCTTCTTGGCCGCGGCCTCGACATCGTCGAGTCCACCGCAGCTGTTGAAGGCCTGCTCCGGAAGGTGGTCGAACTCGCCCTTGCAGACGCGGTCGAACGCCTCGATCGTGTCGCTCAGCGGCACGACCGAACCGGGCTGACCCGTGAACTTCTCGGCGACGATGAAGTTCTGGCCGAGGAACTTCTGGAGACGACGGGCACGGTTGACCGTGACCTTGTCCTCTTCGGAAAGCTCGTCCATACCGAGGATGGCGATGATGTCCTGCAGTTCCTTGTACTTCTGCAGGATCCGCTTGACCTCGTTGGCGACACGGAAGTGATCCGCGCCGACGATGCCGGGCTCGAGGATGCGCGAGGTCGACGTCAGCGGGTCCACAGCGGGGTAGATACCCATCTGCGAAATCGGACGCGAGAGCTCGGTGGTCGCATCGAGGTGCGCGAACGTGGTTGCCGGCGCAGGGTCGGTGTAGTCGTCGGCGGGAACGTAGATCGCCTGGAGCGAGGTGATCGAGCGACCACGCGTCGAGGTGATGCGCTCCTGCAGCTCACCCATCTCGTCGGCCAGCGTCGGCTGGTAACCCACGGCCGAAGGCATACGACCGAGAAGGGTCGACACCTCGGAACCGGCCTGGGTGAACCGGAAGATGTTGTCGATGAACAGCAGGACGTCCTGGCCCTGGACATCGCGGAAGTACTCCGCCATGGTCAGTGCCGACAGGGCGACGCGCATACGCGTTCCCGGCGGCTCGTCCATCTGGCCGAAGACAAGGGCAGTGTCCTGAAGGACGCCCATCTCTTCCATCTCCAGGTGGAGGTCGGTGCCCTCACGGGTGCGCTCGCCGACGCCGGCGAACACCGACGTGCCGGAGAACTCACGCGCGATACGGGTGATCATCTCCTGGATCAGAACGGTCTTGCCGACACCGGCACCACCGAACAGGCCGATCTTGCCGCCCTTGACGTACGGGGTGAGGAGGTCGATGACCTTGATGCCGGTCTCGAGGATCTCGGTCTTGCCCTCGAGCTCGTCGAACGCCGGCGGCTTGCGGTGGATGCTCCACTGCTCACCGTCGCGGCCGAGGCCCGGGCTGTCGAGGCAGTCGCCGAGAGCGTTGAACACGTGACC